>CAZEUZ010000034.1:0-13262 GCA_964515805.1 uncultured Cellvibrionaceae bacterium | reverse complement strand
AATCATTGATCACTTAACCAACCAATTGAAGCGCAATCAGCTGGGTAATGGCGAGGCACTTTATCAGATTTTAAAGCGCTACTTGGCCGAAATCCTTAGAGACGCCGAGGCGCCTCTCACAGTGGACAATGCTAAATCACCTTATGTGATATTAGTCGTCGGCGTCAACGGTGTCGGCAAGACAACAACCATCGGCAAGTTGGCAAAACGCTTGCAACAAGAGAATAAAACTGTCATGTTGGCCGCGGGCGATACCTTTCGTGCCGCTGCTACCGAACAACTACAAATTTGGGGGGAACGCAATCACATTCCCGTCATATCGCAGCACACAGGCGCCGATAGTGCTTCCGTTATTTTTGACGCGATTGAATCGGCCAAGGCACGTGGGATCGATGTCGTCATTGCGGATACAGCCGGCCGTCTGCAAAATAAAAGCCATCTAATGGAAGAATTAGCCAAGATCAAGCGAGTCATGTCCAAACTCGATCAATCTGCTCCTCATGAAATACTGCTTGTTCTGGATGCAGGCACTGGTCAAAACGCCATAGTACAAACCCAACAATTCAATGAAGTAATGGAGATAACCGGCATCGCTTTGACCAAGTTGGATGGCACGGCCAAAGGCGGTGTGATTTTTGCCCTAACCGAGCGTTTCAAATTGCCGATTAGATTCATTGGCGTTGGTGAAGGTATCGATGATTTACAGCCTTTTTTAGCGGATGACTTCGTCGAAGCATTATTTGGTAATTAGACTAAATGTACAAATTAGATAGATGATTAAATCATATCTAACACAGCTACCACAGTTTTATTTAGATGATTTGCTTTGATAACGTTAGTAAACGTTACAGTGAAGGGCACGACGCGCTTTTAGGCGTCAGTTTTGAGTTGCAGGCCGGTGAACTGGCTTTTCTCACCGGGCATTCTGGAGCTGGCAAAAGCACTTTGCTGAAACTAATGATGTTAATGGAGCGCCCCTCTCGAGGGCAGATATTGATTGGCAACAAGCAGCTTGCCCGCATTCGCAACTATCAAATACCCTATCTCCGACGGCAAATCGGCGTAGTATTTCAGAATCATCAACTGCTCCACGATCGTACGGTTTTCGATAACGTAGCGTTACCCTTGCAAGTCGCTGGCATTAGACCCAGAGAGCAAGGCCGACGAGTGCGCGCCGCTTTGGAAAAGGTGGGATTGTTACATAAAGAAAAGGACAACCCCGTCACTTTATCAGGGGGTGAACAACAGCGCGTCGGTATTGCTAGGGCGGTGGTTAATAAACCGAAAATTTTGTTGGCCGATGAGCCCACGGGCAACCTGGATCCGGAACTATCTGCAGAAGTCATGCAGCTATTCGAGGACTTCAATAATGTGGGCGTTACTGTGTTAATAGCCAGCCATGATATCTCCTTGATCAATCAACTGCACAGGCGGATATTAACTTTGTCCGCTGGACGCCTGGTAGAAGACGGTATAACTTATGCCGAAAGTTAATCTGCCAAAAAGCAAAAGCAAAGGCAAAGGCGTCTACCACAGTCAAACGACCCTTCTTGGCTTAAGCAAGCACTGGTTTGCAAATCACAAATCATTGTCATTGGACAGTCTGTCGCGATTACTAAAAACCCCATTGCAGAGCTTGCTAACTTGGCTGGTTATCGCTATTGCTTTAGCATTGCCGACAGCGCTATTTTTGTCATTGGAAAATATACAAAAATTAGGTCAAGGCTGGCGCGACAATGCCCAAATTTCAGTCTTTTTACAACAGCAAGCCCAACCAGTCGCCATTGATGCATTATTTTCAACACTTCTTGACTATGACGAAATTGAAAACGCCGAATTAATTAATGCCGAACAAGCGCTGGCTGAATTCCAGCGCTATTCAGGATTAGGTGATGTATTAAATATACTTGATGATAATCCGCTGCCGGCCGTTATCGTACTGTACCCTCAACCAAGAATCGACAACCCCGAAAAGCTTTCGGTATTACAGGGAAGGATTGCTCGGGAACCACTGGTCGATCACGTTCAACTGGATATGGGTTGGCTGAAACGTCTACATGAAATTGTGGATCTGGCGCGGCGAATCGTACTCTCGCTAGCATGCCTTTTGGGTGTAGGCGTGTTATTAATTGTCGGTAATACTATCCGCCTTGCCATTGAAAACCGGCGCGATGAAATAGTTATCGTTAAGTTGGTTGGTGGCACTAACGCCTTTGTGCGACGACCTTTCCTTTACACCGGCTGGTGGTATGGTGTTGGCGGCGGTATTTTGGCCACTGTACTATTAACTATCCTCAGCTACTGGTTATCCGGTCCGGTATCGCGATTGGCTTCTCTTTATCAAAGCAGTTACCAATTGTCGGGCCTCGATATACAGTTGATTATCGGCGTGATCCTAGGATCGGGATTCCTGGGCTGGTTAGGCGCTTGGATTGCCGTCAGTCGCCACCTATATTCTATTGAACCAGGTTGAAGAAAAACACAAAATAATTGAGATTTTTAGCATGAAAAATTACTCGCCAAAACAATTGATTGATGACTTCGTGCGCCAATTTGCCGGTACAACTGCTACCACCAGAACTGGCAGTGATGCCGAAAAACTTGATCAGAGCCAAATGCGTTCGTTATTGGAATCATTATTGCGCAAACTCAATCTTGTCTCTCGAGAAGAATTTGATGCTCAAGCCGCCGTATTACTTCGCACTCGCGAAAAACTGCAGGATCTAGAGGCACAACTTGCCGATCTGGAAACAAAAATCAAGCAGTAACCATATATTACAATAGCTACATAGTACTGTATGCCTACTAAGTTTTGATATTGATTGATTGCTAAATAAAGGCGACAACTACATCGGCTTGTCAGCCAATTTGCTAATCAATAAGTTATCAGTTATAAATAAATCTGAAATTCAACAAACTCAACTTTCAGCTATGTCGGGGAGCTAAAATGCCAGCAAAAACTGTAAAATTAATCAAGGAAAACGAAGTAAAGTGGGTAGATTTGCGCTTTACTGACACCAAAGGAAAAGAACAACACGTTAGCATTCCTGCGACAGAAGTCGATTCAGAGTTTTTTGAAGAAGGCAAAATGTTCGATGGATCTTCTATTGCAGGTTGGAAGGGTATCAACGAATCAGACATGATATTAAAACCGGATGACGACACCGCCATATTAGATCCCTTTACCGATGAAGTTACGGTTATTCTGCGTTGTAATATCGTCGAGCCATCCACAGGCGAAAGTTATGAGCGCGATCCTCGTTCCGTTGCTCAGAAGGCCGAAGAGTATCTAAAGTCTACAGGTTATGGGGATTCTGCCATGTTTGGTCCCGAACCCGAATTCTTTGTATTTGACGATATAAAGTGGGGTGCCGATATGTCTGGAGCGTTCTACAAAATTAACTCTGAAGAGGCAGCTTGGTCATCCGGACACAAATACGAAGAAGGCAACATGGGGCATCGGCCTGGCATTAAAGGCGGTTACTTTCCGGTGCCACCAGTCGATTCACTGCACGATATTCGCTCAGCCATGTGTACTGCAATGGAACAAATGGGGCTAAAAGTCGAAGTTCACCATCACGAAGTTGGTACCGCAGGCCAGTGTGAAATTGGTGTTAGCGCCAACACTCTGACTAAGAAAGCAGATGAAGTGCAAATCCTCAAATACTGCGTCCACAACGTAGCCCATGCTTACGGTAAGACCGCTACATTCATGCCGAAACCACTGGTAGGCGATAACGGCAATGGCATGCACGTTCATCAATCTTTCTCTAAAGAAGGTACCAATCAGTTTGCCGGCGATAGTTACTCGGGTTTAAGTGAAACAGCACTTTACTACATCGGTGGCATAATCAAGCATGCTAAAGCACTAAATGCCTTCTGTAACGCCTCTACTAACTCTTACAAACGCTTGGTACCAGGATTTGAAGCACCTGTCATCCTAGCTTATTCTGCGCGTAACCGCTCTGCATCGATTCGCATTCCTTATGTGACATCGCCAAAAGGTAAACGCATCGAGACCCGTTTCCCAGATCCTACTGCCAACCCTTACCTAGCATTCGCAGCGCTATTGATGGCAGGTCTCGATGGCATCAATAAAAAAATTCATCCTGGCGATGCAGCTGATAAAGATTTATACGATCTGCCTCCTGAAGAACAAGCCGAATTTCCTACAGTATGCGCTTCATTTGCAGAAGCACTTTCAGCGCTGGATAAAGATCGCGATTTCTTAAAAGCGGGGGACGTTTTCACTGATGGTATGATTGATGCTTATATCGCACTCAAAAAAGAAGAAATTGAAACACTGGACATGACAACTCATCCTGTTGAGTTTGATATGTACTATAGCGTCTAATCACTATCACTGTTGTTTGACTGCATCATCTCTGGAAATGTCTGTATGGTTTTTCCAGAGTGAAAATAGCCTACTGGGCTGCCCTTGCTACTAGTTTTTGGCTGGTATTGGTGCTAAGCACCATGCCGGCCAGTTGGGCTGTCCATATTGCGCAGAAGACCCTGCCTAACTGGCAGGTATCCACTGTTAATGGTAGTTTTTGGCGAGGGAATATCCTCAACAATCAATTATTGATTGACGATAATCCGTTTCCTTTAGGCAAACTTCAGTGGCAATTAAACCCCATTAGTTTTCTCTGGTTGACGCCTTGCATCAAGTTTACAACCCATTTACGTAATCAGATTTTATCAGCGAACGCCTGTTTATCACTAATCGACGGGCAGTTACATCTCTATAATGGTCAATTTTCTCTCAATGCAGCAACGCTTGAACCTTGGTTAGTAGTGCGCTTGGGAGGCAGTGCTGATATGACGATAAAATCAATGGTTTTCAAAAAAGGGAGTTTTAGCGATATTGAAGGCGTCATTAAATGGCGACAGGCACAATTTCATAATAGCCGGACTTGGATCGATTTAGGAGATTTGGAAATTCGCCTAAGTGACAATGGTGCCGGAGGTGTGCAGGGCAAGCTAACCAATATTGATCCCGAACCACTGATCACTGATCTTACCATCGAAATACCAAGGACAAGTGGTTTATCGATAGCAGGTGAAGTAACACCCAATTCCAAAGAACAGTCAACCAGCAACGAAGCACTGCACCAAATACTGCAAATGATAGGTAAACCAAATGAGCGAGGCGGTTATGTGATTGCCTGGAACAACCGCTGAATCACTACCCTTTAACCCTTTTGTTTCAAGTTAACCATTATTTCAAAGTTTATTTTTATCGTTAAGCTTTATGCTGTCTCGCAAGATACTCATGACTTTGCATTTCCAACAATCGACTGACCGTACGTTCGAATTCGAAACGCAGTTTGGCGCCTTTGTAAAGCTCGTTTAAAGGCTTCTCCGCAGATAAAATTAGTTTGATGTTGCGATCGTAGAACTCATCGACTAAATTGATAAAACGCCGAGCCTGATCCTCCGTAGTTTCCGTAAGTTGAGGAATGTTGCTAATAATTACTGCATGATATTCACGCGCAATTTCGATGTAATCATTTTGAGAACGTGGTCCATCGCAAAGAACAACGAATTCAAACCAGACCACATCTTCGGCGTGATAACGGCACAGGATCTGTCTACCTTCAACTTCTATTGTGTAGTCTTGCCGTATTTCCTTTTTTTCTGGGACTAACCGCTCTAAACTATTCAGCAAACTATTAGCCGCGGCGTCATCCAATGGCCAATGATAAAGTTCCGCTTGTTGCAGACAACGCAGCCGATAATCTCGGCCTCCATCGATATTGACAACTTCTGTATGAATATTTAATAAATCAATCGCCGGTAGAAAGCGTTCACGTTGCAGGCCATCTTGATAAAGCTTATCGGGTAATATATTAGAAGTCGCAACCAGCGTGACACCGTTTTCAAATAAACCTTTTAACAGATTGGCAATTAGCATTGCATCGGTAATGTCGGAGACAAAAAATTCATCGAAACAAATCACTCTCGCTTCCTTTGCCAGCTGTTTAGCGACTATTTGCAATGGGTTTTTCTCTTTATAAAGCGCTTTTAGTTCGCTATGAATGCGTCGCATAAAACGGTGAAAATGCGCCCGCATTTTATTGTCGAAGGGCAAACTTGCGTAGAAATTGTCCATTAAATACGTCTTGCCTCGTCCCACACCCCCCCAAAAATATAACCCTTTTAACGGACCAGGTGGTTTATGTAAGCCTGTATTGACAGCGATCTTACGCCAGAAGCTTTTTCGTGCATCTGTTTTATCATTGTCGACAAGACGATCATAAAGATTTTGTAGCTTATCAACCGCCAGCTGTTGGGCTTCATCATGAAAAAATCCGGGTAGCGCTAAATCAGACTGATAGCGCTGTTGAGGGGTTAAATTCAAAGTGAGCTCCATTTAAAATCAGTAATCACATATATTCGACGTGAAGAGAAGATTCAGACTAATAGACAGTCTCTTAGTAATCGCTAAATTTGCACAATTTATTGCGTTTAGAAGCGCAAATTTATCATACACAGTATCCACGTCCTTAAAGATACAAGCAAGAAGTAGCCTATTAGAAACAGGCTTACCTAACAAATTATATGACTTAATTTTTTTACCCTTAAACGCGTTTGTCGGCCAGTGAATTTGAGTGTTGTTTTTTTATAGTATATTACAGACAATTCCTATACTCTTGCACGTTTTTAATGATTGACCATCCAATGACTGGTTAGACATCAATAGCAGCTATGCGACGACAGGATTTTTACTACGATCTGCCCGATAACTTAATTGCCCGTTTCCCCACTACTGAGCGTTCCGGCAGTCGGCTATTGTATCTAGATGGGATGACAGGCAATTTAGTTCACAGTGCTTTTTCGCAACTACCGGCTTTTTTGAAGCCCGGAGATTTACTGGTATTCAACGATACTAAAGTGATTCCAGCGCGTTTGTACGGCCATAAATCCACTGGCGGCAAAGTGGAAATCTTGATTGAGCGCATATTGTCAGAGAGTCGCGCGCTTGCTCATTTGCGCGCCAGCAAGACACCCTCTACCGGCGCTGAAATAACACTTGAAAATGGTGTTTCTATCACAATCACTGAACGACGTGGCGCCTTGTTTTTGCTGAATTTTAATGATTTAGCTGTTTTAGATGTACTCAACGAAATTGGCCATATACCTTTACCGCCTTACATTGACAGGAATGATGAGTCTATCGACCATGATCGCTACCAAACGGTTTTTGGACGTTATCCAGGGGCAGTGGCGGCGCCAACGGCAGGTTTGCACTTTGATCAAGCATTACTGGATAGACTTGATAAAGCCGGTATCGAGACTGTCTTTATCACACTGCACGTGGGGGCAGGTACGTTTCAATCCATGCGGGTGGATAATGTCGCCGAGCATACCATGCACAGTGAAATTATGACGATTGATCCGGCAGTGTGTAAGGTAGTGAATAAAGCCAAGACCGAAGGCCGGCGCGTCATTGCAGTAGGCACTACCTGTGTACGCGCATTAGAGACCGCAGCATTCAATACTGACGCCTCGAAATTAGACAAAAACGGTAATCTGGAACCTTACCAAGGTGAAACTTCAATCTTTATTTATCCGGGCTATCAATTCAAAGTAGTTGATGCACTAATCACCAATTTTCATTTGCCTGAATCCACACTGTTAATGCTAGTATCCGCCTTCGCCGGTTATGCCAATGTCATGAAGGCTTATCGTGAAGCAGTCAGCGAGGAATACCGCTTTTTCAGCTATGGTGACGCCATGTTTATCGAGCACAACCCGGCAGCTGAGAATGAACCTATCGCTATGGATAACAACCAATGAGGCAGTGATGAAATTCAGTGTTCAAGCAACGCATGGGTTGGCCCGTCGGGGTCAACTGCATTTTCCTAGAGGAATAATTGACACGCCGGCATTTATGCCAGTGGGCACTTACGGTACCGTAAAAGGTATGCTTCCGCGGGATATCGTTGCGACTGGCGCTCAAATAGTACTCGGAAATACTTTTCATCTGATGCTGCGGCCCGGAACAGAGATCATAAAGGAGCATGGTGGGCTGCACAATTTTATGCATTGGCAAGGGCCAATATTGACTGATTCAGGTGGCTTTCAGGTTTTTAGCCTGGGTAAGTTGCGCAAAATCACTGAAGCAGGCGTTGTGTTCAAATCACCCGTTGATGGCAGTGTGGTTTCATTGAATCCCGAGCGTTCCATGCAGGTTCAACGTGAACTCGGAGCGGATATCGTGATGATTTTCGATGAATGCACGCCCTACCCCGCGAGCAGAGAGCAAGCTCGTGAATCTATGCAGCTTTCACTGCGTTGGGCCGAACGCAGCCTGCACGCTCACGGCAGTAATCCCTCTGCACTATTCGCCATAGTTCAGGGTGGCATGTATGAAGATTTGCGGGAGCAATCCCTGAGAGGTTTAGAGGGATTAGGTTTTGATGGTTATGCCGTTGGTGGTTTATCCGTCGGTGAACCAGTAACAGATCGAGAACGGATTTTGGCGTTTCTCGTTCCAAACATGCCGGTCAATAAACCCCGGTATCTAATGGGTGTTGGCAAACCGGAGGATATTGTGCAAGCGGTGTGCTGTGGAATTGATATGTTCGATTGTGTGATGCCAACCCGCAACGCCCGCAACGGTCACTTATTTACGCATGATGGTGTCATTAAAATACGCAATGCGCGTTATCGGCATGATATCACTGCCTTAGACCCTCAGTGCGATTGTTATACTTGCGGTAATTTTTCGCGCGCTTATCTGCACCACTTAGACAAGTGTGGTGAAATGTTAGCAGGACAGTTAAATACCATTCACAATCTTCGATATTATCAGCAGTTGATGCGTAATTTACGCAGGGCCATTGAAGAAGGTCGGTTGAATGGCTTTGTTGAAGATTTCTACCGGCGGCAACAACTACCAATTCCTGCCAGTGATATTCAACTTAGGAGCGGATAAAATCATAAAATGGTGCCCAAGGCCGGACTTGAACCGGCACGGCTTTCGCCACTACCCCCTCAAGATAGCGTGTCTACCAATTCCACCACTTGGGCTTAATATTTATTGATCTGTTGCGGCAGGTACGCCTTTTGCAGTTGGGATATCGCTCTCGTTATTAACTTCAGCCTGATCGACAAATGGCACATCGTTTTCGAGTATCGGCCTTTCGACAGCTTGCTCCTCCACAGGCTCGTCGACCACAATTGAGGGAATGCCGTCATCAATTTCGATAGCTGATTGGTTTTTGGCGATAATAGCCAGAGAAAAACTGGTGGAAAAGAAAGCGATTGCCAAGAAAGCGGTCATTTTGGTGAAAAAATTGACGCTTCCCTGGCTGCCAAACATTGTCTGCGATGCGCCGGAGCCAAAAGAGGCACCCATTTCAGCGCCTTTCCCCTGTTGCAATAATATGAGGCCAATCATTGCCAGTGCAATGATTACGTGAATGACAATAACAATTTGTTCCATACTAAATTACCTAAAAATCTGGCTAAAAAATAACTAGCAACTATTTTTGACTAAACAACGTTTACTTTTAACTAAACAACGTCTGCCGCTTTCACAATCGCGATAAAATCATCAGCGATCAGTGAAGCACCACCAACCAATGCACCATCAATATCTTCTTGGGAAAATAACTCTGCCGCATTGTCAGGTTTGACGCTACCGCCATAAAGTAGACGAATTTCTTCAGCGGCGTTACCGATTTCCTTAGCCAATTGTCGACGAATAAATGCGTGTACTGCTTGTGCTTGGTCCGGTGTTGCAGTCAATCCAGTTCCTATGGCCCATATTGGCTCATAAGCAATGACTGTCTTGGTTATCTCTTTCTGGTTTAACACCTTGGTTACTGCTGCAAGCTGCCTGTCTATAACAGTCAGTGTTTCTTCTGCTTCTCGCTGTCGCTGTGATTCACCGACACAAATAATCGGCGTTAGGTCTGCTTTCAAAGCTGCAACCGCTTTTTCTGCAATCTGTTGATTAGTCTCGTGGTGATATTGACGCCGTTCCGAATGTCCAACTATTGTTAATGTACAACCGATATCCGTTAACATAGCGGTTGAAATTTCGCCGGTGAAAGCGCCATCGTCGTGTTCACTCACATTCTGACTACCGCAATTAATTTGGCTTCCCGCAAGTAATCTGACTACCTCAGATAGGTAAACAAAAGGAGGACAGACGACCGTCTGCACTTGAGAGTATTGCTCCAACTGTCTACACATTGTATCGAGCCGCACCTTATTTTCAGCATAACAACCGTTCATCTTCCAATTTCCAACAACCAACGGTCGACGCATATAATGATACCTGAATGAGAATTAAGCTTTACGGCGAATGTTTGACACTAATATTAGGTCGCCAATCTTAACGAAGAAGTGCTCAAGATACAATAATCAACTCGAGGGAACAGCACTTTCAACTACCGCGGCTAGCTCTTTTGCCAAGCTGGCTACCATTGAGGAGTCTTCACCTTCCACCATGACTCGGATAACCGGCTCAGTTCCCGAAGGTCGCAACAGCACCCGGCCACGGCCGTCGAGCTTAGATTCTGCATCGGCAACGGCTTGTTTAATGGTTTGGCTATTATCAATTTTAAACCCTGATTTGACGCGCACATTAATCATTGTCTGAGGTAATTTCAGCATTCCTTTTCTGACATCGGCCAAGCTAAGGTTAAGTTCATGAAGGGCATTCGCGACTTGTAATGAAGAAACAATCCCATCGCCTGTAGTCGTGACATCACCGCAGACGATATGACCTGATGACTCGCCACCCAGAGACCAGTTATTTTTTTGCATAGTCTCAATGACATAGCGGTCACCCACATTTGCACGGGCAAAAGGAATACCCAATTGCTTAAATGCCATTTCCAAGCCAAAGTTAGACATCAAGGTGCCCACGACACCGTCGCAGCCGCCGCCGTGTTTATGCTTCGCAAGCGCGAGGATATACAACAGTTCGTCACCATCGACGGCTTCACCGTTTTGATCGACAAAGGCCAAGCGATCACCGTCGCCGTCAAATGCAATACCCATATCGGCCCCGGAGGTGAGTACCTTTGATTGCAAATTTTTTATGGATGTGGAACCACAGTTTTGATTGATATTGTGACCATCGGGAGATATGCCTATGGCCTCTACTTTGGCGCCTAACTCACGAAATACGTTGGGGGCTACATGGTAGGTAGACCCATTGGCGCAATCAATGACTAATTTAATGCCATTAAAATTAAAACCGCGAGGAATGGTAGCTTTGCAGTACTCTATATACCGCCCCTCAGCATCGTCGATACGCTTGGCCTTACCCAATTCTTCAGCACTGAACATGTCATTTTCCAGCTCTGCTTCAATTTCCAGCTCGATATTGTCGGGCAGTTTGGTTCCTTCGCTGCTGAAAAATTTGATTCCATTATCGTAGTAAGGGTTGTGAGATGCACTGATGACAATACCAGCCTGGGCACGGAAGGTCCGTGTTAAGTAGGCAATGGCCGGCGTTGGCATCGGGCCCAGTAGGCCGACATCAACGCCGGCGTTAATCAGGCCTGCTTCCAATGCAGATTCAAACATATAGCCGGATATACGAGTATCTTTGCCTATCAGCGCCAATTTACGCTTAGAGGAGTGTTTCGCTAGCACTTTTCCGGCGGCCCAACCCAATTTAAGCATAAAATCGGGCGTTATTGGCGACTCGCCGACATGCCCACGAATGCCATCAGTACCAAAGTATTTACGCGACATAATCTTAACCTCAGATAATTTATTGATTTGATTGTATCAGTTGGCTGAACGGTAATCTTCGCATGCCATAAACACATTTATGATATCACGAGTTGCAGCGACATCATGAACACGTAAAACAGATGCTCCCCGCTGCAAAGCAATAAGGTTTAACGCGAGACTACCGGGGAGGCGGTCCGCCAGTCCACGCCCCAATAACTTTTCTATCATGGATTTTCGGGAAATACCCACCACCAGGGGACAATTCAGGGTAGTCAGTGCCGATAGATTCCGCAGTAGCGTCATGTTGTGGTCGAGCGTTTTACCGAAACCGAAACCGGGATCAACCCATAAATTGGCCTCATCAATACCAGCCTGTAAACAAGTATCAATGCGGCTTTGCAGGTATGTTTTCACCTCCTCCACTACATCATCGTAGCGCGGACTGTGTTGCATAGTGTCCGGTTGCCCTTGCATGTGCATTAAACATATCGGCAAGCCGGATTTTGCCGCTGCAACCACTGCACCCGGACGACTCAACGCACGAACATCATTGATTAAATGAGCGCCTGCCGATGCAGCAGCGGCAATAATCTGAGGATTACTGGTATCGACTGAAATAGCGATATCAAAGTGCTTGGCAATTACCTCGAGTGCCGGAATTACCCGCTCGAACTCTTCACTTGCAGAGATGGATCGAGATCCTGGCCGGGTGGATTCGCCACCGATATCGATAATTTCTGCTCCATCGGCAATCATTTTCTCGACTTTTGCCACGACGAGTCCGAGATCTAACTGGCTGTCCCGGTAAAGTGCACCGCCATCCGCAAACGAATCCGGTGTGACGTTGAGGATAGCCATCAACCGTGGCTGGGATAAATCCAGAAAGCGATGTTTAGACATGCATAGCTAAAAAAGACAGGTTAGATCGCCGGAGGCGGTTGACAGTGCAGATGAGTTTCCGTATTTACCGGTGTAACGGATCAATGCTAACTGGCAGTACCACCAACAGCCCCTTCTGACCCTTTTTCCACATTTTTATCATCATCTACAACTACAGAACCATCTTTGGGGGTGGTGTCGTTGTCAAACTTATGCCAATCTTTCGGAGGCCTAACTGGCTTTCGAGCCATCAAGTCGTCGACTTGCTCCGAATCCAAGGTCTCATATTCTATCAGTGCATCTTTCATACTTTCGAGAATATCCCTATTGTCTTCGAGCAGTTTGAAGGCACGTTTGTAGCAGTCATCAGTGATCAACTTAACTTCTTCATCGATCAATTGAGCTGTGTGACCGGATATTTTTTTACTGCCAATAGCATCCTCATCGCGAGCATCGAAATCTATCGGGCCCAACCTTTCAGATAACCCAAAATTTACCACCATGGAGCGCGCTGTCGAAGTAGCTTGACGAATGTCTGAGTAAGCGCCTGTACTGACTCCATCTTTACCGTAGATTATTTCTTCTGCAATCCGCCCACCATATAAAGTAGCGATATCACCCAGTAGTTTGCGACGACTTTCACTGATGCGGTCAGCCTCTGGCAAAAAATGGGTAAC
>CAZEUZ010000033.1:0-12958 GCA_964515805.1 uncultured Cellvibrionaceae bacterium | reverse complement strand
GATACTCGGCGGACAGTTTCTCACTGATCAACGCCATTGATTTTAGTTCTTGCCGAACTGACTGTCGGTCTGGGTTAATTAGATAAATAGGTTGTACAGACTGTTCTTCGACGAGTACACGTTGCAACAGACGAAAAGTGGAGTCCCAACCTCCTGTCCATAAAAGAATAGGTGCTTGTTGTTTTGTCAAAAATAACCGCTCATCAAAAGTTTTTAACTGATGCGCCCTATTGCTTCTTAAAGTGACAGCGTTAGGTACTCAGAGCTAAGGATTTATCGTTAATAATAGATTGCAGAGGTGCACATGACTGCAAGAGGTCATTTATACCGCTCACTGTCTCATGACTGCGTAACCAATTGACAAACCGATTTATAGTGCCAGATTTGCCGAGTTGTTCCAAACGCGCCAGGCCACCCACGTTGCCGGCATTAATTTCACTTAATGTAGCTTTGCCTTTATCATCGCGAAGAAAATCATAACCTAAAACAGTTAGACCTTGTTTATGATAATGTGATTGAGTGGCAGCAATAATTTTTCTCTCCTGCGAGGTTGCTATCGATAATCGGCAATGGCTTCCCAAGCTGACATTTTGCACCCAGTGACCCTCACTTGATTTGCGTAGATAGGCACCATAAATATCGCCGCCGATAACTACAATTCGTTTGTCTCCTTCGATAACTCGAGGCAAATATTTACTGAGAGTAACGGCCAGTTTACCACCAGCAGTTAACCAAGCAAACAAATCATCAAATGTGTGAAATATTCTTTGCCCTTGAATCGCATTATCGGACTCTACCGAATTGTCTGATTTCAAACGCACTCGAAACACGCCACGCCCACCGCAGCTATTAGCTTGTTTGATAACAATCGTACCATGCTGTAAGAAAAATTTTTCGGCATCGATTCGGTTAACAGTATTAATTGAAGTGGGTAGATATTCGCCGCAATGTTTCAGTAAAAAACGATGATCTAACTGTTTATATAAGCCGGCAGGATTGTTGACAAACTGCAGCAAATTGGACCAATCGATCAAATAGTCTAAGTAGTGAGTGGGAAATGGCTTGAGCGTACGACAAAAAGTTAGATCAATATCATCAGGTGAAACAGGTACGGTTTTATAGTTCGGCAGACGAGAAAATTCATCTGCATTGAAAGATGCATCAATGGGTACAGCGTTGATAGTATATCCTGGGTGACGCAGAAATTCCTTGGTATCGACGTGAAACAAATTTATCTCAGGGTGTTTTGCAAGGTAGGCATAACTCAGAGGCACATCCGTTTTAGTGTTGCCGTAACGGTCGGGGTTAGCAATGCATAATAGACGCATGCTAGGAAGCCGCCACGCTGTTTTCTGCGCTATCTGATGTACCGCGAGGCGTAAATTTACCGATGTTAGACACGAAGATACCGAAAGTAACAAAACTCAAAGCCGTAAGCTGTATCGTGGAAGGATTCTCGTCATTAATGAAATAGGCGTAGGCTACGGCTAATGCCGGTGTCATAATCGTCCAGCGCGCTACGCTGGCAGGAGTCAATGCTGCAATACCCTTGTACCAGGCAAACTGTGAAATAACGATAATTACCAGCGCATAGACCACCATAATCCCCCACAAGGGGCCGTAGAATGCATGCATAAAATGTTCCGGTCCATAGAGGACAATAGCGATGAGAAAAAATATGATTGAAGAGAAGAGATTTCTAATAAAAATTAACGCCGACATACCGGTTTTCGGCAGTAGTTGTTTGCTCATCATCGATACTATAGCGTAAACAAAAGCAGAGGCGATGATCAACAGATCACCTTGCACAATCTCAAATCCGCTACCGGTGAATACTGTACCGATGACACCAAAACCAATTAGACCAAAACCTAGCCATTCAGCTTTGTTAATGGGCTGCGCGATTAATATTGCCGATCCGACCACAAAGAGTACTGGGCCCAGTCGAGCCAACAGTACTGCATTGGTTACGGTTGTAGTATTCAGAGACGTATAAATCAGTGCGGCTAACAGTGCCGAAAAAGAAGAAAATATCAGTAGTTCCAGGTATAGCTTTCTAGGGAAGGTGCGAACATTGGACACAATTGTCTTCGGACCAAAGGCTATCAGTGCTACCAGCGATGCGCATAAATTACCGACGAATAGCAGATTACAAAAGGATATTGCATCTTCTATCTCTCCACCCAATGATTGTGATGTGGCGATAAGTGCGGCGACAACAGGCAGGGCTGCCGCCTGCAGAGCACGTGAGAACATTATGTAAAATTGTGGTGGCAACAAGTCAACTACTGCTTTAAATACTGTAAAAGCCATCACTTAGCCTCATATTACTCTATGGAATTCACCCTCTGACAGTATTAATCTAGACTTGTTCCATGTGGCTACTGTCAAACCGTCACAAGCAGAATCTGCTTTGAAGAGAGGTGGTTTTCATCGAATAAAGTCCGAAGGATTTTTACGTCGTTTCGAGTTGTTAGTGGTTCTTTGTACTAAAATTTAGTATTCTTATCGAGGTAATACCTTACTTAACAGGGAAAGGTATATCAATCGATTAATTTACTCGATAAATCAACGTCATGCACTAATCGGTGCCATCAAATAAGCCATCATTGTACCAGTAAACTAATACTTTCCCATCTATGCTAGATCCCAAGATAATCCGTACCCAGCTCGATAGTGTTAATAAGGCCTTGGCGAAACGCAACTTTGCGTTGGATAAGGGAGCCATAATAAAACTTGACAACAAGCGACAACACTTACAGGTCAAGGCAGAGTCCCTACAACACGAGCGCAATAGCCGTTCCAAAGCTATCGGCCAAGCCAAAGCGTCCGGTGAAGATATTGCACCGTTAAAGCAAGCTGTTGATGATATCAAGAACGAATTGGCAGTAACCGATCGCGACTTAAAAAATATTCAACAACAATGGGATACCTTGTTGGCAGCAATACCCAATATCCCTGCAGATGACGTGCCTGCAGGTAACGACGAAAATGATAATGTGGAAATTCGTCGCTGGGGAACACCGCGATCGTTTGATTTTACCGTTAAAGATCATGTGGACTTGGGTGAAAAACATGGCCGTCTGGACTTTGCCGCCGCGACCAAAATAACCGGTTCACGGTTCAGTGTGATGCGAGGACATACCGCTCGCTTACATCGAGCATTGATTCAATTTATGTTGGATATACATACCAATGAGCATGGCCACGAAGAAATTTATGTCCCTTATATTGTCAACAAAGATTCATTGTTTGGCACCGGCCAATTGCCAAAATTCGAGCAGGATCTCTTTAAACTCACCGACGAACGTGATTTCTACTTAATCCCCACCGCTGAAGTCCCGATCACCAATTTGTTGCGCAATAAGATTGTTGAAAATGTTGCGGACTTACCGCTGAAATTTGTTAGCCATACTCCCTGTTTTCGCAGTGAAGCGGGCAGTTACGGTCGCGATACCCGTGGGATGATCCGTCAACATCAATTTGAAAAAGTCGAGCTAGTACAGTTTGTTGACCCGCAGAAATCAGAACAAGCACTGGAAGAATTGACCGCTAACGTTGAGGTTATTCTGCAAAAATTGAACCTGCCTTATCGTACAGTTATCCTCTGCGGTGGAGATTTAGGCTTCTCGGCGTCGAAAACCTATGATGTTGAGGTTTGGTTGCCATCACAGGGGCAATACCGTGAAATTTCCTCTTGCAGTAATTTCCGCGATTTCCAGGCGCGGCGGATGAAGGCACGTTATCGCAATCCCAGTACAGGCAAACCGGAACTTTTGCATACGCTCAATGGTTCTGGCTTGGCCGTTGGCCGCACGTTGCTTGCGGTTATAGAGAATTACCAACAAGAAGATGGCAGTATTTCAATACCGGAAGTATTACAACCTTACATGAATAATTTGAAAAGCCTGTGAAGTTATAGTGGGATATCAAGTTGACTAGTATCATGTCTTTTCGATGGCAGCTACTCAAACCCACGATATAACCACTTGCAGTGGGGCACTCTAATCATGATAATGGGCACATTTTAGAATTATTTGAAGTAATAATCGACTAATACAGAAAAGGTAAATACAGTGGCAAACCGAGAAAAACCCGATAATTATTTTGATGATTGGAAGGAGCGTGAGGCGTTGGCCGAAGAGATGATTCCCCTGTTGGGAACACTCTACCGCAAGAAAAATATTAAGACTTACATGTACGGTAAAGGCATGGTTAACCGCTCGGTTATCGATATTATGAAATATCATCGAGCGGTGCGCGAAGTCGAGGGCAATGAACTTTCAGAATTTGAAAGTTATCCTATACTCAAAGCCATTGCCGAGGCAAATGTTGGGCCATGTCATATTGATTTGGGGAAACTGACTGTCAAATACATGGAAAGTGGCGCCGGAAAAAATCCAAATGAATGGGTAACCGGTGAGCTGAAGAGCCTAATTGGAAAACAAAACGTACCTCTGCCCAAACCACAAGATGTAGTGCTCTATGGTTTTGGTCGCATTGGTCGGCTTGTCACCAGAATATTGCTTGAAAAGAGCGGCAGCGGTGATTTGCTAAGGTTGCGCGCCATCGTAGTGCGAAAAGGTGGTAGCCCCAATGATCTGGTAAAAAGAGCCAATTTGCTCACCAGGGATTCGGTACATGGTAGCTTTGCCGGAACGATTCGTGCTGATGAAGATAATAATACGCTGATTTGTAATGGTCATGAAATTCGTATTATTTATGCTAATTCCCCCACAGAAATAGATTATACCGACTATGGCATCAACGACGCTATACTGGTCGACAGTACGGGTATTTGGCGCGATGAACAAGGATTGTCAGTTCACCTGCAACGTCCAGGCATTAAGAAAGTATTGTTGACCGCTCCGGCCAAAGGCGACATCAAAAATGTTGTTTACGGCATTAACACAAAAGATATTACGCCGGAAGATCAAATCATATCGGCAGCATCCTGTACGACTAATGCGATAACGCCGGTTCTCAAAGCCTTGATGGATCGCTATGGTGTCGTTAAAGGACATGTAGAGACTGTTCACTCTTATACCAACGACCAAAACCTTATCGATAATTATCACAAGGGTGAACGCCGCGGGCGCAGTGCCGCACTCAACATGGTATTAACTGAAACGGGCGCCGCCAAAGCGGTACAAAAAGCCATTCCCGAATTGGCAGGCAAGCTGACTGGTAATTCTATTCGAGTGCCAACACCGAATGTCTCAATGGCCATCCTCAATATCCAGTTGGAGAAAAGTGCCGATAAGGATAGTTTGAACGAGTATATGCGCGAGGTGGCGCTACATTCACAACTGCAACAGCAAATCGGTTATACCAATTCGCCGGAAGTGGTGTCGACTGATTTCGTTGGTTCACGTCAAGCTTGCGTTTTTGACAGTAAAGCAACGATAGTCAACGGTGATACCTGTGTACTATATTGCTGGTACGACAATGAATTCGGTTACACCTGTCAAGTGGTTCGTTGTTTGGAAACCATGGCGGGAATCCATCACGAAATGTATCCCCCAAAAACTTGATGTGGTTAAATCGAGTACGGTTAATACGCTCTGAAAAACAACACTTTTTTACTGGAAAGTGTGTCGCGGCGTCATTATAATTGCGTCGCAACTCCTGCTCGTTTTCTCAAACTAGCACAACCTAAAGTAAGATCGAAACGACAACCCTAGGTAAAAAATAGCTCTAGGTAAAACATACAGGTTAGGATAAAGAAAATTCACATGATCAACGTACGTCGCGGATTAAATTTACCCATATCCGGAAGTCCTGAACAACGTATCGAAAACGGTCCTCGCGTGCGCTCTGTAGCGGTGATGGGGGCTGATTTTCACGGAATGAAACCGACAATGGCCGTCAATGTTGGTGATAAGGTCAAGTGCGGCCAACTATTATTCTCAGATAAAAAAGCGCCAGGCGTTCTTTATACAGCACCTGCAGCTGGTAAAGTGTCGGCGATTAATCGGGGTGCCAAACGGGTATTACAATCTGTTGTAATCGATATTGAAGGCAAGGATGCAGAGGAATTTGCCAGTTACAAAGCCGATGAATTAGTTAAGCTTGATCGACGACAAGTTGTCGATAATCTGGTCAAATCTGGCTTGTGGGTAGCATTGCGAACTCGACCCTACAGCAAGGTCCCATCGCCCGAAAGCTCAAGTCCTGCCGCAGTTTTTGTCACTGCCATAGATACCCAACCATTAGCGCCTAACCCAAAAATAGTTATTGCCGAGCAGGTTGATGCCTTTAATCAAGGTTTACAAGTGCTTACGCGGCTAACTGAAGGTAAAGTCTATGTCTGTAAAGCAGTCGATGTGGAATTGCCCATCTCCGATACGACAAAAAAATGCAAACAGTTGCATATTGAATCTTTTGCCGGTGTCCATCCGGCGGGTAATGTAGGTACCCATATTCATTTTCTTGATCCAGTTGGTGCAAACAAAACAGTGTGGACCATTGGCTACCAAGATGTCATTGCATTCGGAAAATTATTCACTACAGGTAAACTCTATCCTGATAGGGTGGTTGCCCTCGCTGGTCCACAGGTAGAAAAGCCGCGCTTGTTGCGTACCTGTATGGGATCCAACCTATCAGAGTTAACGGCGGGCCATTTGCTGCCTGGTAATAATCGCATTGTCTCCGGTTCTGTATTCGGTGGTCGTTCAGCCAAAGGAGCCTATGACTATCTCGGTCGCTACCATTATCAAGTGAGTGTGCTGACTGAAGGAAATGACCGACCGGCACTGCACTATTTGCGTGCAGGATTTAACTATTTTTCAACTATGGGTATTTACATTTCTAGCCTTTTCAAAGGCAAACAGTACGCCTTTACAACGACCACTAATGGCAGTGAGCGAGCCATGGTGCCAGTCGGCTCTTATGAGCGGATTATGCCGCTGGATATACTGCCCACTCAGTTGCTGCGATCACTTATCGTCGGTGACACGGAAACAGCGCAAAAACTCGGTTGCCTGGAGTTGGATGAAGAAGATTTGGCATTGTGCACCTATGTGTGCCCGGGGAAATACGAATATGGTCCTATTCTACGTGACAATCTAACCCGTATTGAGAAAGAAGGGTAAAAGGAAGGATAATTTATGGGTCTGCGAGCCTTTTTAGATAAAATTGAGCCTAACTTCCACAAAGGCGGCAAATATGAGAGTTGGTATGCCCTTTATGAAGCAGTAGATACCATTTTTTATCGTCCCAGCAGCGTTACCAAGACTACTGCGCATGTGCGCGATGGCGTTGATTTGAAACGCATCATGATCACCGTGTGGCTATGTACTTTCCCAGCAATGTTTTACGGTATGTACAATGTCGGTTTTCAAGCCAATAGTGCCATGGCAGAGTTTGGAGTTGCAGGCGTAGCAGGCTGGCGCAGTGGTATTATCGAATTATTTGCTAGTTATGACCCCAGTAGTCTGTGGGACAATTTCTGGCACGGCGCTGCTTACTTTATTCCAGTTTATCTCACTGTCTTCATCGTGGGTGGTTTCTGGGAAGTGCTATTCGCTATGAAACGTGGTCACGAAGTCAATGAAGGTTTTTTTGTCACCTCTGTTTTATTTTCACTCACTTGCCCTCCGAGTATCCCTCTGTGGATGGCTGCACTCGGTATTAGTTTTGGTGTTGTCATTGGTAAAGAAGTATTTGGCGGCACCGGCAAAAACTTTCTAAATCCAGCGCTTACGGGGCGTGCTTTTTTGTACTTTGCTTATCCTGCATCCATGTCTGGCGATGCGGTATGGACATCAGTCGATATGTCTGGTGTCGATGGTTACACTGGTGCCACAGCGTTGTCAGTGGCATATTCCGAAGGAATGTCCGCTCTGCAAATGACTTGGATGGATGCATTTATCGGCAATATACCTGGTTCAATGGGCGAAGTGTCGACGCTAGCAATATTCATCGGTGGGGCAGTTTTACTGCTGACTCGTATTGCCTCCTGGCGCATTATCGCCGGTGTGATGCTAGGTATGGTTGCTACATCTAGCCTTCTAAATATGGTGGGTTCCGATACCAATCCGATGTTTGCTATGCCGTGGTACTGGCATATGGTCGTTGGTGGGTTTGCCTTCGGTATGGTATTTATGGCTACTGATCCGGTTTCCGCGTCTATGACCAATATTGGCAAATGGTGGTATGGCGCATTGATCGGTTTTATGACCATATTAATTCGTGTGATAAATCCGGCTTTTCCCGAAGGAATCATGCTAGCTATTTTATTTGCTAATCTCTTTGCTCCGTTGATGGACCACTTTGTGGTTCAAGCAAATATTAAACGGAGGATAGCCCGTGTCTAACAATGATACCGTACGAAAAACGCTGACCGTTGCATTTCTTCTTTGTCTCGTCTGCTCGATTGTCGTTTCTGTAGCCTCTGTATGGTTAAAACCTTTACAAGTTGCCAACAAATCCTTGGATTTTAAGCGTAATATTTTGGCCGCTGCCGGTCTACTGCAAAAAGGTGTCTCGATTGACGAGCAATTTGAACAGATAACCGTGCAACTGGTCGATCTGGATACAGGCAAGTATACAGATGCTGTTGATTTGGAAACCTATGATCAACGCAAAGCGGCAAAAGACCCTGAATTGTCAGATGCACTTTCGCAAGATGCAGATATCGCTAAAATTTCACGTCGGGAAAAATATGCCAAGATTTATTTGGTGGAAGACAAAGGTAAGAAAAATCGCGGTACCGATCATAATGATATTCAAACCGTTATTTTGCCAATTAAAGGTTATGGTCTGTGGTCGACACTTTACGGTTTCATCGCCCTCGAATCAGACTTAAACACCGTTGCTGGATTGGGCTTCTACGAGCACGCAGAGACTCCAGGGCTTGGTGGTGAAGTGGATAACCCTATGTGGAAAGCGTTGTGGGAAGGCAAAAAAGTTTATCGCGACGACGATGAAGTAGCATTGACAGTCATCAAAGGTAAGGTGACTGAAGGCACTAAAGATAAGATTTATAAGATTGACGGACTGTCAGGCGCAACACTAACCACACGTGGTGTCGACAATTTAATCGAATTTTGGATGGGCGATATGGGCTATGGCAAATTTTTATCAAACCTGAAGAGTGGGGGAGTATAAACGTGAAGTTAAAAGAGACCCTACTGGGCCCAATATTCGATAATAATCCCATTGCACTGCAAATCCTCGGTATTTGTTCCGCACTAGCAGTGACTAGTAGCTTAAAAGTTACCTTGGTGATGTGCATCGCCGTCATTCTGGTAACAGGATTCTCTAATTTTTTCGTCTCATTGGTCAGAAATCAGATTCCCAGTAATATCCGTATTATCGTGCAAATGACAATCATTGCTTCATTGGTAATTTTGGTAGATCAGATATTGAAGGCAGTGGCCTATGAGATCAGTAAACAGCTATCAGTATTTGTCGGTCTGATTATCACCAACTGCATTGTTATGGGCCGCGCCGAAGCCTATGCGATGAAAAATCCACCACTGCCAAGTTTTATCGATGGTATTGGCAATGGCCTTGGTTACAGTTTTATTTTGATCGTATTGGCTGTTATTCGTGAATTGTTTGGTTCAGGTAAATTACTGGGCATAGAGATACTCCCGCTGGCCACTGAAGGCGGCTGGTATGTTTCTAATGGCATGCTACTGCTGCCACCAAGTGCATTTTTCTTGATTGGGTTAATTATTTGGGCACTGCGGGCAGTCAAGAAAGAGCAAGTTGAAGCGCCCGACTACAAGATGGCAGCTAATACGCGAGCTGGTGAGGTGGCATAATGGAAGAACTACTGAGTTTATTCGTCCGCGCTATCTTTATAGATAACATGGCACTGGCCTTCTTTTTGGGCATGTGTACCTTTTTGGCGATTTCCAAGAAAGTCGACGCCGCTATTGGTTTGGGTATTGCTGTTATCGTGGTATTGACACTCACTGTGCCGATTAACAACCTGTTGTTAACTTATCTGCTACAAGATGGTGCTCTCGCCTGGTTGGGGTTGCCCAACGTAGATTTGAGTTTCCTTGGCTTAATTACCTATATTGGTGTCATTGCTGCACTGGTGCAGATTCTCGAAATGGTATTGGATAAGTATGTTCCCGCATTGTATAACGCACTCGGTGTTTTCCTACCATTAATTACAGTAAATTGCGCCATTTTAGGCGCTTCGTTATTTATGGTGGAGCGAAACTATAATCTGGCAGAGAGTGTTGTTTACGGTGCAGGCGCTGGCACTGGCTGGGCATTAGCGATCACTGCTTTAGCGGGAATACGAGAAAAAATGAAGTACAGTGATGTACCAGAAGGCCTGCGTGGCTTGGGTATCACTTTTATTACCGTTGGCCTAATGTCATTGGGTTTTATGTCATTTGGCGGAATTGATCTGTAAGCACTGGGGTGAAGCAAATACATGATTGTTGAAATTGTTCTTGGTGTCGCCATGTTTACCGCCATTGTCTTGGCGTTAGTGGCTATTATCTTATCTGCACGAGCAAAACTGGTCAGTAGTGGTGATATACATATCGATATCAATGGCGAGAAGCAAATAACAGTGCCAGCCGGTGGCAAATTGTTAACGACACTGGCAGACAGTGGCTTATTTTTAGCCTCTGCCTGTGGTGGTGGTGGTACCTGCGCCCAGTGTAAATGTATTGTCAAATCTGGCGGTGGTTCTATGCTGCCGACAGAGGAATCCCATTTTACCAAACGTGAGGCTAATGAAGGTTGGCGTCTATCCTGCCAAACACCTGTTAAACAGGATATGGTAGTCGAGGTCCCGGAAGATGTCTTTGGCGTCAAACAATGGACCTGTACCGTTGAATCAAATCCTAATGTAGCCACTTTTATCAAAGAATTGACCTTAAAATTGCCTGAAGGTGAGGATGTTAATTTCAGGGCAGGAGGTTATGTTCAGTTAGAAGCACCTCCTCATCATGTAAAATATGCCGATTTTGATGTGGAAGAAGAATACCGCAGTGATTGGGAACATTTTAAATTTTTTGATCTGGAATCTAAGATCGATGAGCCAGTAATACGCGCCTACTCCATGGCCAATTATCCGGAAGAAAAAGGAGTCGTTAAATTTAATATTCGCATTGCGACGCCTCCGCCCCGTTCTAATGGCATTCCTCCCGGTCAGATGTCTTCTTGGGCCTTTAATTTAAAACCTGGTGATAAAGTGACAGTATTTGGTCCTTTTGGTGAATTTTTTGCCAAAGAGACGGATGCAGAAATGGTTTTTGTGGGTGGTGGAGCCGGCATGGCGCCAATGCGCTCCCATATTTTTGACCAATTAAAGCGGTTGAATTCCAAGCGAAAAATAAGCTTTTGGTATGGCGCAAGGTCCTTACGAGAGCTGTTTTATAAAGAAGAATACGACAAACTGGCAGAAGAGAATGATAATTTCGAATGGCATGTCGCCCTTTCCGAACCTCAAACCGAAGATAACTGGAATGGTCTTACGGGCTTTATTCACACAGTGTTATATGAGGAATATTTAAAAGATCATCCTGCCCCGGAGGACTGTGAATTTTATATGTGTGGTCCACCCATGATGAATGTAGCAGTCACCAATATGCTGAAGGATCTCGGCGTTGAAGATGAAAATATCATGTTGGATGATTTTGGCGGATAATACTCATATGCGGTGGCGATATATAAAAAAATTCGCCACCAACCTTACGGTAATCATCAGCCTTCTTTTGAGCGCCTGCTCGGATATTCAACAAAAAAATATCATATCTATTGAAGGCCCTACTATGGGCACTCGTTACACAATTACTCTGGTCAACCCACCTAGAGCAATAACAAAAAAAGCTATCCAGACCAAGATTGAAAGAGAAATCGCCATTGTCAATCAGTGGATGTCTAATTACATTTCAGATTCTGAAATTTCACTGATCAATGGCGCACCGATAAATGTCTGGTTGCCACTCTCTGAAGAAACCTACAGTGTGATAGAAACGGCTCAAGAAATATCGGCAAAAACTGACGGCAGTTTTGATATTACAGTATCGCCCTTAGTTAGTTTGTGGGGGTTCGGCCCAGATAAGCACGAAAATATACCCTCAACCACTGAAATTAATGCCACTCGGGCACAAGTTGGTTGGCAATACATACAACTGAACGCCGATAGGCGATCTCTGTTAAAAACGGTGCCGGTAATAATGGATCTTTCAGCCATTGCCAAGGGATTTGGCGTTGATTATCTCTCTGATTTTCTAGATCTGTATTCTATTGAGAATTATTTGGTCGAGATTGGCGGTGAAATACGTGTAAAAGGCTATAATGCTGATGGTGAAAAGTGGCGTATCGGTATTGAGTCGCCAACGCTTGCTCGAAGTGGTATCCAACAGGCGGTGACTATTACTGATAAAGCAGTTGCTACTTCTGGTGATTACCGCAATTACTATGAAAAAGACGGCATACGTTATTCTCACACTATCGATCCTAGTACTGGCAGACCAGTCGAACACAACGTTGCTTCAGTAACTGTCATTAGCGATTCTGCTACTGAAGCTGATGGTTGGGCGACCGCTTTCAATGTTATGAGACCGGAAAAGACCATTGAACTTGCGGAGAAACATCAATTAGCGGTTTACTTGCTAATCTATGATCAAGAAGAATATAAGAGCCGCCATTCCAGTGAATTTTCTCAATATATGGATAAAGAAAACGGGGAGTGATATTAAAGAAGTAGAAGTATAGAAAAAAGTAATTTGTCCAATCGCCGAAAAATACCTACATTTGAATCTGATAATTTTAAGCTGTCTTTTCCAGCATCCCGTTGTGTTGTCAACTAAATTACATTGGCTAAGAAATTAACTTAATGAAAAAAATCATAAAAATACTCGCCGATAAAATAACTCCACTATTTGTCCTGATCCCGTTAATTTTGCTTTTTAGCTCAATTGATTTGAGGGCAGAAACATTGCGTTTGAAGGCCACTGCTGACATTTGGTTGTCT
>CAZEUZ010000032.1:0-3596 GCA_964515805.1 uncultured Cellvibrionaceae bacterium | reverse complement strand
AACGTTGACCGATGTAGTCGGTTTTTTATCTTTTCTAGGTCTAGCTACGGTATTTTATCTTTGAAGATGAAACATGGGTGAATGCTGCATGATTAGGTAGATTGATCATGGAAAAAGTTCGTATTGACAAATGGCTATGGGCTGCGCGTTTCTTTAAGACCCGTAGCTTGGCAAAAAAAGCCCTAGACGGCGGCAAAATTCACTGCAATGGCCAACGAGTCAAAGCCAGTAAAGATATCACCGTCGGTACAAATCTGCAGATTCGTCAAGGCTACGACTTAAAAGAAGTAACAGTGATGAGTATTACAGAACAACGTCGTGGCGCCAGTGAAGCGGCACTACTATACCAAGAGACAGAGACGAGCATTGAACTTCGTAAGCAACAATCAATACAGCGTAAAATATTGGCTGCTGGCGGTAACAACTATCCCCAGCAACGGCCGACGAAGAAACAACGCCGGCAAATACACCGTTTTCTCAATGACACAAATGACTAATTCGTATTAGGACACTATCGATGCTGATTGTGATATCGCCGGCAAAAAGTTTGGATTTTAAAACTCCCTCCCATACAAACGTAGCGACGCAGCCTACATTGCTAGGTCAATCGCAACAATTGATCAATCTGCTAAAAAAATTAGCGCCACAGGATATCTCGACTCTAATGGGTATCAGCGATAAGCTGGCCGCGCTAAATTACGACCGCTACCAACAATGGAAACTGCCATTCACTCCGGAAAATGCCAAACAGGCAGTACTGGCTTTTACTGGCGATGTTTATAGCGGTCTCGATGCAAAATCTTTTAACAATGACGATTTCCGCTTTGCCCAGCAACATCTGCGTATTCTCTCTGGGCTTTATGGCCTGCTGCGACCTCTCGATCTAATGCAGCCCTATCGATTAGAAATGGGGACCAAATTACGCAATGGAAGAGGTGAAAACTTGTATCAATTTTGGGGAAAGACTATCGCTAAAGAAATCAACCAGCAGCTGTCTGTCGTTAACAGCAGGCAGCTGATTAATTTAGCCTCCGTTGAATATTTTAAATCCATTGACAACAACGTTTTAAATGCCGAAGTGATTACTCCGGTATTTAAAGATTGGAAGTCGGGGAAGTACAAAATTATTAGTTTTTTCGCGAAAAAAGCCCGTGGTCTGATGAGTGCCTATATTATTAAAAACAAACTCACCGATGTAGAACAGATTAAGCAATTCACCAACGGCGGTTATCGCTACGATGATAGTCTTTCATCTGTCAGCCAGTGGGTATTTTGCCGCAGAGAGAAATAATCTTTCTGTAATGGAAGTATCATTTGAGACTATAAAATTTAGGAAATCGATTGGCTTTAAAGGTATATAATTCAAGACAATGTGAAAATAGAGAATAACAATCGTTGCTCATGCCTTTAATCAAATCTATTATCAATCGTTGTAGTCCCATAAACCAACGGCGCTTGCACATATTTTTTGCCAACAGACGTGCCGTATTTAGCTTGTCGGTATTCTTGCTGTTATTATTTATTTGCCTGTTTGCAGAATTTATCGCCAACGACAAACCTATTATTGTCAGCTATAAGGGCAGCTGGTATGTCCCTGTCCTTAAATCTTACCCCGAAACCATTTTTGGTGGCGACTTTGATACCGAGGCAGACTACAATGATCCTTATGTCGTTGATTTAATAGAACAAGCAGGCTGGATACAGTGGCCACTCATTCCCTATAGCTATGATACCCATATCGCCAACTTGCCCCAACCGGCACCCTCTCCTCCCGATAGCGACAATTGGTTGGGCACCGATGATCAGGCGCGTGACGTATTGGCTCGAATTATATATGGCTTTCGTATTTCTATATTATTTTCTCTCACACTTACCATAGGCAGCAGTATCATTGGTATCACAATGGGGGCTATTCAAGGCTACTATGGCGGCAAGACCGATTTACTGGGCCAACGGTTCTTGGAGATATGGGGCGGACTGCCGCAACTCTATGTACTAATTATCTTAGCCAGTATCATCAAACCCAGTTTCTGGTGGCTATTGGCAATTATGTTGCTGTTTAGCTGGACTCAATTGGTGGGTATCGTCCGCGCTGGGTTTTTACGTGGCCGCAATCTGGACTATGTGCGCGCCGCCAGAGCATTGGGTGTCAGTAATGGCGTAATTATGCGGCGGCATATCTTACCCGATGCTCTAGTCGCCGTATTTACGATGATACCATTTATCCTCACTGGCGCGATCACCAGTCTGACTGCACTGGATTTCCTCGGCTTTGGTTTACCACCGGGATCAGCCTCTCTTGGTGAACTGGTCTCTCAAGCCAAAGGCAACCTACATGCGCCCTGGTTAATAATTACCGCTTTCACCGTTTTATCCGTTACATTAATGCTATTGGTTTTTATTGGTGAAGGGGTACGCGACGCCTTCGACCCCAGATCAACAATTGGCTAAGACCTGCTAATTAATGACTTCAGAGCCTATTCTCACTGTCGACAATTTGTCAGTCGCCTTTAACAGCGATAGTGGCGTTGCCAATGTAGTCAATAATATCAACTTGCACCTGGAAGAAGGTGAAACACTGGCACTCGTGGGTGAATCCGGTTCGGGAAAATCTGTTACTGCCCACTCGATTTTGCGCCTGCTACCCTACCCTAACGCCTTTCATCCTAGCGGTAAGATTTTATTCCAAAACTGTAATTTATTGGATTTGCCACTTAAGGAGATACAAAAAATACGCGGCAACCATATCAGTATGATCTTTCAAGAACCGATGACCGCGCTGAACCCCTTGCATACGGTAGAGAAACAAATTGGCGAAATATTAACCATTCACCAAGGACTCAACAAACAACAGGCACGCGCTGTCACTCTAAGCCTGTTAGAACAAGTGCGCATCGATGATCCTTCCAACCGTATGCAGAGCTACCCTCATCAATTATCCGGTGGCCAGCGACAACGAGTGATGATTGCTATGGCCTTAGCCAATGATCCCGATGTATTGATCGCTGACGAACCCACAACAGCACTGGATGTTACCGTGCAACAAAGTATTCTGTCGCTATTAAAAGAATTACAACAAGCACGCAAAATGAGTATCTTGTTGATTACCCACGATCTAGGCGTAGTTCAACACGTCGCCGACCGCGTAGCTGTAATGAACCATGGCAACCTAGTGGAAACCGCTGCTACCAGCACATTATTTAACAACCCACAAGATGAGTACACGCGCACGTTGCTCTACAATCAGCCTAAAGGGAATGCAGTTAAATTAACTGCGCCTATTGGCAGTTTGCCCACACTAGTCAAAACTGAAGAGTTGAATGTCAGTTTCGCTAAAGACAAGCCGCTATTCCGTAGGCCTAAGCATTTTTTTCACGCCGTCAAGCAAGCGTCCCTTTCCTTAAAAAAAGGGTCGACGTTGGGTATTGTCGGTGAAAGCGGCTCGGGAAAATCCACTTTGGCGCTGGCAATGCTGCGCCTCATAGAATCAACTGGCGGCATATATTTTGAAGAACAACCTCTTCAACAATTAAACCCAAAACAACTGCGTCCACTGCGCCGACATATGCAAATTGTATTCCAAGACCCTTTCTCCA
>CAZEUZ010000031.1:0-7394 GCA_964515805.1 uncultured Cellvibrionaceae bacterium | reverse complement strand
CTGACAAAGCAACGTGAGCAACTCGAAAAACGTGCAGAGATGCTGCTTAGTGATCAGCCGGATTACTCATTATTGCGTTCGCTTCCCGGTGTTGGGCCAGTGATTGCACTGATTATTTTGGCAGAGAGCGGGGATCTGCGCCGGTTTGGTCATTATCGCCAATACCTGAACTTCTGTGGATTCAATTTGTGCAGCCAGCAAAGTGGTAATCTTACCGGGCGATACTGCCTATCAAAACGGGGGAATGCACGACTGCGATATGCCTACTGGTTAGCCGCAAACTCCGCGATACGCGGCAAAGAAAATAGTTTTAGAGGCAAGTATTCTCGTACAATTCGACATGACCCTGATAACGCTGATCTTAAGCGAAAAGCAAGAACAGCCGTTGCCATCAAAATGGCGCGAGTGACTCATGCCATTGTAAAAAAAGGTCAGTGTTATCAAGGTTATTATGAGGTTCGTTGTGGGACGTAGCTCAGTGAGCCGTTAGGGCTATTGACCCTGTAGATAATGCTCCACGCTCACAACGTTTTTAAATTAAGGCTGTGTTAAGTCCTGTTGGGCCTGCAGATCACCTGTAGGACTCGTGTATATTATGGTAAGTCAACTTTAACAATATTGACGTAGGGCGATTATTGTAAAGATGGTGCTTTAAATTCGTAGAATGCTAGTTTTGCTCTCATACACTTTGTATTTCTATACTTTTTCTCAATCCTAAACCTATTCTCTAATTCAAAAAAATTTGCATTTTGCAACTCTCCTGAAATGCAAAATGCGAATTAGTCCTCTCTCTAATCACTAAAAACCACAAAACTCGGATAAAAGTGAGTCAATTCACCTTGTCCTCAGCGAATATTCTTATCGCACACATTTTCTACAAATAGTTTTCGCTAATTGAACCCGAGAACAAAATATTATTTTTATATAAATATCAAATTGTTATGCCAGTTTAACAATTTTAACAACATCATGACTTTCAATTTTATACACGCCTATAAAAAAATTGGCATAAAAAATGCTTTAATTTGGTTAGAAATCGTATTTATTTTTACCAACCAATATTTTGAGAGAGAGAAAGCCATGTTGACATCAAAAATTAAACTGATTAGCACTGTTGTAATAGGCACATTGTTATTACCACTAACTGTCCACGCCGCTGTTATTAGCAACCAAACTTTTCCTCAAGACATGTCGAGCCTCGCGCTGCTAGCCTTAGGAGCTTCAGGCCTGGCACTGGGACGACGCTTAGAAAAGCAATAGCCAAACCAATACCTTTTTAATCTCCTTTTACCCGCCTTATGGCGGGTTTTTTTATGTCAATCAATTAACCAGTTATGCTAAATCGACCTTCATTAGAACGGGAAGATGGTCACTTAATACAAATGGAATAGGTCCATATTCTGATACAGTCACCGTAGTGCCCGTCCTGGTTTTATAACCTACTCGATCTAACCAACCCATGTCATAAACCCCTCTTTTCGTATTCCATATCTTATTGCCAAGGTGATTCAGGTATACCTTGTCAAAATCACCTGGCAAAGCTTGCCTGGGGCGAGTGCCACCACGAACAAAACGAAAGATTTTATCTAATGAACTTTGTACATCAGCTTTTCCGTTGGTTAGAGTACCATTGTTACCGTCGTCAGCTTTATAATTTAGTTTGTAAGTCGGAAAATCTCTTGTGTCATAGTGTGGGAGCGTAAATCCATATGTTGTCGCCAAAGATGAGTGGGGATTGAGATCAAAGGATTTTAACCTTGCCAAATCTATACCACTAACATTGCCCCCAGTCAGTATCGTCTTGATATTTGCTGCTGAAAGTTGTGTTACTACATCATTAGTTGGTTCTGTTACTGTACCAATACGATAGTTGAGATCACCTAGATAAAAAACCGCATCATATCTTGGCAATGCATTTCTTGCGTTCATTAAGCCCGCTGCAATCGTTGGAGCGTTAGCATGCTCGCTGCTATTGATCTTTCTTCCCAAAAACAGGCTGGCCAGCGTGCGGTCAATTTGTTTGGTTTTTGGTGATCCGCCGTCGGCATCCAAGTGTGCACTGCATAGACCTATCGTTTTCCCTCCAATAGTGAGCTCTGCCATAGCACCACCTTTGACATTAAGCCCACCAGTACTCAGATTGGTTCCTACCGTCTTTAAGCCCTTCCCATAACCGCCTTCATATGCGTAAAATTTGACATTACTCGGGGTTGTATTGACAGTCATCGGGTTTTTCACCATCACGCCCAAGTGGGTGTGGCATGTCCCCTTTGTCTTCCCTTTAATGTCAGAACTGGTTACTTTACCGTATCCTGTGAGTGGAACGTCTTCAATGAAAGGACCTATCGCTTCTTGTTGAGCGGTGATAATAAGATCTGGTGCATTCACACCGGCAGCGTTGATCATGCCATTTAGATCCAATCCGGTATTACCCGTATTGGCTGCCATAATTTCTGTATTCCAGGTTAATAGCCATATTTTCATCTTTTATTATCCTCTTGTATGTTTATTTTAATAAATAGCAATCAAATATAGTTGTAGCTTGGGGCTAACTGTTTGACAGCAATTGGAGAGTATAAGATGCTGGACGGTATTCATCAATTGCGATCGACTTGGGTCGGTAGCGGTTTATATATCAACAAATTGTCGGCACAGTTGATTGCACCAGGATTGCAATCGCTTATCGGTTAATTCAAAGTCGTTTTCATCGTCCAACGCCAAACCAACAAAGTGGGTTTTATCTGCTGTTAAGGCCTGTGATTCCGTAAAATGGTAGCCTTCATTGGGCCAGTGGCCAATAATCTTGGCACCTTGTAATAGCACTTTATTGTGTAAGTAACCCAAAGCATCGAGAAACCATTCTGGGTAACCGATTTGATCGCCGAGACCATAGAGCGCAATGGTTTTATCCTCGAAATCTACAGTATCGAGTTGATCCCAAACTGCTTCCCAGTCTTCTTGAAGCTCACCATAATCCCAGGTGGGAATGCCCAATATCAACTGCCGGTAGTGCTCGATGTCAGCCAGGCCAACGTCCGCAATATTATGAAGACTCACAACATCTACACCCAAAATTTGCTGAATTTTTTCAGCGGCAATTTCGGTATAACAAGTCGAACTGCCGTAATATAAGCCAATAGCGGTTCGATTGTTGATGTCTGTCTTCATCTTATCTTAGCTACCTCCAGCGAAGGCATGTTGCCGCCAGGCTTCATAAACGACAATGGCTACTGCATTGGCCAAATTGATACTGCGATTATATTTTTGCATGGGGATACGCACTACCGTATCAATCACACTAGAAGACAATATGCTATCTGGCAATCCTCTGGTTTCTGGCCCAAAGACCAGGTAGTCATCTTCACTATAGTGAATATTATGGTAGTGTTCAGCGCCTTTTGTGCTGATGGCGAACAACCTCTTAGGTTGTTGCCGTTCGATAAACGTTTGCCAATCTTGATGCAGCGATATCACTTTCTGTTCGCGGTAGTCCAATCCGGCTCGGCGCAACCGTTTGTCTTCTATTTGAAATCCTAGCGGCTCAATTAAATGCAGTTGACAGCCACTGTTAGCGGCTAGACGGATAATATTGCCAGTATTGGGAGGGATTTCGGGTTCAAAGAGGACAATATGAGTCATAATAGGTACTGTATTAAAAAGAGCACTGTATAAATAATTGGGATGATTTATGGATATTAGCCTACTGTAGAACACACTGAAACTATTATTTAACAAATGCCAATCGATCTGAATCAACAACTTCTCCTATTTTTCATATCCCTAGTCGCCAATATTTTTTCGGCTTTTTCAGGTGGCGGCGCCGGCCTGATTCAGTTACCGGCGCTTATTTTTCTGGGATTGCCATTTACGGTGGCGCTGGCAACGCACAAAATTGCCACTGTGGCACTGGGTATCGGCGCGACTATTCGCTATATACGCAGCCGCTTCGTGCAATTTCATTTCGCTTGGTTCATGTTGGCTTGCGGTTTGCCTGGAGTCGTCATCGGTGCAAATTATATTCTGCATATCCCCGGACGGATGGCTGAAATAGCACTTGGCTTGTTGACCATTGGCCTCGGCGCCTATTCTGTCATGAAAAAAGCGTTTGGCCAGAAAAGCAATGAACGGCATCGTGATATCAAGGGTATGGTATATGGAGGCGTCGGTTTCTTCGTCATCGGTTTCATCAATGGTTCTCTAACATCTGGCACCGGACTCTTCGCTACCATCTGGTTGGTACGTTGGTTTGGGTTTGATTATAAAACAGCGGTTGCCTATACGCTGATCCTAGTCGGCATATTCTGGAATGGGGCTGGCGCCGTTACATTGGGTATCAAAAGCGATATCCAGTGGTGGTGGCTGCCTGCACTATTAGCCGGATCCTTGCTTGGTGGCTTCATCGGTGCTCATTTGGCGATTGTAAAAGGCAACAAGGCAATTAAGTTGGTCTTTGAGGTGGTTGCCATATCGGTGGGCATTAAACTGATCGTAGGATAGCCTAATGGTGCCAAAAGCAAGATAGAACCACCAACATGAGAATTTTCGTTATTTAGGCTGTCATTTCTACACATTTACACTAAAATTACACACGCTGTTATGACACTGATGTTTCTGGTTTGCTGATAAATAAATCACACAGCGGTTTATTGATATAGTAATTACTGCGCCCTACTTTTTGTTTTTGCAGAAAGCCGTTTTCTACTAATTGATCCAGGTACTTCGTGGCTGTCAGTCGTGTGATGCCGAGATCATTTACTACAAATTCAATCTTCGTATAAGGATGACTGAAGAGGTTATTTAATAAATCTTGGTTATAGATTTTTGGCAACTGATTGCGAATACTACGCTTGTAAAGCATTATTAAGGCTTTGATTTCCTGTATCAGATAGATCGTTTGTTTCGCAGTGTGCTCAATACTCGTCAACATATACAATAACCAGGATTCCCAATCATTGTTATCTCTCACTGCTTGCAGTGTTCGGTAATAGTCCGCCTTATTGCGAATAATGTGACGACTCAAATACAGCACAGGCAGGTCTAATAAGCCTTGCGCGACCAAATACAGAATATTGAGAATACGTCCAGTTCGGCCATTGCCATCGTAGAAAGGGTGGATAGATTCAAATTGAAAATGAATGACTGCCATATGGATGATATCCTGATACTGACAAAAACACGCTGGCAGAATCGCAAAGCAGTGAAACAGCTAAACCAGTATTTGAATCATTTGAAATTAACAGGAAATAGCATCTCCCCATCGTTTCTGGTCTCGAAACACCTGATCGGTATCAAAACCATACTGGCAATTTTTACACCATTTAATTTACAGACTCTCAAAGTATTTTTCCGGGCTTTGTCCTGCGCTCACAATACCAATAATATTGACGTTACCGTTATCAGACAGTGTGTAAAAAATGGTATGTCTTTGATGGGGAAAACTGTAATAACCTTCTGCAATATCAGGACGGTGAGCCCCCAGCCTTGAGTTGTTGGTCAACCATTGAAAACGATCATTGAGTCCAAATAAGTAGTTATTTCTTTGCTTGATTCCCCAGTTCTTTTGAGTATAGCGCCCTATCTTTTTTAAATCCGCTTTCGCACGAGGTGCAATAATAAATCTAGGCATCAATCTTCGTTATCTAATTCTTGAATAAGACTGTCCATGGAAAAGTTTTCTATACCTTCGCCCTTGGCTATCTGTTCTGCCCCTTCTGCTAAATGTGCACGTAGTGCTTTTAATTTATTGTCGCGTTCTTCCATGTGTCTCAGCGCATCCCTGACGACTTCACTGGCTGACGCGTAACGACCATCAACAATTTGGCTTTTGATAAAACCTTCCCAATGTTCACCCAGGGTTAAACTTGTGTTTGCCATATTCATCTCCTAATATATTCATTAACACTATATATGAATATAGCATATTTTTACTATTGGTCTGTAAGTTAAGTAAGTTATAGCTGCAAGTGCCGGGTGTTTTATTCGGTGCTACTAAGTGGGTGAATCAAGCTCATCAAGTCCGGTATGCTCGCTCTCACTATTTTAAGTATCATGCGTAATTTATTTATCGCTGTTATAACAAATGTGTCACGGTTGACCGTGTGTGTGAAAAGCGGAAGCTGTCCCACACACGGGCTATAAGTCCTAATGGAGATAGTAATGCCAAAAATTGCGGTATCGGATGAAGAAGTAAAAGCATGTTTTGAGGTTATGCAGGAACTACGGCCACACCTGGTTAAAGAGAACTTTTTAGGCGCTATTCGTGAAATGGAGAAACAAGGGTATAGGCTTGTATATATCGAAGAAAGTAGTTTTGTAGTAGCGTTGGCTGGCTACAGAATTTCCACAAATTTATTTATGGGTAAAAACCTTTATGTTGATGACCTTGTAACATCAAAAAATCAGCGCTCGAAGGGTCATGGGGAGTCATTAATAAGCTGGCTTAAACAGCTTGCAATTGAAAGTGGATGCAATAAATTACACTTAGATTCTGGCACTCATAGAGATCAAGCCCATAAGTTTTATTTTAGCCAAGGGCTTGTGATTGCAAGCTATCACTTTAGCAAAGATATCGCATAAAAAATTAAACTTTTAGTAATCTTTGGAAAATATGGGCATTCGAGAAACAGTACTCACTCTTACAAAATATATGGATAACTAGTATATAGACTACATTCAACGTTTATCTGGTAGTGAATTTTCTGAGGTAGTCGAATTTGAATTTGTCGATGGGGGCAATGGTGCAATGTCACGGGCTGAGATTATTTTACATGTCGTTAATCATGGTACTTATCACCGTGGCTATGTTGCCAATATGATGTATCAAGCTTCTGTAAAACCACCGGCCATTGATTTTCCAGTATATTTGCGAGAATTAAAGAGTACATAACAAGTGACTATGGTTTTCAGTCAAGTATTTAAGTCATTTTTCCATCCCAGTAATTATCATTTTTGATCGCCGTATTTAATAAGCACTTGCTTGTCAGCGGCTATATTCCTTCATAATCCTGTTTTTTGGTATTTTTTAAGCATACCTGAGAGCCAGTACCCAAGAACAAAACGCGATATGGCAATGACCAAAACGGGTAAAAAATCAGGTCACCAGAAAATCTGGTTTTTGGCCTTTTTAAGCCCTCTTATTCTACTCACTACCCTCCCATTAAAAATCTATAAAGTTCGCTTAAAGGAAGCCGCAGCGTGGCACATGGCACAAGACCTCGATTTGACCTTTTTCCTGATAAACTTTTTAACGTCTTTAGGTAAGTACTAGTTAATGCCATGCGTAGCATAGAACGCAGTGTACAAAACGATGACGAAGCGTGGTTACATTGAAAAACAACTGGTTGACACATTAGAGAAAGCCAGCCCTGAATTACCGACCCGCAAGGCTGGGCATG
>CAZEUZ010000030.1:0-8762 GCA_964515805.1 uncultured Cellvibrionaceae bacterium | reverse complement strand
CCTGTTTTTTGGGTTTCTTTAGTTATATTTTTTAGTTTGCCACTATTGGCTATGGCAATTACCGGCAATCCCTTCTCTTTAGATTATCCCGAGCTCCGTGGCTTTAATTTTTCCGGTGGTGTCACGATAATCCCTGAACTGATAGCACTGTCGATTGCACTCACAGTTTATACGGGCACCTTTATCGCCGAAGCGGTCAGAGCCGGTGTGCAAGCTATTCCACATGGACAAACGGAAGCAGCCCGCAGCGTTGGTCTGCAAGAAGGCCGAATTGTGATGCTAATTATTATTCCACAGGCACTGCGTGTTATTATCCCTCAGCTTAATAGCCAGTACCAAAACTTGATTAAAAATTCATCGTTGGCGACGGCCATTGGTTACCCTGAATTATTCACCGTCTTCATGGGCACTACATTGAACCAAACCGGTCAAGCGGTTGAGATTGTATCGATTACCATGTTGGTTTATCTGACCATCAACTTACTACTTTCTGCCCTTATGAATTTATTGAATGCCAAAGTGGCTCTTGTTGAGAAAAAATAGTAGTAAGCCGAGGCCCAATAAGTGAAAAAATTTAAACCGCTACCTTCAAGACCTGCGCCTAATGATACCGTCGGAGCGCTTAGTTGGCTTAGAGTCAACTTGTTTTCTTCTGTTGGCAGTAGTCTAGCGTCTATTGTCGCCATCTACTTTCTGGTAATGATTATTCCTCCAATTATTGACTGGGCATTTATCTCAGCTAATTGGATAGGTGAAAGTCAGGATGACTGCGTCAAAGAGGGAGCTTGTTGGGTTTTTGTCGGTGCTTGGATGCAGCAATTCATCTATGGCACTTACCCAGAAGAACAGATCTGGCGAATTAATCTCTCTTTTTTACTCTTGCCTGTCGTTATTGCCATTCAGTATTACATGCCAACGGAGTTGCGTAAAAAATTAGGTCTACTGATTATACTAATTTATCCAATTATCTGCGCCGCTATTCTCGACGGACGTTTATTCGGGTTGGAGCATGTGAGAACGGATTATTGGGGTGGGTTTTCGCTAAATATATTCCTGGCTTCCGCCTGCATCATTGCCTCTTTGCCTCTAGGTATAATATGGGCTTTAGGGCGCCGCTCTGACATGGGATTTCTACGGAGCGTCTGCGTAGTTTGTATTGAATTCTTTCGTGGTGTGCCTTTATTAACATTGTTGTTTATGGGTTCGGTGATGCTGCCGTTATTCTTCCCTGAAGGTACTGACATTAATAAACTAGCCCGTACTTTTATAGCCATCACCTTATTTCAGTCTGCTTATATGGCTGAAGTTGTTCGCAGTGGCCTGCAAGCCATACCAGAAGGGCAATACGAAGCAGCTGACTCCTTGGGTTTAAGCTACTGGGAAAAAACGCGCTTAATTATTCTGCCGCAAGCATTAAAGATCTCTATTCCAAATATCGTCAGCACATTTATTTCCTTATTCAAGGATACGACATTCCTTATTATCATCGGCCTGTTTGAACTCTTAACTACTGTGCAGTCGGCCTTGACCAACTCCAATTGGTTGGGTGGGCATTGGATTGAAGGCTACGTTTTTGCCGCTGCAATATTTTGGATTTGTTGCTTCACCATGTCGCTGATTAGTGCATCAATTGAACGCAAGCTCAATACGGAACATAGGTCTTAACTTTTAAGGTTTTCCACCGTTTGTAATTATTTCACTTGTAACTTAGAGAATCAGAGGATCTTATTTTGAGTACAGCCCAGACCAGCACAACTGAAAAATCTCAAAGTGACAGCGACAATGCAGAAAATGTCATTGTTATAAAAAACCTGAACAAATGGTACGGCAACTTCCACGTACTGAAAGACATTAATCTTACGGTAACCAAAGGCGAAAAAATCGTTATCTGTGGCCCTTCCGGTTCTGGTAAATCAACCACTATTCGTTGCATTAATCGCCTCGAGGAATTTCAACGCGGTTCGCTGACAGTGAATGGAATAGAAATGATTAACGATGTTAAGAATATCGAAACTATTCGTCGTGAAGTCGGAATGGTTTTTCAGCACTTCAATTTATTTCCGCATTTGAGTATTTTGGAAAATCTAACGCTAGGGCCGATATGGGTGCAGAAAAAACCCAAAAAAGAAGCAGTAGCTATTGCCATGCAATATCTGGAGCGAGTTAAAATTCCTGAACAAGCAGATAAATATCCAGGCCAACTATCTGGCGGTCAGCAGCAGCGGGTCGCTATTGCGCGATCATTGTGCATGAATCCTCAGATTATGTTATTTGATGAACCTACTTCAGCACTCGATCCGGAGATGATTAAAGAAGTGCTGGACGTGATGATCGAACTTGCCGAAGAAGGCATGACAATGCTGTGTGTGACCCATGAAATGGGCTTCGCTAAAAAAGTTGCCGATCGAGTCATTTTTATGGATGGCGGTGAAATTGTTGAGCAAAACTCTCCCGAGAAAATATTTAATAATCCACAGACTGACCGTTTGCAACTGTTCTTAAGCCAGATTCTCGATCATTAATGGTGCGTTTTTAATCAGAAAACCACTATCAATCAAAGACGACGGTTCTATTGGCATCGACCAAGACCTTCCGTTGGATATGCTTCCAAACCGCCCGCGCCAAGACGACCTTTTCAAGATCCCGGCCTTTGCGAATGAAGTCATCGACAGAGTCGGCGTGGCTAACATGCACGACGTCCTGTTCGATAATTGGTCCGGCATCTAATTCGGATGTTACATAGTGGCTAGTGGCGCCGATAATTTTTATACCGCGCTTATGCGCTGCGTGGTATGGTTTGGCTCCAGGAAAAGCGGGCAGAAAAGAGTGGTGAATATTTAGAATTCGGTCTTTATAATGTCGAATAATGTCATCTGTCAGAATTTGCATGTATCGCGCTAGTACAACGAAATCGATATTATATTCTTGTAGTAACGCTAATTGTTTGGCCTCTTGTTGTTTTTTATTATCAAGCGTGATTGGTAAGTGGTAATAATCAATGTCAAATTGCTTGGCTACTGATTCCATATCTTGGTGATTGCTTATGATAAGAGGTAATTCAACTTGCCACTCACCGGAATGACAGCGGGCCAATATGTCATAAAAGCAATGAGGAAGTTTGGAAACAAACAATGCCATACGTTGATGTTCCGCAGAAAACTTAATAGAGAAGGCCATGTTATAAGAATCGCCAATTTCCCTTTTAAATACCGAGAAAATCTCAGCATCCCCCAAAGCAAATTGCTGCAGGTCCCATTCAACCCGCATAAAGAAGGTACCCTGTTCAGTTTCAACGTACTGTTCAAGATGTAAGATGTTGCCGTTATGTCGATGAATAAAGTTGGTGATCGCGGCAATTAAACCTTTCTGATCAGCGCAACGAATCAGTAAAATAGCAGATTGCATTATTATTACTCTCGGTATCCGGTATTTGTTGAATATTTATTAGCATTTCACATTCTGGCTTAGTGAAGAGATAGTATTTTATCAATACAAGTATATCGTTAAAATTGAAGTTCTATAAGTTTATTCTTGAATAGTATAGTGGTGTTGGATAGTACGGTAATATTGGCGAGAGCTGCTATGATGCTGGAAAAACCAAAAAATATTTTAGGCACCGACCTACAATCTTGTTGCAACGATCCTGTAACGGGTTTTTTTAGGGACGGCTACTGCAATACCCATCAAATGGATAGAGGTACACATGTTGTCTGTGCAGTAGTCACGGATGAATTCTTGGCATTCAGTAAATCTCGAGGAAATGATCTTGTTACCCCACGACCTGAATATCAATTTCCTGGACTAAAGGCCGGCGATGGCTGGTGTCTCTGTGCCTTGCGTTGGAAAGAAGCCTACGAAGCAGGTGTTGCGCCACCGATCAAACCGGAAGCAACTCACGAAAAGGCCTTAGAACTGATCAGTCGGGAAACCCTTGAGCAGTGTTATATTCAATAAAACCAATAGGAAAAGCAACTAAATTTGCACAGCTTATCATCACCCGGTGAAGTTCACTGGCGTCGACGGTTAAACATGTCTGATCGGCACTCAATCTTTTTCAAAGAGTGGCTGTTATATGAAAGTTCGCTGACAAAAAAATTACAGCAATATGCTAAAGGCGACTTTCGCGTGGAATTATTGTCCCAAAATATTCAAGCGGTCAGCTTTTCAGAGCGGCAAGCCCTCGGGTTAACGGTTCGCAAGTACGCCTTTGTCAGAGAAGTTGCCCTGTGGGTTAAGGGATCAGTCTGGGTATATGCCCGTACGATTATTCCTTTGAATACCTTAAAGGGAAGACTACGCATCCTGAAAAATTTAGGTAATCGGCCATTGGGAGAAGAATTGTTTGCTAACCCGAACATGAGGCGGGAAAAAATACTGTTTGGCCGCATAGAAAGCCAAGACCTGCCATTTACCCTGAGACAACATCAGCCGCTAGGCGGCCGCAGAACGCTATTTAAGATTAATAATAAACCATTATTAGTATGCGAATTTTTTTTGGATAACATCTATAACAGTGCCAAATACTGCAAAAATCATATAAATATATGAGGCTGAGTGAATTTTTAAATAATCGAGCCATTTTTCCTAGAAGCTAAAAACTGGAATTAGGTTGCGATAAAAATGCTTTTTCTTTCTCCGTCGACCGACGATTTAATAAACGGTTGCGATGGGGATAGCGGCCAAACTTAGCGATAATGTCTCGGTGTTGCTTTTCAAAGGCTAAATTCTTTTCCAATCCCGGTTGGTCAAAGAGCTTAATTGCTTGATCGTGAATAGCCAGTGACTCGCTATGCATATGAGGCATATAAAGAAAGGCTTTTTGATCGCTGTCCATTGCTTCGTCAGCGCCTAGGCTGATGGCTTCTTGCGAAAGCGCCAGAGCCAGCGAATCGTGGACAAATGCGGCCGGACTGTTGCGATAAATATTGCGTGAAAATTGATCGATAATGATAATTTCAGCTAACCGACCAAGATGGCTTAATCTCCAATGAGACAGCTCGCAATGACACGCTTGGCGATGAATATCCCCATAGCGGTCGGTGATTAACCGATCAAAGTCGCGGTCTTTCACCCACCATTGTTTGGGGTCGATCTGATCAAACCAGAATTCGATAATTGCGTGGGAGTGCAATGCCTTATTCCACTATCTAAAAACGTCTATTTTGCTCAAGTAAAAACCTATAAACTATGGATTTTTCTGGACTAAAAAGTACTTTCTAGTATTGAAATATTAGATATTTTTACCCAACGACGTGCCATTAGAACGCAAATCTTCACAGCTTTGAATAATTCGATCAGCCATATTACGCTCGGCTTTTTTACCCCAAGACCGAGGGTCGTAAACTTTCTTATCTCCCACTTCGTTCTCAATTTTTAGTACGCCATCGTAGTTTTTCATCATATGATCAACTACAGGCCTGGAGAAAGCATATTGAGTGTCGGTATCGACATTCATCTTGATAACACCATACTCCAAGGTTTCGTGAATTTCATCGAGTTCGGAGCCAGAGCCGCCGTGGAATACCAAGTCCAAGTGCGCGCCTTTACCTAGCTTTTTGACAACTGCTGCCTGACCATCACGCAAAATGCTGGGTTTAAGCTTAACGTTGCCCGGCTTGTAAACACCGTGAACATTGCCAAAGGTTGCCGCCAGCATAAAGCGCCCCATGGGCCCGAGTTCACGAGCCGCCAGCACCATATCTTCAGGCGTGGTGTAGAGTTTATCCTTGTCAACATTGGAGGTGTCATGGCCATCTTCTTCGCCACCGACAATTCCCGTCTCTATTTCTAGAATAATGTCATTCTCAATACAGGCTTTCATGATTTCCTTTGATTTAGCGATATTTTCATCCATTGGCAACGCCGAGCCATCATACATATGTGAGCTAAATAGATTAGGCTGGCCGGCTGCACGGCGCTTTCTCGTTTCATCAATTAATGGCATCAGAAAGCTGTCGACATATTCGGGGTGACAGTGATCGGTATGCAAGGCGATATTGATGTCGTAGTCTTCTGCTAAGATATGCGTGTAAACTGCCAATGCGATAGCGCCTTTGCTCATCGAGCCAATTCCCTGGCCGGAGGCAAATTTGCCGCCACCGGTAGAAACTTGGATGATGCCATCGGAGTTAGCTTCCTTGAAGCCCAATAATGCAGCGTTGATTGTTTCGCTGGAGGATATGTTGATGGCCGGATAAGCAAACTTGTTTTCTTTCGCATTGTCGAGCATTTGACAATATTGTTGATAATTGACAACAGGCATAATAAGTACTCCTTAGAATTAAGATAACTTGATTAAAATGAGTGTTTTGTTAGCTTAGTCATTCGCTCTGGATTCCAAGATAGACACGGCAGGCAAGGTTTTTCCTTCAACATATTCTAAAAAGGCACCGCCGCCGGTGGATATATAAGACACTTGATTGGTGATGTCATACTTGTCGATAGCAGCGAGGGTGTCGCCGCCACCGGCAATGGAGAATCCCTGGTTATCGGCAATCGCTTTCGCTATTGCTCGGGTGCCTGCGCCGAATTGATCGAACTCGAAGACTCCGACAGGGCCGTTCCAAATAATGGTTTTTGCTTGGCTCAATATCTCACTCAGTTTTTTGCTGGTATCCGGGCCAATATCGAAAATCATATCTTCGTCATCAAGGTCAGACACAGTTTTCAGTGTGGCTTCGGCGTCACTGGAAAATTCTTTACCGACAACCACATCGGTAGGTAATGGAATATAAGTTTTATCCATCAGCCGTTTTGCCTGATCGATAAGATCTTTTTCGTAGAGTGAACTACCGACATTATTTCCCGCCGCGGCTAAAAAGGTGTTGGCGATGCCACCGCCGACAATCAACTGGTCGACTTTATCCGCCAGTGTTTCCAGCACGGTTAATTTGGTCGACACTTTGGAACCGCCGACGATGGCAACGACAGGGTGTTCCGGTTTCGCCAGTGCTTGTTCAAGCGCGGTCAATTCTTGCATCAATAATGGGCCGGCACAGGCAGCGGGAGCAAATTTGGCTACCCCGTGAGTGGAGGCCTGGGCGCGATGAGCGGTGCCAAAGGCATCCATGACGAAGATATCACAAAGATTCGCGTAAGCCTTGGCGAGCTTGTCATCGTTATTTTTCTCACCGGGATTAAAGCGGACATTTTCCAACAGCACAATGTCACCACTATTCATTTCGATACTTTGTCCCATATCAATGCCTGCACGCCACACTCTGGTGAGACTAACTTTACAGGCTAATAATTCACTCAGCTTATCGGCGACGACTTGCAGCGAATACTTGCTGTCATACTCGCCTTCGTCAGGACGACCGAGGTGGGACATCAAGATAACCTTGGCGCCGGCCTCCTTTGCTTTTTTAATAGTTAGCAAAGCCGCTCGGATGCGGGTATCGGAGGTAATTACACCATCGTTTACCGGTACATTTAAATCCTCGCGAATCAATACGCGCTTGCCTGCCAAGTTCATATCGGCCATTGATAAAATAGTCATTAACTTCATTGCCTCCATCATTATTTTTTGTCACAGAGAATCCAGTGCCTCACTACATCGAGCATACGATTGGCGTAACCCCATTCATTATCGAACCAGGTGAGTAACTTGATAAGCTTTTTATTCACAACTTTCGTTTGGCTAATATCGATAATACCCGAACGTTTATCGTGATTAAAATCGCATGATGCTAATGGTTCCGCAGTGTAACCGAGAATGCCCTGCATGTCATGGCTGCAGGCCTGCCTTAGCTGTCGATTGACCTCGTCGACAGTGGCCGGTTTTTTAACTAATACCGATAAATCAATAACAGAGACATTGACGGTGGATACACGTATCGCCTGAGCCTGAAAACGCCCTGTAAGTTCGGGTAAAATTCTTTCAATTCCCTTGGCAAGAGCAGTATCGACAGGAATAATGGATTGAAATGCCGAACGGGTTTTACGCAAATCCGTATTATGATAGGCGTCGATAACCGGCTGGTCGTTCATTGCTGAATGAATAGTGGTGATAACACCGCTGTCAATGCCGAAATTGCGATGGAGTATATCGATCACGGGAACAATACAGTTGGTCGTACAGGATGCATTAGAAACAATGGTTTGATTACCATTGAGGAGATGCTGGTTGATGCCGTAGACAATGGTAGAGTCCACATCTGCTTCGGCGGGTTGTGAGAATAGTACCCGCCTTGCTCCCGCCGCTAAATGTTGTTCCGCGGTTTGGCGATCACTGAAAGAGCCCGTACATTCCAAAACGATATCGATATCTAGCGATTTCCAGGGCAGTGATTCTATAGCTGGATGATGAAGTAGCGCAATGCTATCTCCATTGATAACTAAATCGCTGTCTTCCAAAGAAACATCTCCAGGAAAGCGGCCATGGGTCGAGTCGTATTTAGTCAGATATTCAATGGTTTTATCATTGGCCAGTTCATTGATAGCCAACACTTTAATGTCTGAATGCATGTTTGATTCATAGAGTGCGCGCAGTACACAGCGGCCTATGCGTCCATAGCCATTAATAGCAATGCGGGTGGATCGTTTATTAGATGATGTAATCATTTTTTTATATTCAGGGGCTGCAGACATACAACACAACAAAATATCAAAACAATATTGTGTTACGTTTATTTAGTCGAATGTCAGTTGGTCGGCAAACACACGCCCATGCCGCCCAGGCCACAATATCCGTTGGGATTTTTAGCTAGGTACTGCTGGTGATAATCTTCGGCAAAGTAAAACTCGCTGGCCGGTATTATCTC
>CAZEUZ010000029.1:0-4400 GCA_964515805.1 uncultured Cellvibrionaceae bacterium | reverse complement strand
ATTTCAAGTGTATTGAGAGCCGTTTCCAACCAATAGGAAAAAGTCTCTTTTGTCGGTGAGTAGTAATCGCTTGCATTCTGAATATCAATTTCCAATTGCATGCAGAGCCTTATCAATTAATCTCAGTTTCGTTAATCTCGGTGTCAAATGTCTCGTAGGCATTGACTATGCGTTGTACTATCGGGTGGCGCACCACATCTTTGCTCAGAAAACGCGTAACGCTAACTCCTTCGATGCCGTCTAATACTTGCAGCGCCTGCTTTAATCCGGAGTGCTGGCCTTTTGGTAAATCAACCTGGGTAGGGTCGCCATTGATAACAGCAGTTGAACCAAACCCGACGCGGGTTAAAAACATTTTCATTTGTTCACGCGTGGTATTTTGACTTTCGTCCAGAATCACAAAGGCGTTATTTAGCGTACGTCCACGCATGTAGGCCAGTGGTGCTAATTCAATAATATTGCGCTCTATCAGTTTGTCGACAGTCTCGAAACCTAACATCTCGTAGAGCGCATCGTAAAGAGGGCGTAAATAAGGATCAATTTTTTGCGCCAGATCACCGGGTAAAAACCCTAATTTTTCACCAGCTTCAATAGCGGGTCTCACCAATAAAATACGTTCGATCTTCTCTTTCAACAAAGCGTCTACCGCACAGGCTACGGCCAGATATGTTTTACCAGTGCCGGCGGGACCAATGCCAAAATTGATGTCGTGGGTACCAATGGCGTGTAGGTAGTGTTGCTGATTGGTTCCTCGAGGTCTTACCGAGCATTTTTTTGTTTTTATAACAGTGAATTTTTCTATATTGTTATCTAATTTACTGCTACCTAAATTTTTTGATGGCGCACTTTTCATGTTGCCTATTTTCTCCAATGAATCATTTTTTGCATGGTAATGTTGCGTCCATAAGTGAATTTGATGAGACGTCAACTCCTGCCCTTCCTTAATTTCACGGTAGAGCTTGGTGAGTAACCGGTTGACTTTTTGAATTGCCGGAGTGTGGCCGCTGAGTAAAAATTGGTTGCCACGATGGTGTATACGTACTTGAAAATGCTTTTCAATCTGATGTAAGTGGCTATTTAACGGGCCACAGAGATGACGGATTTCGTAGGCCGACGCACTGTTCAGCGTTACCGTATTGGTTGAGAGAGGTTGTCTTTTATTTGAGGCTTCAGTTAACAATGACGAGATGCCTCGTGTTTCACTACAAATTGCACTATAAAAATAATTCCTCGAATGGATTTTAATGACTACTGAGCTAATTCACCGCGTAATGAATTTGGAAGCGCTTCGTTGATAACGACATTCACAAACGTGCCGATTAAGTTGGCATCACTCGCGCGGAAGTTTACGATGCGGTTATTTTCGGTACGACCGGATAATTGGCCGGGATCCTTTTTGGCGTAACTGTTAACCAGTATGCGTTCAGTGTTGCCTACCATTCGCCGACTGATAGCCTGCGACTGTTGGTTAATTCGCTGCTGTAAAATAGTTAGGCGTGTTTTTTTTACTTCTTCTGGTATCTTATCATCTAAATCAGCTGCAGGCGTACCCGGACGTCGACTATAGATAAAGCTGAACGAGGTATCAAACTCCATTTCTTTAATTAAATCGATGGTCGATTCAAAATCAGCATCGCTCTCGCCGGGAAAGCCGATAATAAAGTCTGATGAAAAACTGATGTTGGGTCGCAATTTTTTCAATCGTCGCAAGATAGCTTTATATTCCAATACGGTGTGGCCGCGTTTCATTGCCGCTAAAACTCGGTCTGAACCACTCTGTACAGGTAGGTGGATGTGGCTGACTAATTCGGGCACCTGGTCATAGACATCGATTAAATTATCCGAAAATTCCACTGGATGAGAGGTGGTAAAACGAATTCGGTCAATACCTTCAATGGCGGCGACTAGTGTAATTAGTTCGGCCAGATCACATATATCACTATTGCTATTAATGCCACGGTAAGCATTGACATTTTGCCCCAGTAGATTAACTTCACGCACTCCTTGATTTGCCAAATGGGCAATTTCTGTCAGAACGTCATCTACCGGACGGCTGACTTCTTCCCCACGAGTATAGGGCACCACACAGAAGCTACAATATTTGGAGCAACCCTCCATGATCGAAACAAAGGCGCTGACGCCGTCCGCTTCAGGGATAGGTAGCTGATCAAACTTCTCTATTTCAGGGAAACTGGTGTCGACAACTACAGTACCTTCTATCTTTGATTGCTCAATCATCTCGGGTACTCTGTGGAGCGTCTGAGGGCCGAAGATAAGGTCGACATGGGGAGCGCGATCGGCGATGGCAGCACCCTCTTGACTAGCAACGCATCCACCGACACCGATTATGAGGTTTGGGTTATTGGTTTTTAGCTGTTTCCAGCGCCCGAGCTGATGGAATAACTTTTCTTGTGCTTTTTCTCGAATAGAACAGGTGTTTACCAGCAGTACATCGGCTTCTTCTGGATTGTCGGTAGCAATCATTTGATGCGATGCACCCAGCAAATCCTGTATTCGCGATGAGTCATACTCATTCATTTGGCAGCCATGGGTTTTTATGTGCACCTTTTTGACCGGCTTATTGAGCATGTTGGTTCCTGTTAAGCATCATATCAATCGTCAAAGACTTGTTTTTTCTATTTGGGCCGCAATAATAGTAGGCGGGAAAATAATTCCAGCTATTTTATCTATTAAGAAATCGTGGTACAACAATCTTTTGAGCTACACGTTTCAGCTAATCTCCAATCAAGAGTCTACCTATGTCCAGCAAACCTATTTTTAAGGTAATCTTCTATAATCAGGGCGAAATCTATGAGATATTCGCCTGCCAGATTTATCAAAGCGAAATCTACGGTTTTATCGAAGTGGAAGAGCTGATTTTTGGTGAAAATACGCAGATGATTGTCGATCCCAGTGAAGAGCGGCTCAAGGGCGAATTTAACGGCGTTAAGCGCACGTATATTCCGATGCATTCAGTTGTGCGCATTGATGAAGTAGAAAAAGAAGGTAATGGCAAGATTAAAGAAATCAAGACGGTTGATAAGATTGCTACCTTTCCTAAGACGGAACATTTCAAGCCAAAACCCAAGGACTGACAGCATGCTCTGGATTAACAGATCCTAGTCTTTTAAACCTTGATTCAAATGAGTTATACTCACTTATAACCCTGGCATGTTTGTTAGTCGGTATTTCTTTGAGCCGATACCAGCTTACCAGGAAGTTCGTCGTTATGGCGGGTGTGCATGTCTGCTTTGCAGAAAGCCTAATGCCATTCAAGGACTTCCACCTTGAACTATACGGTTCAAGGCGACATCGACGACGGCACTGCTGGGGTGTTTGACACGTACTGTAAATTCGTCAATTTTTTTTGAATAACAACGATCCTAAAACGTTAAGACAGTTGTTTCGTCGCAAAAGACGTGAACTAGGTTTCGGCTTGCAAATGGCTGCAGCTAGACGTCTCGCAAAGTTAATTGTCAGTCAGAATTTCTACAGCACCAGCCAGCGCATTGCTCTCTATTTGCCCAATGATGGGGAAATTAGCTTGAGGCCCTTACTAAAGCATGCCTGGTCTCACGGAAAGCATTGTTACTTACCAGTTGTCCATGGTGATCAGCTACGATTTGCCCACTTTAGCCCAGGCGCGCCCCTAACTAATAATCAATTCGTCATTTTAGAACCTACCGTTGGAAAATGTTGTCATCTTAAGAATATCGATCTGGTGTTAACGCCTTTAGTGGCATTTGATCGTTGGGGTAATCGCTTGGGGATGGGGGGCGGATTTTATGATCGTACTTTCGCTAGTCAATTAAATCTGAAGAATGAATTTGGCAATAAGCGCCCGTTTCTATGTGGTGTTGCCCACAAGTGCCAACAGGTGAGAGAACTAATGCCTAAAAAATGGGATTTCCCCCTTGATTGGGTGGCTGCAAGTTAGCCTAACAAATAACGTAATAAAACGACCGAACCATACGCCGCTTTTGGTGTTAATTTACTATACGCGGAACTCCGCGTACATGTACATGAGTATGCTTAGGGATGGATATCCTACTGGCCGCTGATCCACAGAATACAGGTGGCGGCAAAAACAGCACAGAGCACTACCGCAGCGATGGCATCTGCTGTTGCATCACCTGTTTCTTTTTTGTATTCGCTCATAATCACGTTTTTAACGTCCGCCCAGTTGGCATTGGCGTCGAGATTGTTGACTAGATTGACAGCAGTTTCTTTGGCACTCATAAGTAAGTTTCCTGATAATTGTTAGATTGTTGGGAATAAATGATTATTGATTATAAAAAACTGGCCCGACTGAAGGCAAATGAAATGCACTTACAACTGTGCCAATACTTCATCGGGGATATCGGCATTAGAATAGACATTTTGCACATCGTCTAGGTCTT
>CAZEUZ010000028.1:0-4825 GCA_964515805.1 uncultured Cellvibrionaceae bacterium | reverse complement strand
CCGATCACCTAATTGGAGATCCAATGCATCGGCAATTCTGGGAGCCAGCCAGACTTGTCCTACTGACGGTCCGTGAGTAACCGCCACTGAATTTCGATCCCGATCACTAATGACCAACGATCCTTTTAATGGATAGTCACCGGATACGGCCTTGATTTGGCTGAGCGACATATCTTCTCCGGCAAACACCATCGAAGAAAAAACGGTTGTGGTAGCAGTAGCTAATTGCGAGTTTTTAGCTTGCCAAAACCAATGATTTTGAATCGGTAAAGAGCCCGATATTTTCAAATCCGCCGCCAGAAATGCCGTTGCTTCATCCAGTATGGAATTGTGAATACGAGAGGTAAATAAACCGATACTGGTGACTGTGGCTACGGCCACTACCAGAGAAAATAATAAGATCTTCAATGTACCGCTACGCCAGTCACGCAATAATAGCTTGAGTGCTAAAGAAGATAGCCTGAGTACTGGTGCTACTGACATTGCATTGGCCATTACGAAGCCTTTAACTTATTTAAGGCCACTAGTTCACCAGCCTGTATCTTAATTTGTCTAGTACAGCGTTTAGCCAATGCCATAGAATGGGTGACAAGGATTAACGTCGTTTGTTTTTCTCGATTGAGCTGAAATAACAGCTCCGCTATTTTGTCACCATTTTTTGCATCGAGGTTGCCTGTAGGCTCATCGGCAAAAATAATGGGCGCCTCACAAGCAAACGCGCGTGCAATAGCAACTCGCTGCTGCTCGCCACCGGATAGTTGCTTAGGGTAATGGTGAGCCCGATTGGCAAGCCCTACTCTATCGAGATAACATAGTCCGGTTGCTTCAGCGTTAGCGCCACCGCGCACTTCTAACGGTAGTATTATATTTTCTATGGTGGTCAAACTATCCAGTAATTGGAAGTTCTGAAAAATGAAGCCAACATAATCTTGACGGAATTTGCCGCGTGATTCTTCGTCCATTTGTGTAATATTGACATCATCGATAAAAATATTCCCCTCACTGGGAACATCCAAACCTGCAAGCAATCCGAGTAATGTCGTTTTACCTGAACCGGATTCACCTATGATAGCGACAGATTCACCTTTCTGGATATCGAGATTGATATTTTTTAGAATATGCAACGTACCATCATTGACCTGTACGGATTGACATAGGTTGGACGTTCTCAACATGGAAAAATCCTTTTAGAAGAAATAGTTAAATGAAAAGATTAATTGTATCGAAAACTATCTTTGTAAAAACTATCTGTGTATTTGTTCTACTATTAAGCTTACAGGTATTAAACGTATTACCGGCCAGTGCAGATCAACATCAACCGACAAAAATTTTAGTACTCGGCGACAGTTTGAGTGCAGCCTATAAATTGGCTGAATCCTCAGGGTGGGTACACATACTCGAAGAGCAACTGAAAAACGAAAACTACGCGGCAGAAGTTTACAATGTATCGGTCAGCGGTGCTACAACCGCCACCGGTAAACAACTGTTACCCGGCGCTCTCGCACAGTTTAATCCCGACTTGGTGATACTTGAACTGGGAGCCAATGACGGGTTACAGGGTAAACCTATCGACTATATTGGCGCTAATCTTAGCAACTTGATTATCACCGTAAAAAACGCAGGTGCAGATGTATTACTGCTTGGCGTACGTCTGCCACCCAATCGAGGCAAACGTTATATCGAACCCTTTTACCAACAATATTCTCAACTATCTTCTCGATACGAAACCGGGTTAGTGCCCTTCTTTCTCGATGGTGTGGCAGGAAATACAGCATTGATGATGGCTGATGGACTCCATCCAAATGCCGAAGGGCAAAAAGTAATCGCTGAACTTATGTATCCCCATCTCAAATCTTATTTGGATAACCGGCATTTTCCACACCTGGAAGGCACCGAAAAATAACTGTTACTTTAGATCCTGTCACTGTAGGTTTATTACCGTGGATACCAATATTATTATCACACCCTTCTACGCTTCGATAATGGCCATGTTTTTTGTAGCACTGAGTGTCAAGACACTGTTGCTAAGGAGAAAACTAAAAATTGGCATAGGTACCGGCGATAATGACATTATGCTTAGGGCGATGAGAGTTCATTCAAACTTTGCAGAATATGTCCCTATCACCTTGTTACTTGCCTTAATAATCGAATTAATGGAGGGACACTGGGTGATGTTGCATGCAATTTGCCTATTACTTCTTATAGGCAGAGTTAGCCACGCCTATGGCGTATCGCAAATCAATGAGAATTACCATTTCCGCGTAATGGGGATGGGACTTACCTTTACCAGTATCTGCACATCGTCACTGATGTTGATTTATAAGACTTTATTAGTATAAAGCTAAAACAAGTTGTTAATGTGAAAGGCTGAAACCTAATAATTTACTGTAGCGGTATGGATGGATAAACAGTATAGGAAAACTTAGCGATGTATTTAATTGATTTTTTTATGAATTTTGGAGCGGGAAACGAGACTCGAACTCGCGACCCCAACCTTGGCAAGGTTGTGCTCTACCAACTGAGCTATTCCCGCGTAACAATTTATGGCGTCCCCTAGGGGGTTCGAACCCCTGTTACCGCCGTGAAAGGGCGGTGTCCTAGGCCACTAGACGAAGGGGACTATACTCAACATTTATCTAGTATTACAAGAGGTGCGAATTCTAATTATCACAAACTGGATTGTCAATAGATTGTCTAATGTTGTTACCCAAAGCTGTAATGTCCTCTGTTGTGATTACGAAGGACAATAACAAAGTAATGAGCCTCCGACAGCATTGACTTTTTACTAACACAGAGTAAAACAGGTTAAAAACAATTAATACTATGTCCGATATCAATCTCAAACCCATCCTCTACATTTTCCCGGCACTTGTACTGTTTCTAACAATCTTTTCTCCGTTTTTAAGGGGATATGAGTACGATGACGAAATTCTGTCACCCAAAGTTGTCTATGACCAAGCCGATAATACAATGGAGCAAGAAGCAGACCAGCTATTGAATCGCGGGATTGAGCAAGCGAAGATCAATAAATTTGCTGCTGCTTTTTCAGATTGGAGAAAAGCGTTAAGACTGTACCAAGAAATCGTCATTAATCCTCTCATTGATGAAAAACGACAATCTGCTATACAAAAAAAAATCGCCGACACTTCAGAAAATCTTGGGGATGGACATCATTCCTTGGGACAATATGTAGAAGCCATTACTTATTATCAACAAGGATTAGTCATTCACCAAAGTCTCAATGACCGTCAGAGAGAAGCGCATATCTTAGGGTCATTGGGTATTTCTCATGGTGCGTTGGGGCAATATGATAAAGCCATAGATTATCCGCAACAAGCGTTAACGATTAGCCAGGAAATTGGCTATCGATTGGGTGAAGTGATTGCACTCAGTAATCTTGGGGAGGGCTATCATGCGTTGGGGCGTTACGATAAAGCCATTGAGTTGCAACAGCAAAGTTTAACTATTCTCCAGCAAATTCAGCCTCAAAACGAGAATATAGAAAGCATAAAAGCATGGGCTATCGGACGTTTAGGGGATACTCACCACTCACTGGGACAATACCAAAAAGCGTTGGATTATCATCGCCGGTCTCTTTCCCTATTGCATCGATTCGGCAGTCGCCGACAAATCGCAAAGGCGTTGGGACAGTTAGGGAAAACCCACCATTCACTCGCAGATTACCAGCAAGCCATTGAGCATCATCGGCAAGGTATCGCCATCCATCGAGAGATAGGCGATCGTTGGGGAGAGGGAAAAACGTTGAATAATTTAGGTTTGGCATACCGTTTTCTAAAACAGCAGGATAAAGCGATCCTCTCTCATCGGGAGGCATTGAATGTCAACCGGAAAATTGGGGCACGTCAGGGAGAAGCTCAAGCTTTGAACAACTTGGGGACAGTTTTTGTTGACTTGGGAGAATACAAACAGGCGATAGCCTGGCAAGAACAAAGTTTGGCTATTTTCCAGGATATCGGCGATCGCTTGGGCGAAGGGATTACCTTGAGTCATTTAGGAGAAAATTACAATCGCCTCGAAGCGTATAGCAAGGCAGAGGTACTATTGTATAAAGCCATAGATGTTTATGAAAGCTTGCGCAAGCGATTGCGGGATGAACAAAAAATTTCTATCTTTTATACCCAAGCCAATGCCTATCAGCATCTCCAACAAGCATTAATTGCGCAAAATAAATTTTCCCAGGCATTAACCATTGCCGAACGGGGCAGATCAAGAGCATTTGTCGAATTATTGGCAACGCGAATAGCAACATCCCAAGATAATTATCAAACTACCGACATTCTCGAAGCTCTGAATTTTGATGCTATCCAGCAGGTGGCAAGAGAACAACAAGCAACACTGGTCGAATACGCTCTTTTGCCCAAACTGAAAAAGATTTATGTCTGGGTCGTCAATCCCCAAGGCATGCTGGAGTTTCGTTCCATAGATCTCAGCTCCCTCGAAACGTCTCTGGAGGAATTAGTCGCCATCAGCCGCCAACAAATGGGAGTGCGAAGTCGGGACAACCGAGGCTTGGAATTAGCCTCTGATGTTAACATTGAGGACAACCTGCAGGAATTACACCGGCTACTCATCGATCCGATCGGCCAGTTTCTACCCGATAATCCCAGTGATCGGGTTATTTTTGTTCCCCAGGGTTCATTGTTTTTAGTGCCATTTCCCGCCCTGACCGATTCCGACGGCCATGCGCTAATTAGTAAACATACAATCCTCACTACGCCTGCAATTCAAGTACTGCAGCTCACCCATAAAGCCCAGCAAGATAGAATCTATAAAAATAAGACCAATGCTCGCAATTGGAAAAAGT
>CAZEUZ010000027.1:0-3609 GCA_964515805.1 uncultured Cellvibrionaceae bacterium | reverse complement strand
TAGATTGTGAGAGTTGATCACCTAATATCAGGCGCAGTGTTTTCATGGCTGTTTTTGTTTTAGTGACTGAAAGGCTTCCAAGGCCTCAGCGCGGGATTGTTTTAAATCGACAATAGGGTATGAATAGGTGTCGCCCAATTTTATACCTGCATCCTTCAGAACAGAGTCCGGCGCTTCCCACGGGTTGAATAGATATTTATCAGGTAGCGCGCCAATTTCAGGTATGTATTGCCGTACGTAACTGCCCTCGGGAGCAAACTTTTGCCCCTGCGTCACCGGATTAAAAATTCGGAAATAGGGAGCGGCATCGGCTCCACAACCGGCGATCCATTGCCAACTGGCGCTATTATTAGCGAGATCAGCATCAACCAGCGTATCCCAAAACCAGCGCTCACCGTGGCGCCAGTGCAGACGCAGGTTTTTTACCAAAAAAGAGCCGACGATCATTCGTACGCGGCCATGCATATAGCCCGTTTGCCAGAGCTCGCGCATACCGGCATCGACCATGGGAATACCCGTTTGCCCCGTTTGCCATACCTTCAGCCGTGTTTTATCTTCCAGCCACGGGAAAGCATCAAATTTTGACTGCAGATTCTTGGTGGGCAGTTCAGGATTATGGTAGAGCTGGCTGTAGGAAAATTCGCGCCAGCCTAACTCGCTGCAAAAATTATCGATATGTTTATTGTCGCCGATACAGCGAACTTCATACCACAGTTGGTTAGGAGATAGCTCACCATAGTGTAAATAAGGCGATAGCCTGGAAACATAAGGTTTGGCGGGAATATTACGTCCGTCTTTATAGTGGGAGAGCCCTTCATCAATGAACTGCCGAAAGCGCGCATGTGCGCCTTGCTCGCCAATGTCCCAATGGGGTTCAAGCGATTGATCCCAGCGTATGCGAGGCAACAGACCCAGTTCATTGAGTTCGAGAGACTGTGTATCATCTCGCAGATATTGAACATCCTTGAGTTCAGGCAGCGGTTCACGTGGCTGTTCAGCCTGTAGGCATCCCTTTCGATAAAAGGGTGTAAATACTTTGTAGGGAGTGTCATCCGCTTTTTTGATCGTCCAGGGTTCCCATAGCAAGGAGCCGTTGCAGCTAACAACGTCTATGCCTTTGTTTTTTAAATACGCTTTGATAGCAGTATCGCGGTCCATACGCCAGGGTTCGTAGCATCGATTCCAATAGATACAATTTATCTTGAAGCGGCCCACAAGGTCGCTAAGAATATCAATGGGATTGCCGCGATAAACCGATAGCTTGCCGCCCAAAGAGTTATTCAGTGATTCGAGCGAGTAATGTAGCCACCAACGGCTTCCGCCACCGATAGCATGCTCCCCTGCACTGTCATCGTCGAGAATATAAACAGGTAATACTTTTTGATGCTTGGCGGCTAAGGTAAGGGCAGGATTATCTGATAGCCTTAAATCCTGTCTAAACCAATGAATAGCAATATGCTTGTTCATAGAGGAAACTCTTTTTACGCGTTATCTGTCTCGAGCAAAACATTTACCACTCTTACCACTCTGTTACGGTTTCAGGTTTGCTAACACTTTATTCGCCAACGCATAGCCACTAGTAAAAGCAGCTTCCACTCGGCCTTTAATCAACCAATCACCACACACGCCAATCTTTTCAGCTTCATCAATAAAATAGGTGTCGTCTCCCTGTTTTTTTATGTTGGCATATCGCCAACCATGAATAGCTTTGTGATCCGCCGCGCTGACATCATGCCCAATGACCGCATGGGTTTGCTGGCATAAATAATCCAACACCTGATTAGCGTCATCATCGATATGTTCGTCTGCCCAGTGATTGGTCGAGTGAATTAACAGACAAAAAATCTCACCTCTTCCTGGTTTTGTGCTGTTTACAGAAATCCAGCTAATATCTTCGTTACGCACAAGCGCGGCATCAAATGCCAGCGGCAAGCGATGCTTGAATCCAAGCATCAATGAAAAGCAGCCGTTCATCGTCACTGTTTTTACTGCTGAATAAAATGATAAAGATGCGGGCAGAAGCACTGAGGCTTGTTCGGCAGGAACCGTTGAAATCACCCAGTCATAATCGCCTAGTTCATTACCTTGCTCATCTCGTAGAGACCATCTGTCACTGCTTTTACTGATAGATTGTACACATGTATCTAATTGTACTTGCAACCCTCGACGCAAATATTTGGCGATAGTATTCATGCCTGGCGCACCGACATAGTGTGGGTAATCGTCTCCCCATTGCCTTTTTTGTGTGATTTTTCTGTGTTCAATTTCAACAAAACACGCATCCCAACGTTCGATAACGCCATCGTCGATCATAGGGGCGATAAATGCCTTAAATTCATCGGTATGTGCTGTGAAAAATTGTGCGCCATGATCAAAAAAATAAGGCTCAGCACGTCGGGTCGACATTCTACCGCCGACACCACGCGATTTCTCAAACAGGGTAATATCAGCGAAATCGTTTAAGCGGTTGGCAACCGTTAATCCCGATAAACCAGCACCAATAATGGCAATGCTTGTCATATATCATTTCCTGAAATAATCCGTGTCGAAATTTTACCATCTCGAATTATTCTTATTGTTCAATCCCTGACAATAACACGAAAAGCTACACAAAAAAGATAAGCGATTATGCAAAGCGCTCTACACATTTAAGTTGATCTAACTCAAATGTTTCAAGAACTTCTTTATTTCCTGAATTCAGTTCACCCATTTATACCACCGGCGTATTACTTTGTAGCTTTGCAAAGTGCCACAGTATAGGTTCGCCCGGCAGCAGCTACAGCCTTATTGATCGATCGCAGGAATAAAATTTTCTCTTTCCAAAATTTGAATCAAGCTTCTCATTAGAAAGTTATTCATGAAACTCACACAATAGGTTCTTCCACTTTTCTTAAGTGGGCGGATAAACCCAGAGTCCTTCATTTTCGATATCAGGTGAGTACGCTGTCTACTAGTAAGACCTCCCAAATCATTATCTAGCTCGCCTGCTTTGAATTGTTGTCTTTTAATTCCAATATTCAGCACTCTTGCCTCGTCGCCATTGATATATCCCCGTTCAGTTGCCAATTTTATTGTCGGGACAAGAATTTTTTTATATAAAAAGTCAAAGTCTAATAAATTGTTTACTTTAGTAACTTCATGAAGAATCCCGGTGAGAACATAGTCACACCAGTCGAGAAGAGATTCATCGGTACCTTCGTCGGCTTGTGATAGTTTTTCGTAGTAAAAATCCCTGTCATTACAAAATACTGCCGTTGGGTTTAATATTTTTCCATCTTTTATATTGAAGCCATATTTTATTAGAAGAGCATAAGTTAGTAGTCTAACGACCCTGCCGTTACCATTTCCAAATGGATGGACCCAAGTAAATCTATGATGAGCAACTGCTGTTTTTAAAAGATCGTATTTATTCGGTCCTTTCTCGTTCACAAACGTCAATAATTCATCCATATAGGATTGAACTTGATAATACTCTGGCGGTACATGGATTGACTCTGTAATTTCTACATTCCAAGTTCGATATGCACCAGGTGTTTTATCTCCTTCTCGAGTTAAGTCACCGACAACCAGTTGATGAAGCTCCCGAACAAAAATATGAGTAATGTCAGA
>CAZEUZ010000026.1:0-9541 GCA_964515805.1 uncultured Cellvibrionaceae bacterium | reverse complement strand
GAGTCTATTGGCAATCCCGCCGGCAATGTTGTCGATATTGTCCGCTTGGCGGATATTGCTCACAAATATGGCATTCCACTGATCGTCGACAACACCGTAGCGACTCCCTATCTCTGCCGCCCTTTTGCCTTAGGCGCCGATATCGTCATTCACTCACTGACCAAATATATCGGTGGGCACGGCACGTCTATTGGTGGCATTATTGTCGACTCAGGGAAATTTGACTGGGTTGCAAATAAAGCTCGCTTTCCGGTTTTAAATGAACCCGATCCCTCTTATCACGGTGTTGTCTATACAGAAGCGCTGGGTGAGGCCGCCTATATTGGCCGCTGCCGTGTGGTGCCTCTAAGGAATACTGGATCGGCACTATCGCCAATGAATGCTTTTTATATTTTGCAGGGTCTTGAAACATTGGGCCTGCGAATGGATAAGCACTGTGAAAATGCGGAAAAGTTGGCTCAATACTTACAGCAACACCCTAAAGTAGCTTGGGTAAACTATGCCGCCTTACCCGAAAGTTCTGATTATGAGAACTGTAAAAAGATAACTAAGAGTAAAGCATCAGGTATTTTGAGTTTTGGTATCTCGGGTGGCTATGAAGCCTGCGCCCGATTTATTGACGCTCTTGACATGATCTTGCGCTTAGTCAACATTGGCGACGCCAAGTCGCTGGCGTGTCACCCCGCCTCCACCACCCACCGTCAACTGAGCGAAGAGGAACTGGCAAAAGCGGGGGTGACTGTCGATTTAGTGCGTATATCGGTCGGTATTGAACATATTGATGACATTATCGCCGATGTATCTCAGGCACTGGATAAAGCGTAAGCCTTTTGACCCGTCTATTTTCAGTCGATTAAAACTTATCGGTCACTGCACCTTCGGAGGCCGAGCAGGCGGTTTTAGCAAATTTAGCCAGTACGCCGCGTTTATATTTTGGTTCTGGTGGCTGCCATGCTGCGCTACGGGTAGATAATTCATCATCACTGAGATCGACCGAAATCGTATTGGCATCGGCATCAATGGTGATTTGATCGCCGTTTTCAATCAAAGCGATAGGCCCGCCCTCGATAGCTTCTGGAGTGATGTGACCGACCACAAAGCCATGGCTGCCGCCGGAGAAGCGACCATCGGTAATCAGTGCCACCGAGTCACCTAACCCTTTACCCATAATGGCTGATGTGGGGCTGAGCATTTCACGCATTCCGGGCCCACCTTTGGGACCTTCGTAGCGAATAACCATTACATCCCCTGCGGTCACTGTACCGTCGAGGATTTTCTCCAGTGCTTCCTCTTCCGAGTGAAACACTCGCGCGGTGCCACTAAATCGAGTGCCTTCTTTGCCGGTAATTTTGGCGACTGACCCAGTAGGTGCCAGATTGCCGTAGAGAATCCGCAGGTGGCTGTCTTTTTTAATGGGGTTATCCAATGCGCGAATCATATCCTGTTCGGCGGGGTAGGGCTGAACATTCGCCAGGTTTTCCGCCAGTGTTTTGCCGGTTACCGTTAGGCAATCACCGTGCAGCATACCTGCATCCAACAGAGTTTTCATCAGTGGTTGAATACCGCCAATGGCAACCAGCTCGGACATCATGTATCGGCCGCTAGGGCGAAGATCGGCTAGTACCGGTACTTTTTTACCGATACGGGTAAAATCGTCCAGGGTCAATTCTACTTCAGCCGTATGCGCCATGGCGATCAGGTGCAGTACTGCATTGGTAGAACCACCTAAGGCGATAATGACTGCGATGGCATTTTCAAAGGCTGCCTGCGTCATAATATCCCGCGGCTTGATATTCTGCTCAATGAGATTCATCACCGCTGCACCGGCAGCATGACAGTCAGCTGCTTTTTCCTCGGACACAGCATTTTGCGCGGAACTTCCGGGCAGACTCATACCCATCGCTTCAATAGCTGAAGCCATGGTGTTAGCGGTGTACATACCGCCGCAGGAACCGGGGCCGGGGATGGCAGTATCTTCGATTTCTTTGACCTCAATCAGCGACATATCACCTTTCGCGTGGGCGCCAACAGCTTCAAAGACAGAGATAATGTCGGTGTGATTCTTGCCAGGTTGAATAGTGCCACCATAGACAAACACCGAGGGACGATTCAACCGCGCCATGGCCATCACGCAGCCCGGCATGTTTTTATCACAGCCACCAATAGCGACAATGCCATCCATTGCCTCGCAGCCGACCACAGTTTCGATGGAGTCACAAATCACTTCACGCGATACCAATGAATACTTCATACCTTCGTAACCATTGGCGATGCCATCTGAAATAGTGATGGTATTGAAGATAATACTTTTTCCGTTAGCGGCATCTACCCCTTCACCGGCCTCGTCAGCCAGCTTATTGATGTGCATATTACATGGCGTGACCATACTCCAGGTTGAGGCGATACCGATTTGTGGCTTTTTAAAATCTTCATCGGTAAAACCTACGGCGCGCAACATGGCGCGACCGGGGGCCTTGTCGACGCCATCGACAACGTGTTGGGAATAGCGGCGTTTATCGTCTGTCATAGTTTTCTCAAATGTGTTTTTCAATAGTTACTCGTTACATAAGCTAGATTGTAATACTATAAGACTTGATGTGTCTTGCCTATGGAGAATCTCCGTTAAAAAGATAGAAAATCTATAAAGAAACAGCAGTGAATGTAAATAATTATACATTAAAAAGTAAAATTAAAATTTAATATAGTCTTTTATTATTTTACTTTTTGTGTCAAAGTAGATGCATGATCACTATTATCGTTGTTGACTGTCATCACTTAGTACGCGTAGGTATTGCAAAAATATTAGGTGATATCGATACGTTTAAAGTAGTTGGCGAGGCTAGGGACGGTGAAGAGGCTCTCAAGCTGGCGTGCAAGTTGAGGCCGCAAGTTATTTTAATGGATATAAAAATGCCGGGAATGGGCAGTATCGAAGCCACTAAAAAGTTGCTGGACATTGATCAAGCTCTCAATATTGTCGCTATAGCTCCTTGTGATAATGAAGTCTATGCTTCTTGTATGATTCAGGCTGGAGCAAAAGGTTATATTACTAAGGGTGCGCCACCGGAAGAGTTGATTGCTTCAATCAATGCTGTAATAAGAGGCAAGCTATATATGAGCAGAGAAATTGCCTCTCAGTTAGCCTTCAAAGCTGTGAATGGTGAAACAGACAGGTCGCTCTTTAATCAGCTTTCAAGAAGAGAATTGCAGATAGCAATGATGGTTATTAGAGGAGTGAAGGTAAAATCTATAGCGGATACGTTTTGTGTCAGTGCAAAAACCGTTAACAGCTACCGCTACCGCATTTTCGAAAAGCTCTGCATCGGCAGTGATGTCGAATTGGCTATCCTTGCTCTTAGGTATAAGATGTTCGACATTGATGAGTTGATGCTGGCCTAAAGATAGGACTATTACCTCTGTGCCGTTTGATTCCGAAAGCTTTCTTAAAACACTTACCACTGCGTCAGGCGTCTACCAAATGTATGATGACATGGGCGCAATTCTCTATGTCGGCAAGGCAAAAAATCTCAAGAACCGAATTAACAGTTACTTTCACCGTTCTGGACTGACCGTCAAGACACGTTCACTGGTCGACAAAATCGATGCTATTCAGGTCACTGTAACCGCGACGGAAAGTGAAGCCTTAATTCTCGAGCAAAGCTTAATTAAATCGCAGCGGCCACCTTACAACATTTTATTGCGCGACGATAAATCTTATCCCTATATTTTTATTTCTTCTGATACCTACCCACGTATTACTTTTCATCGCGGTGCCAAGAGTAGAAAAGGGCAGTATTTCGGTCCCTATCCCAGTACTGGTGCTGTCTATGAAGGCCTGCGTTTTCTGCAGAAAACCTTTCGTGTGCGTCAGTGCGAAAACAGCGTGTTCAATAATCGTAGCCGACCGTGTCTACAATACCAAATAGATCGCTGTACAGCGCCTTGCGTTAACTATATTTCCGCTGAAGATTATCGAAGTCACATCCGCCACGTAGAATTTTTTTTGCGTGGTGACAATGATATTTTATTAAAAGAGTTGGCCGATAAGATGGATTTGGTAGCGCAACAATTAGACTACGAGCAGGCGGCTGTTTATCGGGACCAGATTGCTACGTTGCGGCGACTTCAAGCAGAGCATGGGTTTGAAGCCGGGCAGGGAGTAATCGATGTCTTCGCTGTTACCAAAAAAAGTAGCACAGTTTGCGTCCATGTCTTGTTTATTCGTCACGGTCGTACTATCGCTAGTAAAAGTTATTTTTCCCAAGATAAGTTGCAACGGACTGAAGAACATTTATTGACAGCGTTTCTGCCACAATTTTATCTTGCCAATGAGCAAAGGCAATTGCCTCACGAAGTACTGCTTAGCCATCGTTTACCAAAAGAAGAGCAAGGTGTTTTACAGCATGTGTTGACAGAAAAGGCTGCTCGCAAAGTGCAATTGTTGGACAAAGTTAAATCTCATCGAAAAAAATGGTTGGATTTGGCAGCAACAGCCGCAGTACAAAATTTGGCTGCTCACTTAAATACAAAAAAAAATATCTTGCAGCGTTTTGCCGTTCTTCAAGAAGCATTGGGTATAGACGACAGCTGCAACCGCATAGAATGTTTTGATGTGAGCCACAGCAGTGGCGAGTTAACGCAAGCAGCTTGCGTTGTCTTTAACCAAACGGGCCCATTAAAATCTGATTATCGTCGCTTTAATATAGATGATGTTACCGCAGGCGACGACTATGCGGCTATGGAACAGGCGTTGATGCGTCGCTATATAAAGTTACAGCAGGGTGAGGGGATATTGCCGGATATACTGCTGATTGATGGCGGCAAAGGTCAAGTCAATCAAGCGAAAAGTGTACTGGCGGAACTGGCCATCAATACGGTTTATATTCTCGGTATTGCCAAGGGCAGTACGCGCAAGGCCGGCTTTGAAACATTGGTGTTAAGCGATGGTTCTGAACGCACCCTCAGTGGTGATTCTCCTGCATTGCATCTGTTACAAGAAATCAGGGACGAAGCTCATCGCTTTGCTATTACTGGTCATCAACAGCGGCGCGAAAAAAAACGCAGGACATCAGTACTTGAAGCTATTCCCGGCGTAGGATCCAAACGACGCAGAGAATTGTTACATCATTTTGGCGGACTACAAGAAATAAAGAAATCCAGTGTGGAAGAACTGAGCCAGGTCAGTGGAATCAGTAAAAAAATGGCTAAAGACATTTACAGCGCATTGCGCAACGAGTAATGTAGCGCGATGATGAATTTCGCTAATCAATTGACATTGCTGCGCATTGTTCTTATTCCTCTGTTTGTCGCTGTTTTTTACTGGCCTTCCGAATGGCGCTATCTGTTATCGACGGCAGTATTTTCTATCGCCGCTGTTACGGATTGGTTGGATGGGTGGATTGCACGCGCATACAATCAAGTGACGCCCTTCGGCGCTTTTTTAGATCCCGTTGCCGATAAATTAATGGTAGTGGCTGCTTTGGTGTTGTTGGTCGAGACCTACAACACACCGTGGTTTGCCATTCCAGCAATCATCATCATCGGTCGTGAGATCACGATATCTGCTCTGCGGGAATGGATGGCTGAGTTGGGTAAACGAACCAGTGTTGCCGTATCTACTATCGGCAAATTCAAGACCGCTATGCAAATGGTTGCCATTATTGTATTACTGTACGATAACCCAACGGATCCTACTTGGTTCACCCCACTGGGTTACATATCATTATATATCGCTGCTGTGCTAACCCTATGGTCAATGGTACTTTATCTTAAGGCCGCTTGGCCGTCCTTGTCGAGCACAAGCTGAAATTGGTCTAAGCGCGATACTATAAATAAACATCCCCGCCGCAAGCGGCGGGGAATATAACCCTCAGAGATTTAAACGAAATCATCTTGCTGGCCGAATAACGTCGGCCAATAGCGTTATCAATGGCTGTTCTAGCAATGATTGACGCCAATTTTTTAATGAATCCGGCAATTGATAGTCGGCATTTTCTTCTCCCGAACGCAACAGTAGTTCATAGTCTTTTTTACACATTAATAGCTCGGGCGGCAACTGATTGTCTGATGCTATCTCTTTAACTTTAGCTTTTAGTTGCTTGATCAGTTGGCCTTGCTCTCTGGATAAAGGTCGGGGTATTAATTCGGGATAATTATGGTCGTCATCCTGTAAAACATTTTTTATCAATGTCATTAATGCATCGCCATACATACTTACAGTTTGCGGACAATATTTGCTAATATTTTGTATTTCAGCATCAGTCTGTGGTTTCTTTACTGCTAATTCCCAGAGTAGGGCGTCTTTAGCGATACGGTTTCGCGGTACATCTTGTCGATGCGCTTGCTGTTCCCGCCAATTACATAGTGTTTTAAGTATTGCCAACTCTTCATAGTCTAATTTCCAAGCAGATTTTATCCGTGTGTAATAATGGCTATGCTCCAATGATTCGCGTGTTTTATCCAATAATTGTTGGCAATCGGACTCTACCCAGGCCAGCCGTTGTTGCTGCTCTAGCTTGGTTTTCATCTGTAGGTAGATTGGCAAAAGATAGGCCACATCCATTGCTGCGTAGTGCAATTGAGCATCGCTCAATGGGCGTCTTAACCAATTGGAACGGGTTTCCTGCTTGGGGATGTCGATCCCTAGTAGGGTTTTTAATAATTTGGCATAGCTGATTGCCATACCATGACCAATAAACCCAGCGGCAATTTGGGTATCAAAAATCGTTTCAGGTAAAATACCGAAGTAATGATGAAAAACGGCCAAGTCTTGCGAACAGGAATGAATGATTTTAACAACAGAAGTTTGTCGCAATACCTCGACCAGTGGTGATCTGTCATTAATTTTTAGCGGATCGATTAAATACACGCCATCGTTATCTGCAATTTGCAATAAGCCGATGTGAGGATAAAAAGTCTCACTGCGCATGAATTCCGTATCAATAGCAATGGCCGGTTGTTCTAGCCAGGATGTGCACAGAGTTGCCAGTTGTGTATCATTATCAACAAATTGGGGGTTGAATTCGGTCACAGTGCTCTCCGGCTTGCAAAGGCATGTGCCAAGGTACCACCATCGATATACTCTAACTCGCCTCCAAGAGGCACGCCATGAGCAATTCTGGAAACCTTAACGCCCATGGATTCGGCTTTATTAGCGATGTAATGAGCTGTCGCTTCTCCCTCAACGGTGGTGTTAGTCGCTAGTATCAATTCGTCTATGGTTTCATTGGTCAATCGCTCAATTAGTAGCGGTAGTCCTATCTCTTCAGGGCCGATGCCGTCGATAGGTGAGAGATGGCCTAACAGTACAAAATATTTGCCTTGATAAGTCCCTGATTGTTCAATAGCGAGAACATCTGCAGGTGTTTCGACAATACAAAGTTGTGAGGTTGTCCGTTTTTGGCTGGCACAAAGTGCGCAGATATCGCTCTCCGTCAATATGCGACAGTGCTGGCAGCGTCTAATGTTTTCTATTGCTTTATGTAAACAGTCCGCCAATTGCCGTCCGCCCTGGCGGTCGCGCTCCAATATTTGCAACGCCATACGTTGAGCCGATTTGCGTCCTACGCCTGGAAGACAACAAAGCGCTTTGATTAATTCTTCAATAAGTGGGCTAAACATTAACGGTGCTCAAAACGGCATTTTAAAGCCGGGTGGTAGATTTAAGCCTGCAGTTAACCCCCCCATTTTATCCTTGTTAGCCACTTCAACCTTGCGCACTGCGTCGTTGACGGCTGCGGCAATAAGGTCTTCCAGTATTTCTTTATTCTCACTCATTAAACTGGAATCGAGAAAAACTTTTTTAACATCGTGACGTCCTGTCATAGTGAGTTTGACCATACCTGCACCGGCTTCTCCCTCAACCTCCGTGGCTGCAATTTCTTGCTGCATGCTTTCCATATTTTCCTGCATGGCTTTGGCCTGCTTCATAAAGTCACCGATACCTTTAATCATTATCTATCTATCCTCTTACTTTTCTCTATTACATTTTTAAACCGGGTTTATTTGACTTTGCCCATTCCTACGCTTTATAAGAATGTAGACTAAATGAAAACATCTAATCAGGTGTTTTTAGGAATCAACCCATCTGTTGCAATTGCAAGTTGAACCCGCGTTACAGGTTAAATCCACGTAATACTATTATGAATATTTGCTTTCAAAAAAGACACAGGAAAAACCATATATTTTGGCAATTACTATTTCGATATTCCTTAAAAAATCGCCCACCTAAAGATTCATTTTTGGTGTAACATTGTACGCTTGACTAAATACTTACCAAAAAACCTCACTTTTTGGACACTGATGGCGGGTGCCTTCGGTTATTTTTCCGCTATCAGTTTTGGCGATTATCAATGGGTAAAAATTGATACGCCGCCTGATTTTTACGCATTCATCTTACTTCTCAAAAACACATTTTTAGCGCTGCTGAAAATGCTGATTGCGCCGATTATTTTTTTCTCCCTAATCGGCGGCCTACTAAATATTGGCAATGCTGGACGCCTTAAAATATTGGGTGGCGTTGCTATCGGTTACTACCTCTGTACAACGATAATTGCCATTGCTATTGGCTTGACCGTCGTATTTTTTATCCACCCTTGGGAGGGAGTCGTACAACAAATCAGTATCGACAGCTTGAGTCAGGCTGAGCACTATGTTGCTCCAAAAAAAATCATTGATCACAACAGTGACTCCTTGTTGCAAGTTACTCAGCAACTGTTGACTCTGGCTTTCACCAATCCGTTTACGGCGCTTGCCGAACTCAATATTCTGGGTATTGCCACCAATGCATTCCTGATTGGTTTGGCCATGCTATTGGTTGTTCCACAACATAGTCCCTTGGTTGTCGGAGTTCATCACATCAATAAGGTGCTGTATAAACTTGTGGGTTGGCTGATATTACTGACGCCTATTGGAGTTTATGCCATTATTTTTGATGTGACTCTGAAAAGTGATGGTACGCTCATCGACTCGCTGTTGAGTTTCTGCGGGGTGGTGGTTGGTGCCACGTTATTGCACGGTTTGGTAATACTGCCACTGATTGCCTATTTTTTCGGCGGTGTCAACCCATCGCGATTTTTCCTCGGCGCCAGTAAACCGCTGCTGGTAGCTTTTGCCACATCATCGAGTTCGGCAACATTGCCCATCAGCTTACAGACAGCAAAAAATGAATTTGATGTATCGGAGACCGTTGCTGGTTTTATCTTTCCTTTGGGTGCAACCATGAACATGGACGGTACTGCCTTATACGAGGGCATTGCCGCGATTTTCATCGCTTATTTGTTCGGTATCGACTTAAGTACCACAGCGATGTTTGCTGTATTTATTATGGCAATGGTATCCTCCATTGGAGCACCTGGTATGCCATCGGGTTCTATGGCGGGTATGCAAATGGTGTTGCTCGCTGCCGGTATTCCCCTTGAAGCTATAGGTATCCTGCTAATAGTTGAGCGCCCCTTGGATACCATTCGCACTGCCGTCAATGTCGAAGGTGATATGATCGGTGCATTGGTGACACAGCAAGTCTTTAATCGCCGCGTCAATA
>CAZEUZ010000025.1:0-5082 GCA_964515805.1 uncultured Cellvibrionaceae bacterium | reverse complement strand
TTTTCTTCCGGTTTATACTATCGATTTGAGCAAGTAGAAGACAAAGATTGGGAACGCGAATGGATGGATAGCTTTCATCCCATGCAGTTTGGTGAGCGCTTGTGGGTCTGCCCAAGTTGGTGCACCATTCCCGATAACTATGCTTGTCGTGTACTGCTAGATCCCGGCTTGGCTTTTGGGACGGGAACTCATGAAACTACCGCGCTATGCCTGGAATGGCTGGACAGCATGAACTTGCAAGGTAAAACAATCGTAGACTTTGGTTGTGGGAGTGGTATTTTAGCTATAGCCGCACTGAAATTAGGCGCCGAGCGCGCTATCGGTATAGACATTGACCCTAAGGCGATTTTGGCCAGCAGAGAGAATGCCGAGCGCAATGGCGTAGCCGATTTAGTCGAGTGGTATTTGCCGAACGATGCGCCCGGACTCAAAGCGGACGTTGTAGTAGCTAATATTTTAGCCAGTCCATTAAAAGCACTAAAGCGGGAAGTTTGTTCTTATGCAAATGCCGGTGGTTCGATTGCTTTATCCGGCATATTAGTCGAACAGGCTAAATCCATAGAAAATGAATACGCTGATTTGTTGGAACTCGAAACCAGCCAGCAAAAAGGGGAATGGGTTCGTATCTCAGGTAGACTTCTTCCTGTAAAGAAAGCTATCTAAACGTCTGAGTGCAGTCTTTGCTTACTGATCTCGCTGCACAGTTTGTGTCATTTCCTTAGCTGTCTGATGACGAACATCGAGACCCTTAACTAGGTAGATCACATGCTCGGCTATGTTGCGGGCATGGTCGCCAATTCGTTCCAGTGCACGTAATGCCCACATCACTTTCATACTACGCGAAATATTGCGTGGATCTTCCATCATGTAAGTAATCAACTCACGTGTCGCCGTATCATACTCCTGATCGACTCGCTTATCGCCGTGGGCAACAGCTAGAGCCGTGTCGACATCGTAACGGGCAAATGCAGTCAGCGTATCGTTGATCATTTGTTGAACACGGCCACCTAGGTTACGCAATTCAGTATAACCGTGAGGAATGTTACCACTCTCCGAAAGAGGGATAGCCATCTTGGCAATTTGTTCCGCCTCATCACCCATGCGCTCTAAATCGCGAGTGGCTTTAGAGACAGTCATTACCAGACGCAAATCAGATGCTGCTGGTTGTCTGCGGGCAATAATCGTTGTACACAATTCATCCAGAGCCATTTCCTGCTCGTCGACAGTTTTTTCAGTAGTAATTATTTTGTGCGCCAGTTCGATATTCATCGTACTGATCGCTTCAACCGCATCGATAACCTGTTGTTCAACAACACCGGCCATGGCCAGAAATTCGGTTTTTAGAATGTCTAACGCGTTATTGTACTGTTGAGATATATGTTGATTGATATTTAGTTTATCCATGGAGTGCTCCTGATAAATTGCCGACAGATTCTATCCAAAGCGCCCGGTAATGTAAGCTTCTGTCAAATTGTGATCCGGATTGGTGAACACTTTTTCGGTGTCGTTAACCTCGATAAGTTTTCCTAAATGAAAATATGCCGTTCGATGCGACACTCTAGCCGCTTGTTGCATCGAATGGGTAACTATGGCGATGGTGAAATTTTTACTGAGCTCGCTGATGAGTTCTTCAATTTTTGCCGTGGCAATCGGATCTAGCGCGGAACAAGGCTCATCCATTAAAATGACTTCAGGACTTACGGCTATAGTGCGAGCAATACACAAACGCTGTTGTTGCCCCCCAGATAACCCTGTACCAGGTTGATTTAAGCGATCTTTGACCTCTGTCCACAGGCCTGCTCGCTTGAGGCTGGTTTCGACAATTTCATCCAACTCTATGCGGCGCGAGGCCAAGCCGTGAATACGGGGACCATAAGCTACGTTATCATAAACGGATTTGGGGAACGGATTGGGTTTTTGAAAGACCATACCCACTCTAGCCCGCAACGGAACGACATCCAATTTCGGATCGTAGATATTCTGGCCTTCCAGTTCCAGCAAGCCTTCGACCTTACATATATCAATAGTGTCATTCATACGGTTTAGACAGCGTAAAAATGTCGATTTACCGCACCCCGAAGGACCGATCATTGATACTACTTCGTTTTTGCCGATATCCAAGCCTACATCAAAAATTGCCTGCTTACCCGCATAAAAGACATTGACATGACGCATGGTCATTTTAGCATTTTCGATAAAGGGTTTGCCTACTGTTTCCAAGGATGTCTCCTGTGCGCTTACGCCAGTATGTTTGCTTGCCGAGGACTTGTTATTTAAAGTTAAATCCATTGTTACGGTTTCAGCGGCTTCATTCATAGCCTTTGCATCTCTTGTTACTTGTTGCTACTACCATTTTTATTACGCTACATAGCGACCAGAAACTTACCAACGCCGCTCTAGGCGCTTTCGAGCCCAGACGGCTAATGCATTCATGGTAATGAGAAACATCAACAAAACCATGATGGCTGCCGATGTCTTCTCGACAAATGCGCGTTCGGGGCTATCTGCCCACAAATAAATTTGTACGGGAAGTACGGTTGCAGGATCTGTAATACTACCCGGAATATCTACTATAAAGGCGACCATGCCTATCATCAACAGCGGTGCTGTCTCGCCCAGCGCTTGAGCCATACCAATGATAGTACCGGTTAACATACCAGGCATGGCCAGTGGCACGACATGATGAACAACCACTTGCATTTTAGAAGCACCGATCCCATAGGCTGCTTCGCGAACGGATGGAGGTACGGCTTTGATAGCTGCGCGGCTGGATATAATAACCGTAGGCAGTGTCATCAACGTTAGCACCATACCGCCTACTAACGGAATAGAACGAGGGAAGCCAAAAAAATTAATAAAAATAGCCAGCCCCAACAGCCCGAAAATAATGGAGGGAACAGCGGCAAGATTATTGATATTGATTTCAATTAAATCAGTCAACTTATTCTTGGGTGCGTATTCTTCGAGATATATTGCAGCGGCTATACCGATAGGAAAAGATAGGCAAAATGTGACTAACAATGCATAAAACGACCCTAAAATAGCGGCTCGAATACCGGCTAATTCAGGTTCACGGGAATCCCCTGAGGTAAATAAAACACGATTGAATCGCCGTTCAATCGCTTCGTCTTTATCCAATTGTTCAATCCAGTGGATTTGTTGCTCAGATAAGCGGCTGCTAAACACATTATCACTGTTACGGCTTTTCATATAAGTATCGATATCATCATCAGCGATAAACCACAGTGTGTGAGTCTTATTGAGCATTTTTTCAGGGTTTTCAGTGACCAATTCGCGCAGCTGATTCTCCGCTCCCAAACTAATCAGTCCTGAAAGTTGCTTACGTTCACGACGCGACTGGGTCTCAAAGCGGTCGCGCAGTGCCTGCTTGATCACGGCGCTATAATTGGCGCCACGCAATTGATCTATGTTTCCACTATCGTTAATGCCGAGTTTGCCTACATCTAGATCAACTTCCAATTGAATATAGTACTGAGTAAATGCGCCAATACCTTTGGTTATAATATCGGTGAATAAAAACAGCAGACAGATAATGCCAAAAATAATCGACAACAAACCGTAACATTGAAATCGCTTTTCCGCACGGTAACGTTTTGCCAAATTTTTATTGACTAGTTCCATGGTCGTTGGTTTGTGGTTATTCATAGTGTTCACGATACTTCTTAACGACATGAAGCGCGATAATATTGAGAATCAGAGTGCTGACAAATAACATCAATCCCAAGGCGAATGCCGATAGTGTTTTAGGGCTATCAAATTCTTGATCACCTACCAGTAGGGTAACAATCTGAACAGTCACTGTTGTCACTGATTCTAGTGGATTAGCAGTAAGATTGGCTGCTAAGCCTGCCGCCATTACCACAATCATTGTCTCTCCGATAGCGCGTGAAACAGCCAGTAACACGCCACCGACGATGCCAGGCAAGGCTGCCGGAAATACGACTTTTTTAATGGTCTCCGATTTAGTGGCGCCCAAACCGTAAGATCCATCACGCAGTGATTGCGGCACGGCGTTAATCACATCATCCGACAATGAAGAGACAAAGGGAATAATCATAATGCCCATCACCAAGCCTGCCGCCAAGGCACTCTCTGAAGACACTTCAAGAGGCCCAATGGAGATAGATCCCCAGAGTTGTATATTTAATCCCGACAGACCATTGCGTATTAGCGGTGCAACAGTGAGAGCGGCAAAAACGCCGTAAACAACAGTGGGAATACCCGCCAAAATTTCCAGTAAGGGTTTGATAATTTCGCGCACTTTTCTGCTGGCATACTCGGAAAGGTAAATGGCGGCCATCAACCCCGCCGGTACAGCAACAACCATAGCCAGAGCGGAGATTAATAACGTTCCGACGAATAACGGCACCGCACCAAAAGCGCCTGAACCACCTATTTGATCTTCGCGGATAGCGATCTGCGGACTCCATTGCGTACCGAAAACAAATTCATGCAACGGCACAGTATTGAAAAATCGTAGCGACTCAAACAGTACGGAGAAAACAATGCCTACAGTGGTAAAAATAGCCAGTGTTGAACAACCCAGCAAAAACAGCATAAACGCTCGTTCGACATTATTGCGAGCTTTCTGAGCTGGTTTTACTACTAGCCAGCCCCAAGTGCCAAACAATAGCAAGCTGCTACAAATTAAAAACGTTAGGATTTGTTGACTAGTCTGTCGAATAGCATTTAAACGGTCTGCTGCAGAGAGGATAGTGCCGGATTGACCTAATTCACTCATATTGCCATCAGCTACATTTTCTATCGTGTTTAATAGCAGGTCTAATTCGTTTTGGGGTAGCTGCCGCTCTGCTTCCGGCAGCCATTGCAGGATCATCATACGTATAACAGTGTTATCGAGAGAGATCCACAGTAACAACAACAATAGGCAGGGAAGACCACTCCATAGCGCTGCCTGACTGCCATAATAAAACGGTAGTGAGTCAAGATGTCGAACACCACCAATGGCATCAGCTTGCTTCATTGAACGACTACGTCCCAAAACATAGGAAACGACTGAAGCACAGACGATTAAAACAAGTAGCGTGGATAAACTCATAG
>CAZEUZ010000024.1:0-41875 GCA_964515805.1 uncultured Cellvibrionaceae bacterium | reverse complement strand
GAGATGGTAATGCCTGGTGATAACATCAATATGAATGTGACGTTGATCAATCCGATTGCGATGGAAGAGGGTCTGCGCTTTGCGATTCGTGAAGGTGGGCGTACCGTCGGCGCCGGCGTCGTCGCTAAAATTATTGAATAGAGCATTAAAAATAGTTCAAGATTACATCTTTTAACAAGCAGGTGATGGCATGAGAAAACTTTCAATTTTATCGCTTATAAATAAGCTGCTAGCCGTAGTGGTCCCCGCTATTATTCCCTTTTACGCAATGGCGCATACGGGTCATGATCACAACCATTGGCTATCTGGTTTTTATCATTTATCCACTGTTTTGGCTCTTGCTATAGGCTTGTCTGCCCTGCTTTACTACTTCTTTAAAAGAGCTCCTAAGATAAAGTCTAAAAAAACTAACAGAGGATAGGATAGTCATGTTGTATGCATTATTTAAGGGTATATCCAAAATTGTTTCAATACAAAAGGCGTCAGCTCACTGCGATATTCCTTGTAAAATTTACGATCCTATTACAGCTCAATTAGCAGCTCTAAGTGTTATACGCTTTTTGGATCTAATTAACGAACTTGATGAAAAAGAATCATCGTTCAGCAATCAAGCTCAGTTGATACGGTTGATTTGTGAAAAAGAAACCCACGCTGCCAAGGTGAAAGATGAAGTGCGCGTTATATGGGGTGATTTCTTTAAACAACCTCAATTGGAAGATATGCCGGATACGCACAATTTGGTTCACAGCATTATGCTTGCTGCTTCCGCATGTAAACAGAACACCGATCGCAAGAATGGTGAGGAACTGCTAGAACTTGTCAATCGTTTTGCTAAGTACTTCTGGGACGCTAAGGGCGTTGAAACTTACGAGGCAACCTGCCCATACCCTCCCGAAGAGAAACTAGTTTATCCGCTTCTGAACCGCAGTTAGTAGCTGACAGTAGAGTTTTTTATAATTAAAAAGCACCCTATGTGGAGAGCTAAAGTCGCTCAAGTAAGTGGCACAAGCATGCTTCCTGAGTTCAAAGAGAGCGACTATGTCTTAGCATTACGTTGGTTTCGTTCAACTTTTAGTCCCGGCGATGTTGTGTTGGTTTTACACTCTTCGCTGGGATTAATAATCAAACGCATCCTTATAGCACGCCCCAACTCATATAAATTGGCAGGCGACCACCCTTCTAGTGTCCCTTCTGAAGTGATAGGTTGGGTAGAGCGATCTCAGATAGTCGGTCATATCGTTTACCATATCTCTAATCCTAAATCCTCTGACTAGCTGATAGCGTTGTTCCATCAAATTGCCGTTCCAGTAACGGTTCACTTTTATCCGCGAGACATCAAAAAGTCAGCGTGTCAAATAGTTTAATTTTGTTAATGCAAATGAGAGGGAGCCGCTCATGATAAAATACATGGGGTCGACTCACCTTTTGTTTTCCTATCTTGGCAAGTACGCTGATATTTTTATACTTTTTGCTTGACGCCTCTGAGTCCCGTTCATATAATTGCGCCTCCATTTTGCAGGGCGGTCTTTAAGTTCTGCTCTTGGTTGTTCTTTAAAGTACAGTTGTTGGAGTTTTGTCGGTAATGCAGAGTCAGCGTATAAGAATTCGTCTTAAAGCTTTTGATCATAAATTGATCGACTTATCTACTCAAGAAATTGTTACGACTGCACGTCGTACAGGGGCTCAAGTTCGTGGCCCCATACCATTGCCGACTCGTAAAGAGCGTTGCACAATTCTGATTTCACCGCATGTAAATAAGGATGCTCGTGATCAATATGAAATCAGAACGCACAAGCGGCTACTTGACATAGTCGAGCCGACTCAAACAACAGTTGATGCATTGATGAAACTAGATCTGGCTGCAGGTGTTGAAGTTCAAATCAGCCTCAACTAGCTTGATTGAATAGTCACCAGAAAATTTAGTTTTTTAATAGGCGTGTTAACCAAAGTTTTAAGGAATGTTAACCGCTTTTACTTGTTGCCGGTTAAAAGCAAACAAATTGCTCAGTAGATATCAGCGGTCAATGAATCTACATGATAGATACCCGCTAGTTATGTTGAGAGGTTTATAGAAATGATAGTAGGTTTGGTTGGACGCAAATGTGGCATGACGCGTATCTTCGCCGACGATGGTAATTCTATTGCTGTCACGGTGATAGCAATAGAGCCCAACCGTATAACACAGATTAAGACTGCATCTACGGATGGTTATGATTCCGTGCAGGTGACAGCAGGTTCCCGACGCTCATCTCGTGTAAATAAGGCAGCTGCCGGACACTTTGCCAAAGCGAATACGGAGGCCGGCAGGAAGACCTGGGAGTTGCGCGCTTTCGGAAAAGTGTCCGATTCCTATGAAGTAGGAAAAGAATTAACATTCGAGGGGTTTGCTGAAGGTCAAAAAGTTGATGTAACAGGTTCTTCCAAAGGTAAAGGTTTTGCGGGTGGTGTAAAACGTTGGAATTTCCACATGCAGGATGCTACTCATGGAAACTCTATTTCCCATCGTGCACTTGGTTCCATTGGTCAATGCCAAACTCCCGGAAGAGTGTTTAAAGGTAAGAAAATGGCTGGTCATATGGGTTCATCTCAAGTGACGGTGCAGAGTTTGGAGATTGTAAAGATCGACTCAGAGCGCGGATTAATCCTGGTTAAGGGTGCAGTTCCCGGTTCCAAAGGTGGTGATGTGATTATTCGTCCAGCCATAAAAATTCAAAGCAATGTTGCTTAAGACTTGAGAAGTTTTTCATGGAATTAGTTATTTCTACATCTACAGGTGATAAAGAGACGGTTAATGTCACCGAGGCAACTTTCGCTAGGCCATTTAACCAAAGTTTGGTTCATCAAGCTGTGGTTGCCTATCGAGCAGCTTCTCGCAGTGGCACTAAAGCCCAGAAAAATCGCTCTGCAGTTTCCGGTGGGGGAAAGAAACCCTGGCGTCAAAAGGGAACTGGTCGGGCTCGTGCGGGCACCATTCGTAGCCCTATTTGGCGTGGAGGTGGGGTAACTTTTGCTTCTCAACCGCGCGATTATGCGCAAAAGTTAAATAAAAAAATGTACCGAGCTGCGCTCAGCTGCATTTTGTCAGAATTGGTTAGGCAAGACAGGCTTATAGTTCTGAAGTCTCTACACTTAGATGCACCAAAGACAAAAGGTCTTTTGCAGCAGCTGGGAGACTATGACATTACTGAGGCGCTTATTGTTACTGACGAAGTCGATAATAATTTATACCTTTCGGCACGTAATACTCAGAAGATTGGCGTGGTTGATGTCGATGGTGTAAATCCTGTGAGTTTGATTGGTTTTGACAAAGTTATCTTCACACTAAGTGCGCTTAAGAAAATTGAAGAGAGGCTGTGATGAGTCAAGAATATCTTTACAAGCTACTTCGCGGTCCTGTGGTTTCTGAAAAGGCCTACTCAATGGCGGATGTCGCTAATCAAATAGTCTTTAAGGTCGATACTAACGCCAGTAAGCAGCAAATCAAATTGGCAGTAGAAAAGCTTTTCAATGTAAGTGTTGAAGCTGTGCGTGTACTAAATGTCAAGGGCAAAACCAAGCGAACTCGGTTTGGTGTAGGTAAAAAGAGTAACTGGAAAAAAGCTTACGTTCGCTTGGCTGAAGGTCAAGATATTGACTTTACCGGAACTGATTAAGAGGGTAGGTAAAAATGCCAGTTGTAAAACGTAAACCAACTTCCGCCGGTCGTCGCTTTGTCGTCAGTGTAGTCAACTCTGATTTACATAAAGGAAGTCCTTATTCTCCTTTGTTAGAAGCTAAGTCAAAAAGTGGTGGGCGTAATAACAAAGGTCGAATTACAACTCGTCATATAGGTGGTGGACACAAACAACGTTACCGCAAAATTGATTTTCGCCGACAAAAAGACGGTATTTTAGCTACTGTAGAAAGGCTAGAGTATGATCCTAACCGTACGGCTAATATTGCTCTAGTTTGTTATGTCGACGGAGAGCGGCGTTACGTTATAGCTCCGAAAGGCTTGGTTGTGGGCCAACAATTAGAATCCGGCGATAGTGCTGCCATCAAGGTAGGAAATGCTTTGCCATTGCGTAATATTCCTGTGGGAAGCACTGTTCACTGTATCGAGCTTAAGCCGGGTAAAGGTGCTCAGTTAGCCCGTTCAGCAGGTGCTTCAGCTCAGTTGGTGGCGCGCGAAGGCGTTCATGCCACCCTTCGATTGCGCAGTGGAGAAATGCGTAAGGTTTTGGCTGAGTGCAGGGCTACGATAGGCGAAGTGTCTAACAGCGAACACAATTTGCGTTCGCTAGGTAAAGCAGGCGCTTCTCGTTGGAGAGGTTTACGGCCAACGGTTAGAGGCGTTGCTATGAACCCGGTCGACCATCCTCATGGAGGTGGTGAAGGCCGCACATCAGGAGGGCGTCACCCAGTTAGTCCATGGGGCACACCAACTAAAGGTTATAAGACTCGTAAGAACAAGCGAACCGATAAAATGATAGTGCGTTCTCGTGGTAAAAAGTGATGGGCTTTGGTGTCATTCTGAGTTATACATCTATAGTCTCGCTTGCTTTGTTTCATGTGTTTGTAAGTCAAAAATAGTTTAAGAGGAAATTACAGTGCCACGTTCACTGAAGAAAGGCCCATTTGTAGATCTGCATCTCTTGAAAAAAGTAGAAGTTGCAGTCGAAAAAAATGATCGTCGGCCTATAAAAACATGGTCTCGTCGCTCCATGATTTTGCCTGATATGGTAGGTCTGACTATAGCAGTACATAATGGTCGACAACATGTTCCGGTTTTCATTAACGAAGAAATGGTTGGCCATAAATTAGGTGAGTTTGCGATTACTCGTACTTATCGTGGTCACGCTGCTGACAAAAAAGCTAAAGGTTAATGTGAGGTTTTAATAATGGAAGTGGCTGCCAAATTAAGTGGAGCGCAATTGTCAGCGCAGAAGGCAAGACTTGTCGCCAATCAGATTCGTGGTCGGCATGTTGAAGATGCGCTGGAGACATTGACATTCAGTAAAAAAAAGGGCGCTAAGATTATTAAAAAGCTATTAGAGTCCGCAATTGCTAACGCCGAGCACAATGAAGGTGCTGATGTTGATGAGCTAAAAGTGTCGACTATTTACGTTGACGAAGGAGTAACATTAAAGCGATTAATGCCACGAGCTAAAGGTCGCGCTGATCGTATATTGAAGCGTAGTTGTCATATTACGGTTGAGGTGTCTGACTAACAATTTGTTCGTCGAACGTTATCATTAAAAATGAAAGAAAAGTAAACAAGAGAACAATATAGTATGGGTCAAAAAGTACATCCCACAGGCATTCGGCTAGGCATAGTCAAAAAGCATACTTCAACTTGGTACGCAAGTAGTAAAGATTACGCCGACAGACTTTATTCGGATTTGAAGATACGTGAATACATTGAAACTAAGCTTGCCGGCGCATCTGTTAGTCGTGTCGATATAGATCGTCCTGCCAATACAGTCAAAATCACCATTTATACGGCCCGGCCGGGTATCGTAATTGGTAAAAAAGGCGAAGATGTCGAGAAGCTGCGTGGAGCAGTTTCTCAGCGAGTGGGTGTGCCAGTAAATATTAATATTGAAGAAATACGCAAACCTGATTTGGATGCCAAGTTGGTTGCGCAGAACGTTGCTGGTCAATTAGAGCGACGAATAATGTTTAGGCGAGCAATGAAGCGCGCAGTGCAGAGTTCTATTCGCCAAGGTGCCGAAGGCATAAAAATTAAAGTCAGTGGTCGTTTAGGTGGTGCAGAAATTGCTCGTTCTGAGTGGTATCGTGAAGGTAGAGTTCCGCTCCATACTTTGCGCGCTGATATTGATTATTCAACTGCCCAGGCAGCGACAACTTACGGCATTATTGGCGTTAAGGTTTGGATATTCAAAGGAGAAATCATCGGTGATCTTGATGATGTCGAATCTCCAGCAAAAAGAAACAAAGCTAAAGTGAAATAAGGAGAGTACGCGTCATGTTACAGCCAAAGCGTACAAAATATCGCAAACAAATGAAGGGCCGCAATCGTGGTCTTGCTCATCGAGGGTCTAAGGTAAGCTTCGGTGAGTTTGGTTTAAAAGCTGTTAGACGTGGTCGGATTACCGCGCGACAGATCGAATCAGCCCGAAGAGCTATGACTCGGCATGTTAAACGTGGTGCTAAAATATGGATTCGAATATTCCCTGACAAGCCGATCACCAGTAAACCTTTGGAAGTGCGTCAGGGTAAAGGTAAAGGAAATGTTGAGTATTGGGTAGCTCAAATCCAGCCTGGTCGTGTGCTTTACGAGATGGAAGGAGTGAGTGAAGATTTAGCACGAGAGGCGTTTTCTCTTGCGGCTGCCAAACTGCCTCTGAAGACAACTTTCGAAAAACGCTCGGTAATGTAAATATGATCATACTTAAAGCAAGTGAATTGAGGGAGAAAAATGCTGGCGAACTGAAGGAAATGTTGTTTGCTTCTTTAGATGAACAGTTCAAGTTGCGTATGAAAGCCTCCTCTTCTGAGCAACAGGTGCAACCCCATTTGATCAAAGCGGTTCGTCGTAATATTGCGCGTCTTAAAACTGTTTTAAATGAGAAAGTGACACAATAAACAGTTTCAGTTTGTAGTTCGAAATTATTTGTAGTTCGAGATTAAATGTAGCGAGTCTATAGTTATAGATAACTTTTAGACACTAGGTTGTTTGTAGATAAAGTTTTTAGATAAATAGCAACGGGATGGATGTTTTACCGATGTCAGAGGAAACTAAAAAGTTACGTACGCTAACTGGCAAAGTCATTAGCGACAAGATGGATAAGACTATCACTGTGCTAATTGAGCGACGTGTCAAACATCCGCTCTACGGAAAGTACATTAGCAAGTCTTCCAAACTTAAAGCTCACGATGAAGGCAACACGGGAAAAGTTGGTGACACGGTGACGATATCAGAGTCTCGCCCTTTATCAAAAACAAAGGCATGGAAGTTGGTTAAAGTTGAAGAACAAGCTGCTCAAGCCTAAAAGGCGACTAGTTTTAAACGCAGTTTTATCAACTTATTCAAATTTATAAGTTTAGTAGTGACAGATCATAGCGTTGAAACTACTAATGCCCTGATGGTTTGTGAAAGATTAAGCTGTCATAAAAGTTGAAAATTTTTTATAGGCAGTACTTCGGAGACGGACGATGATTCAAACAGAAAGTTATTTAGATGTTGCCGACAATAGTGGTGCTCGTCGCGTTATGTGTATCAAAGTGTTGGGTGGGTCTCATCGTCGCTATGCAGCCGTAGGCGATATCATTAAAGTGACGGTGAAAGAGGCAATTCCGCGCGGCAAGGTCAAGAAAGGTCAGGTGATGAAAGCCGTTGTTGTTCGAACTAGAAAAGGTGTTCGCCGCCCAGATGGTTCGCTAATCAAGTTTGAAGACAATGCTGCTGTACTATTAAATCAGCAGGATGCCCCAGTGGGTACTCGTATATTTGGACCCGTGACTCGTGAATTGCGTAGTGAAAAATTTATGAAGATTATTTCTTTAGCGCCAGAAGTGCTTTAGAAATCTATCTCGAGGAAAGACAAATGCGTAAAATTAAGTGCAACGATGAAGTCATAGTAACCGCCGGTAAAGACAAAGGTAAATATGGCAGGGTAGTTAAAGTTCTGAACAATAACCTTTTGATTGTCAGTGGTGTACAAATGGTCAAAAAACATCAGAAGCCTAATCCTCAAATCGGGCAAGCTGGTGGTATTGTCGAACGCGAATCTCCAATACAAATCTCTAATGTTGCAATATTTAATAAGTCGACTAAGAAAGCGGATAAAGTCGGGTTTAAAATACAGGAAGATGGAAGGAAAATTCGTGTATTTAAATCTAATGACGAAGCAGTAGACGCTTCCTAAAATCTAAGTTCTCTAATTAGACAGTAGAGGCTGAAACGGTAAGGTGTAATGGATAGTCTGAAAAAACAATACCTAGAGGAAATAGCTCCCAAGTTAAAAGATCAACTGGAGTTGGCCAATATAATGGAAGTTCCTCGTATCACCAAAATAACCATTAACATGGGTGTGGGTGAGGCCATTGGTGACAAAAAAGTGCTGACGAATGCTGTTTCTGATTTGCAGCAAATAGCAGGTCAGCAGCCAGTCGTAACAAAGGCAAGAAAGTCAATAGCAGGTTTTAAAGTGCGTGAAGATTGGCCTATTGGGTGCAAAGTAACGCTTCGTCGCAAGCGCATGTACGATTTTCTAGAGCGCTTAATACTTATTGCTATACCACGCATGCGTGATTTTCGTGGGATTAGCCCCAAGCAGTTTGACGGATTGGGGAATTTCTCCATGGGAGTGAATGAGCAAATCATCTTCCCCGAGATCGATTATGACAAAATCGACAAACTCCGTGGCCTCGACATCTGCATTACAACCACTGCACGTAATGATGATGAAGGCCGCGCACTACTGCGTGCATTTAATTTTCCACTTAGGAAATAGTAGTAATAAACACTGTTAGGGCGAGTGAACTAAAATTATGGCAAAAAAATCTATGATAGCGCGCGAAAAAAAGCGGATGCAAATATCGGTTAAATATGCGGCTAAACGCAAGCAGCTGAAAGGTATTATTAACAGTACAGCTTCATCCCAAGACGAAATCTGGCAGGCGCAACAGAAACTACAGCGTTTGCCCAGAGATGCAAGTCCTTGTCGTCAGCAGCGTCGCTGTCGTTTAACTGGACGACCTCATGGTGTATATCGTAAGTTTGGATTGTGTCGCAATAAGCTTCGAGAAGCTGCTATGCGTGGCGATGTGCCAGGTCTAGTCAAGGCTAGCTGGTAACTCCTGGCAAACCAAGTATTAATTAGGAGCAAGTTATTATGAGTATGCAGGACCCGCTAGCTGATATGTTGACTCGAATTCGCAATGCGCAGCGTTCAGGCAAAATTAATGTCGATATGCCTTCGTCAAAATTAAAAGCCAATATGGCAGGAGTTTTGAAAAGTGAAGGTTACATTGAGGATTATAATGTCACTGATGAAGCCAAGCCAATACTGAGCATTACTCTTAGATATTATGAAGGTAAGCCTGTAATTACTGAATTGGTCCGTATTAGTCGCCCTGGTTTGCGTAGTTATGTCGATAAAACTGAGTTGCCTTCAGTTAGAGGTGGCTTGGGTATAGCGGTTTTGTCTACCAGCAAAGGATTAATTACTGATCGAGCTGCTCGTTCGATTGGTGTCGGAGGAGAAGTACTCTGTACCGTCTTCTAACTATTACTGTCTTTTCAAGAATTAAGAACTATGTCACGTATTGCAAAAAGTCCTGTCGAAGTGCCAACTGGTGTTGAAACCAAACTGGCTGATCGTAGCCTTACCCTCAAGGGAAGTAAAGGCACCCTGGCACTGCCTTTAAACCAACATGTTGAAATAAAACAGGAGGGAAGCACTCTGACTTTCTCTCCTCGTTCAGCCAGTAAAAAGGCATTGGCGTTGGCTGGAACTACACGTTCTTTAGTCAATAACATGGTAGTGGGAGTAACTCGTGGATTTGAGCGAAAACTCGTGCTTAATGGAGTTGGTTATCGTGCTAAAGCAAGCGGGAAAACGCTAAATTTAACCTTGGGTTTTTCCCACCCAGTCGATTATGCCTTACCAGAAGGTGTCACGGCAGAAACGCCGAGTCAGTCTGAAATTTTATTGAAAAGTGCAGACAAACAGCTACTCGGTCAGGTGGCTTCAGAAATCAGAGCTTTCCGTCCGCCCGAACCTTACAAGGGAAAAGGTGTACGCTATGATGATGAACACGTTCGTCGAAAAGAAGCTAAAAAGAAATAGGTAACAACTATGAATAGTAAGAAGCAAGCGCGTTTGCGTCGGGCACGCAGGGTTCGTGCTAAGATTAGCGAGCTAGGGGCAGAACGTTTGTGTATTAACCGCACTCCACGGCACATATATGCTCAAATCATCTCTGGAAGTGGTAATAAAGTGCTTGTCACCGCCTCTACCTTGGAGAAGGAATTGCGTTCTGCTCCTACGGGTAACATAGCGGCAGCAAAAAATATCGGTGAATTAATAGCTACGAGAGCTAAAGCTGCGGGTGTTTCAAAGGTTGCTTTTGATCGTAGTGGATTCAAATATCACGGTCGTGTGAAGGCATTAGCAGATGCAGCTCGCAGCGCTGGTTTAGAATTCTAGAGCCGATAAATTAAGTAAAGCAGAGAAAAGAAGAGATCATTATGGCCTACAGTAAAAAAAAGGACGATAGCAACACCGAAGGTTTACAAGAAAAGTTAGTTCAAGTGAATCGCGTTGCCAAAACTGTTAAAGGTGGCCGTATATTCGGCTTTACTGCCCTTACTGTTGTTGGGGATGGCAACGGTCGTGTTGGCTTTGGGCGTGGTAAAGCACGAGAAGTACCGATTGCAATTCAGAAAGCTATGGAATCCGCGCGCAGGAATATGATTCAGGTTCAACTAAATGGTGATACATTGCAGTATCCTGTCAAAGGTCGTCATGGTGCATCTAAAGTCTATATGCAGCCGGCTTCCGAAGGTACAGGAGTTATTGCAGGTGGAGCGATGCGCGCGGTACTGGAAATCGCTGGTGTCCAAAACGTACTGGGAAAGTGTTACGGTTCCACCAACTCTGTCAATGTTGTACGTGCAACTTTTGAAGCTTTGCATGAGATGAGTTCTCCCGAACAAGTTGCTGCAAAACGCGGTAAAACAGTAGCGGAAATTCTAAATTAACTTGCGTATCTGGAAGAAAACTATGGCGAGGAAAACGATTAAGGTCACTCAATATAAAAGCTCTGCTGGACGCTTGGCAAATCACAAAGCTTGTCTGATTGGGCTGGGATTACGCCGCATTGGACACACAGTTGAAGTGGAAGATACGCCATCGAACCGAGGTATGATCGACAAAGTTAATTATCTCGTTAAAGTTATAGACAATTAACATTTCTGAACGCTAGTAAGCTACTAGTAGGTTAAGGGTTACGAAAAATTATGAACAGCATGCATTTGAACACGTTAGCTCCTGTGGCTGGCAGCCGAAAAGTGAAGAAGCGCGTTGGACGAGGTATAGGCAGTGGCCTGGGTAAAACGGCTGGTCGTGGTCACAAAGGGTTGAAGTCGCGTTCGGGTGGAAGCGTAAAGCCTGGTTTTGAAGGTGGTCAAATGCCCTTGCAAAAGCGACTTCCGAAGTATGGCTTTAGTTCCCGAATTGCATTAGTTTCCTCTGAGATTCGTCTTTCAGAACTTAATAAGATTGATGGTGAAATCGTCAATTTGGAAACACTGCGTTTAGCAAACTTAATTAATCAGAATATTAAGAAAGTGAAAATATTTCTATCCGGTAAGCTGGAAAAAACGGTTACAGTCAAGGGGCTGTCCGTAACTAAGGGTGCCAGATTAGCGATCGAAGCTGCTGGTGGCAGTGTACACGAAGTTTAGTAAAGAATATCTGGAAATAATAGAAGATGGCAAAACCTGGAGAAATGCCTGTTAACAAGAAGGGACTAGCGGAGCTTTGGTCTCGTCTTCGTTTTTTGTTCTTGGCTATTATTGTCTATCGTATTGGTACCCACATACCGGTTCCGGGAATTGATCCGGATCGGCTTGCGGATATATTTTCACAAAATGAAGGAACACTGTTGGGTTTGGCTAACATGTTTTCCGGTGGCGCCTTAGAGCGAATGAGTATCTTGGCGCTGGGCATTATGCCATATATATCTGCGTCAATTATCATGCAACTGATGAGTGCAGTGATGCCTTCGTTGGGTCAGTTAAAGAAAGAGGGTGATGCCGGGCGTCGAAAAATCAGTCAATACACGCGTTATCTGACAGTCTTGTTAGCTTTAGTACAAGGTACGGCTATGTCAACCGGCTTCTTGGCACCGCTAGCTTATCCTGGCATGTCGCCCGTTCTTTTTAATTTTGTCGCTGTCGTGTCACTATTGACCGGTGCAGTTTTCATGATGTGGTTAGGCGAGCAGGTTACTGAAAAAGGGATCGGTAACGGTATTTCAATGTTGATATTTGCCGCTATCGTTGCCGGTATGCCAGCGGCGATAGGGCAGGCATTTGAGAGTTCCCGTCAAGGAGATCTAAATCTCTTAGCGTTGCTGGGAATCGGCGTGCTTGCTCTCGGCATTATGTGGTTTATTGTTATGTTTGAGCGTGGTCAGCGACGTATCACTGTGAACTATGCTAAGCGACAACAAGGCAGGAAAGTATATGCAGCACAGACAAGTCATCTGCCTCTAAAGTTGAATATGTCGGGTGTGATTCCTGCAATCTTCGCCAGTAGTTTACTGTTGTTCCCGGCCACTATTGCAAATTTTTTTGGTCAAGGTGAAGGTAAGGCAAGTGAGATAATGCAGGAAATTGCTCTAGTGTTAGCTCCTGGTCAACCTCTAAATTTTATATTGTTTGCCGGTTTTATCATTTTTTTCTGCTTTTTCTATACCGCTCTGATGTTTAATCCTACAGAAGTTGCGGATAATTTGAAAAAATCGGGGGCTTATATCCCTGGAATACGTCCCGGTGAACAGTCGGCGAAATATATTGATAGTGTGTTAACACGTTTGACGGTAGTGGGTGCCTTATATATGGCCGCTATCTGTCTTTTGCCTCAGTTTCTAATAGTATCGGCATCCCTGCCTTTTTACTTGGGAGGCACTTCGCTGCTTATTGTGGTAGTTGTATTAATGGATTTTATGTCTCAAGTACAATCACATTTGATGTCCAGTCAATATGATTCACTGATGAAAAAATCCAACTTGAAAGGTTATCCTGGCAAGGCATAATATCCGTATAACTGCATTTGAGTTTAAAGAGAGAATTATCTATGAAAGTTCGCGCTTCAGTAAAAAAAGTATGTCGAAATTGTAAGCTTGTACGTCGAAAGGGTGTCTTGCGAGTGGTTTGTAGTGTAGAGCCCAGGCACAAGCAACGACAAGGTTAATAGATAAAACTATCCGATATGATTTGCCTTAACACCTATTTATATTAATTATTTTTTTGTGGAGCAAGTTTGAATGGCCCGTATTGCTGGTGTAAATATACCTGATAATAAACATGCTGTTATTTCTCTTACTTATGTCTTTGGCATAGGAAGGCTCACTGCCAAAAAGATTTGTCAGGCTGTTGGAATTGCTGAGAGCACAAAAATAAGTGATCTTTCCGAAGAGCAAGTGGACAGTATTCGTACCGAAATAGGAAAATTTGCTGTAGAAGGTGATTTACGTCGCGAAGTTTCGATGAATATTAAACGCTTGATGGATTTGGGCTGTTATCGAGGTATTCGACATCGCCGTAGTCTCCCTGTCCGTGGTCAACGATCAAAGACTAATGCACGTACGCGAAAAGGACCACGCAAGCCAATTAAAAGGTGATTATTACTCGATATGCTTAATGATTTAATCAAAATTCAGGAATATTTGTAATGGCTAAGCCAACTAAACAAACAGCTCGTAAGAAAGTTAAAAGCACCGTCGTTGATGGTATTGCTCATGTCCATGCTTCTTTCAATAATACGATCATCACAATCACTGATCGTCAGGGAAACACGTTGAGCTGGGCTACAGCGGGTGGCTCAGGTTTCCGTGGTTCACGTAAAAGTACACCTTTTGCAGCGCAAGTTGCCGCCGAGCGTGCTGGCCAGAGCGCACTTGACTATGGATTGAAAAACTTGGACGTCAAAGTCAGAGGCCCAGGACCTGGTAGAGAGTCAGCTGTCAGAGCTTTGAATAATGTGGGTTATAAAATTACAAATATTACTGACGTAACGCCCATTCCACACAATGGTTGTCGTCCACCCAAAAGGCGTCGGGTATAACAGAGGATTAAATTATGGCTCGTTATGTAGGACCTACTTGTAAATTATCTCGACGCGAAGGCACTGACTTACAGCTTAAAAGTAATGTCAGGCCATTTGAGTCAAAATGTAAGGCAGAGACTGCTCCAGGACAACATGGCGCCAGTCGTGGCCGTTTATCGGATTACGGTTTGCAATTGCGTGAAAAGCAAAAAGTACGTCGGATGTACGGTGTGTTGGAAAGACAATTTCGCAAATACTACAAGGAAGCTGCACGTCGTAAAGGTGCAACGGGTGAAAACTTGCTAAAGCTACTAGAATCCCGTTTGGATAATGTGGTTTACAGAATTGGTTTTGGGTCAACTCGTGCCGAGTCACGGCAACTAGTGTCTCATAAATCTATACTGGTAAACGGTGAAGTTGTTAATGTCCCGTCTTACCAAGTAAGTGCTGATGATGTAGTAAGCGTTAGTCAAAAGTCAAAAGATCAGTTGCGCATAAAAAATGCTATGGAAATAGCTTCTCAGCGCGAAGTCGAATGGGTTGAAGTTGACTCTGGCAAGATGGAAGGTACCTTGAAACGTATACCTGATCGGGATGATCTTCCACCTGAAATCAACGAAAGCCTCATTGTTGAGCTTTACTCTAAGTAACCCGGTCGACATAAGTCAATTTAAGTTATTTATCGCATTAGCATTTCGTGATAAATAGTCCGGAAAGCAAATATTAATCGAAATTAAGGTACTTCCATGCAAGATGCAGTTAATGAATTTTTAACACCGCGTCATATCAATGTAACTGAGAACTCACGTACACATGCCAAGGTTGTATTGGAACCACTGGAGCGCGGGTTTGGACACACAATTGGTAACGCTCTGCGACGTGTTTTGCTCTCCTCTATGCCTGGGTGTTCAATTGTCGAGGCTGAAATCGATGGTGTCTTGCACGAATACAGTGTCCTGGAAGGTGTACAGGAAGATGTTATTGAAATATTGCTGAATCTCAAGAATGTTGCCGTTATCATGCACGATAACACGAAGGACCGTGTAACATTATCTTTATCTAAAAAAGGGCCATGCCAGATTACTGCCGGAGACATTGTTCTCGATCACGCAGTAGAGATAGTCAATCCCGATTATGTCATTGCTACAGTAACCGGTGATATCGAGTTCAACGCAAAGCTGACAGTTGCTCGTGGTCGTGGTTACCAGCCTGCAGATATGCGTCAAAGTGAAGAAGATGAAACTAAGTCAATTGGCCGGTTACAACTCGATGCATCCTACAGCCCCGTTACCCGCTTGGCCTATACAGTAGATAGCGCCCGTGTTGAACAACGCACTGACTTAGACAAATTGATATTGGATCTTGAAACAGACGGTACAATTGATCCCGAGGAGGCAATTCGCCGTGCTGCGACCATACTGCAGCACCAGTTAGCGGTATTTGTTGATCTTGAAGGTGAGAGTTTGTCGGAGCCCGAAGAGAAAGAAGAAGAAATAGATCCTATACTACTTCGGCCTGTTGATGATTTAGAACTGACCGTTCGTTCTGCTAACTGCCTGAAAGCTGAAAGCCTATATTATATAGGTGATCTAATCCAGCGTACCGAAACAGAATTACTGAAGACCCCTAATCTAGGCAAAAAATCATTGACGGAAATCAAAGACGTGCTGGCGTCTAAAGGGTTGTCAATGGGTATGCGTTTGGAAAATTGGCCGCCTGCCTCCCTGCGTAACAATGATTAACTAGCATTTGCTTACAGATTCATCAACAAGGTTTAAATAAAGAGTAACGAGTTATGCGCCATAGACACAGTGGACGTCAGCTGAACCGTAATAGCAGTCATCGCAAAGCGATGTTTCGTAACATGACTGCTTCACTGATTGAGCATGAGTTAATAAAGACAACACTACCCAAAGCAAAAGAGTTGCGTCGTGTGGCTGAACCGCTCATCACTTTGTCAAAAAAAGACAGTGTCAGCAATAGGCGCCTAGCGTTCGACCGTCTGCGTTCGAAAATGGCCGTTGGCAAGTTGTTCAGTGAAATTGGTCCGCGTTATGAAGAACGTCCAGGTGGTTATATACGTATACTAAAATGCGGTTACAGAACAGGTGATCAGGCGCCCATGGCTTATGTCGAACTTGTCGGCCGCGAAAAAAAGGGTGAAACAGAGGAAGAAGCTATAAAAGAAGACGATTAAACATGTGATCATGTTCAAAAAGGCATGTAGTCGTCAAAAGCATCTTCCAAACTATCTTTCGTATCATTTGAGCTATCGTTCCTTGAAGGCGACTTATCGGTTGTCTCTTTATTTGTGGTCATATGCGCATCTTCAGTCGTGTAACCGGGGTCACCGTCCATACTGTTAGCAGATGATCGCGTACCGAGCATTTGCATTTCGTTAGCTACAATTTCTGTAGTGTAACGGTCTTGTCCACTTTGATCTTGCCACTTTCTGGTGCGAAGAGATCCTTCAACATAAATTTGTGAACCCTTGCGTAGATAATCTCCAGCAATTTTTGCCAGCTGATTAAAAAATACAACACGATGCCACTCGGTACGATCACGTTTTTCACCTGTCTGCTTGTCTTTCCAAGATTCTGATGTTGCTATACTAACATTGGTCACTTCTCCTCCAGATGGCATATATTTTACCTCAGGATCTTGACCACAATTTCCTACCAAAATAACTTTGTTTATCCCTCTAGCCATAGTTAATTTCCTATTCTTTAGTGTTGCAATGAATTACGGATCGCATTTTTTATATTTCTAATTGTCAGCATATCTTAGCCAATCATACGTAAGGGAACTAAAAAATTCCACTACATAGCAGTAATACTTACTTATTGACGGCACATGAAGATGCTGATTGTTGTTTTGAAGTGGCCTTAGCAGAAACTTTCATTGTTAACGACACGATTAACCACAGTGATAATAAACCGGTAGCGCCAATAAAAACCCCTTTTGTACCCCAGTGAGTTAATAACCAACCACCAATAAAACCACCTGTCCCTGCGCCTGCAAACTGGCACATTGAAAAAATACTGGATGCTGTTCCTTTTTTATCGGTTGGTGCGGTTTTACTCATTAATGATGGGAGTGTTGCCTCCAGGTAGTTAAAGCCGACAAAAAACAAACAAATGGCGCCGATCACGATCAACTGATTGACTAGCGCTTGTTGACTCAAAATAAGAGTTGTCGATACTAATAAAATGATAGAACCAACGATGGCTAATTTTACTTGCCGAAATTTTTCCGCCCATATCATTATGGGTAACATAAGAATAAAAGAAGCAACCAATACCGATAAGTACAACCAAGAGTGATGCTGACGACTGATTGACAATGACTCTTCAATTATCAAAGGCAGGATTAAAAATAGAGCCATTAGTACAAAATGAAGAACGAATATACTTAGGTTAATGTGCTGTAATTCCCTATCATTGAAAATCTTAATCAGGTCTCCAATGATGGCGGTTGACCCAACCTTTGAGTACTTGGGATTAGATGGGGTGGGAATCAGCCAAAATAGAATGACAAAACCAATCATGGTTAAGCTGGCTGTCACCCAAAAAATCAGTTCAATTCCACCCAGTGCGGTGAGTAATGGCCCTAATATTAGGGCCAAAGAAAAAGTTATACCGATGGATAAGCCTATAATAGCCATGGCTTTAGTGCGGTTTTCTTCCTTGGTTAAGTCTGCAACCATTGCTATTACAACACCAGAGATTGCTCCTGCACCCTGCAGGCTTCGGCCAATAATCAGCCCATATATCGACTCTGCATTAGCGGCAATTACCGAACCCAGAGCAAATATGCCCAATCCTATAGCAATTAACGGCTTGCGCCCAAAACGATCTGACAACGCCCCAAATGGAACTTGTAACAATGCCTGACTAAAGCCATAAACACCCAGTGCCAAGCCTAACAACAAAGGTGTAGTGTCAGTGTAATTATTACCATAGAGAGCTAAAACCGGCAGCACCATGAATAAACCGAGCATTCGTACGATAAACAGCGAAGCCAACGGCATCACCACGTTATATTCGAATGAAGCTCGTGTTGTCACAACTGGGGGTCAACAGAAAGACTATGAATCAATAAAAACTGTATATCAATGAAGATAGTTAACGAGGCAGTATACCGAAGGTCAGTAGAATGGTAATAATGGGCGATGATCAATATACAGCCATTGCGATGCGAAAGAGTGTCTCGCTACAGTAGTACGGCGAGGTAAAATAAGATCATTACACCTAGGCGGCAACCGCCTTGATTTGCTTGTTTAGGCGGCTTTTGTGCCGGGCTGCTTTGTTCTTATGGATAACGCCTTTGTCAGCCATTCGATCCAGCACGGGTACGGCCTCGGTGTATGCGCGTTTAGCACTTTCTAAGTCGCCTTTTTCAATAGCGGCAACGACTCTTTTAATGTAAGTTCTTGCCATAGAGCGTAAGCCCATATTGTGAACTCGGGTTTTTTGGTTTTGTATTGCACGTTTTTTGGCTTGGGGTGAATTTGCCACCATTAACTCCTAAATCAGCAGTTGCTATAATAACTATATCGTATTGTTGCCTTGACTTTGTTTCAGACAATTTCAGACATTTGAACACTTTACATGTCTCTAGAACGGGTCGATGAATTGGCTAGTCAGTACCTAGATAAACCTCGTAAGAAAGACGGAGTGATTATCCTAGTTCTTTAACTGATGTCAAGCGTATTGGCACTGATCACGTCAAAAGTTTATTCAGCACATCCCCTTGTTAGTTAGCGGTCTCATCGTATAATCTTTGTGTTCATGAATCATGCAGTGTAAATCGAACATGTCAAAACTTAGTAAGCGCAAGAATCCACGAGAATTCTTTTATTACTAAATGATAGGCCTGTATCGTTAATACTTAACTAGAGAAAATCTATGTTTAAAAATTTATCCGACCGACTGGCGAAAACGTTAAAAAGCATTTCTGGCAAGGGACGTCTTACTCACGACAATATCAAAGACGCCTTGCGCGATGTGCGTAAAGCATTGCTTGAGGCCGATGTGGCACTACCGGTCGTCAAAGCATTTATTGAACAGGTGCGTAAGCGAGCGGTGGGTCAGGAGGTTGCCCGGGCGTTAAATCCCTCCCAGCAATTTATTAAAATTGTCGAGTCCGAATTGACCTCGTTAATGGGTGATGCCAATGAAACGCTCAATTTGACGGCCAAGCCCCCTGTCGTCGTGTTGATGGCCGGTTTACAGGGTGCAGGTAAAACCACATCGGCCGCGAAGTTGGCGCGCTTTCTCCAAGAGCGGGAGAAGAAAAAAGTACTATTAGTAAGCACGGATGTCTATCGGCCGGCAGCTATTCAGCAACTACAAACGTTAGCAGAAGAAGTTGAGGCAGGTTTCCATCCATCTTCCGTTGATCAAAAACCCCTAGTTATCGTCAAGGAGGCGATAACTCAGGCAAAGAAACAATTCTATGATGTGGTGATAGTAGATACCGCCGGTAGACTACATATTGACGATGACTTAATGACGGAAATTCAAGTGTTGCATAAAGCGGCGAATCCGACCGAAACCTTGTTCGTGATAGATGCCATGATCGGCCAGGATGCCGTCAATACGGCCAGAGCATTTGATCAGGCATTGCCATTGACGGGAGTGATCCTTACCAAAGCGGATGGTGATGCCCGTGGGGGTGCTGCCTTGTCCGTGCGTCAAGTCACAGGAAAACCGATTAAATTCATGGGTATGGGTGAAAAAACGGATGCGTTAGAACCTTTTTACCCGGAACGTATCGCCTCACGTATTTTAGGCATGGGCGATGTAATGTCGCTGATTGAAGAAGCAGAGCGCAAAGTCGATAAGGAAAAAGCGCAAAAGCTTATGCAAAAGGTGAAAAAGGGTAGCCGTTTTAATTTAAATGATCTACGTGACCAGTTACAACAAATGCAAAATATGGGCGGCATGAACGCTATGTTGGAGAAACTGCCTGGTATGAGTAACATGTCACAGATTATTGAAAAGAGAGATATGGGCGGCCAGTTTAAGAAAATGGATGTCATAATCAGTTCAATGACCCATGCCGAACGAGAAGATCCCGAATTGTTAAACGGTTCGCGAAAACGTCGTATTACTCAAGGATCGGGGACAGATATCCAAGATCTCAACCGTTTGCTTAAGCAGCATAAACAGATGAGTAAAATGATGAAAAAAATGAAAGGCAAGGGGATGGCAAAGATGATGCAGGGTCTCGGTGGCATGATGTCCGATGGACCCGGTGGTGGTATGCCACCCGGTTTAAGGTAAAGGTTTAAGTGGAGATTACCATTGGTTGTTCAAAAAATTATCGAAGAAAAACTTAAAGCAGTCTTTAATCCAGCCAACCTGCAAGTATTGAATGAAAGCGATGGACATAATGTGCCCGCAGGTTCAGAGACACATTTTAAGGTTATCATTGTCAGCGAGCTTTTTTCCGGGTTACGTCAAGTTCAACGACAACAGCGTGTTTATAAAGCACTCAACGATGAATTGACCAGTGGAGTGCATGCACTATCCATGCAGACTCTGACGCTGGAAGAATGGCAACAGGGTTCGACCATTCTCCAATCACCTCCTTGCCTGGGAGGCAGTAAAACAGAGAGCGATAAAAAGGGGGATGGCAGAACGTGAATCCTGTTGTTGTTAGCGCGCTATACCGGTTCGTGTCTCTGTCTGATTATCAGTGTTTGCGACAACCACTGTTAGATTTATGCACAAAAAATGACATTAAGGGAACACTCTTGTTGGCAAACGAAGGTATCAACGGCACTGTTGCCGGCAGTCGCGGCGCTATCGATAATTTGCTGTCTTTCCTTCGCAGCGATCCACGTTTGCAACCGCTACAACACAAAGAATCCTATTGTGACACAGCTCCCTTTTATCGCATGAAAGTCAAGTTGAAAGAAGAGATAGTCACTATGGGTGTCCAGGGTATTGATCCCAACCATGTCGTGGGTACTTATGTAAAACCCCACCAGTGGAATCAGTTGATCGACGACCCCGAAGTCACAGTGATCGATACTCGCAACTACTATGAAGTTGCCATAGGGTCGTTTAAAGGGGCAAAAAATCCTAATACCAACAGTTTTCGTGAATTTCCCGATTATGTGAAATTAAACCTCGATCCTCAAAAACACAAAAAAGTCGCTATGTTTTGCACTGGTGGCATTCGCTGTGAAAAATCCACTGCCTATCTTAAAGACCAAGGGTTTGAAGAGGTTTATCACTTGGAGGGAGGTATCTTAAAGTATCTTGAAGAGGTGCCGCCAGCTGAAAGCCGTTGGCAAGGCGAATGTTTTGTCTTCGACAACCGTGTTTCAGTGGATCATGAACTAGCCCAAGGCTCCTACGATCAGTGCCATGGCTGCCGGCACCCGATTACCGAAGAAGATAAACTATCTGAAAAATACCTATTAGGAGTCAGCTGTCCTCGATGCTACGATCATCAAGCACCCGAACAGAAGCAGCGCTTTCAAGAGCGACAACATCAAATAGAATTAGCAAAATCTCGGGGGCAAGTTCACCTAGGTGCGCTTCCGCCTAAGAGGCAGCAGAAAATTTTGCCGGCCGATTCTCAACGTTAAAGCAATCGTTTGTTTTTTATGTTTTCTTTCGTGGAGTATGGCCGCTTTTAAGCTAGATGAACTTTCAAATTAACATCCAGTTTACACTACTCCTGAAGATGAATGCATAATGTGCGCAATTGCTTGAGTACGTGCTCGACCAATTTGGTCCGCCAGTTTGAGTCCTGTATATCCTTGCTCCAGCAGAGGTTTGGTGTCGATTTTTTGTGCCACTTGACTACAGGCGACTAACAGCTTACTTTGCTTATACTCCCGGTCTTCTAAGCCCAATCTGCCTCTAGCGTCAGCTTCACAGGCTTGGGCAAAGTACTCGACTCTTTCCGGCCGGCGAAACGCATCTAACGCTTCTAATAATCGCAGAATAGATTGCGGCTTCATATCCACTAGCCGGTGACATTTTAGGTGGTGCTCGGCTACTAACTTGCTTAATTCGCAAAAAGCTCGCGGCACTTTTAAACGCTTACAGACTGCTTCAACCAGAGGGACGCCTCTGATCTCATGTTTAATATGCCTCGGCCACTCTGTAGGAGGAGTCACACCTTTGCCCAGATCGTGCATGAGCACTGACCAGGTAACGATCAATAGGCCAAACTGGCGCTTGGCGACATCTAGAGCAAGCATAACGTGTTCGCCGGTATCTATTTCGGGATGATGCTTGGCTGGTTGTGGTATGCCAAACAATACGTCAACCTCGGGCAAAATAACTTTTAAGGCGCTGCAAGCACGAAGCGCTCTGAAAAACTCACTCGGCTTGGATTCGGTCAAGGCGCGAGACAATTCTTTCCAAATGCGCTCAGGCGTTAACGATAAAAGCTCCTCTTTTTTGACTAGCTCGCGCATCAAATCCAGTGTATCGGGATGCACGGTAAAACCCAATTTACTGAAGCGAGCTGCAAAACGTGCTACTCGTAGAACTCGCAATGGATCTTCAATAAATGCAGGGGATACGTGTCGTAGAATACGTGCTTTTAGGTCATTTCTGCCGCCATAAGGATCGACATAGTCTCCCTCAGTCGTCTTTGCTATCGCGTTGATGGTTAAATCTCGTCGAAATAAATCCTCTTCAAGAGTAATCTCTGGTCCAAAATCACAAATAAAGCCGGTGTGACCGCTGCCGAATTTGCGTTCAGTGCGCGCCAAAGCGTACTCTTCTTTTGTTTCAGGATGAAGGAAGCAGGGGAAATCGTTACCAATTTGCCGATAGCCTTTTTTTCGCAGATTCTCCGGCGTTGCACCGATCACTACCCAATCGCGTTCAGTTACCGGCAAATCCAGCAGTTCATCGCGAACGGCTCCGCCAACCAAATAAGTATCGAATGTCATGATGTTACGGTCGAATAGAACTTTTCTAAAGTGCGGACATCTGCGTTTTAATATCAGTTATAGGTCGGTAGCCTATGGCTTTTTCTCTGAAAGAGACGTAGTCTGGAATAAGCGTAACTTCAATAAGAGTGATAAATGTTTTATACATCATACTTCCTTTTGGTATGCCAATTAATTGGTGCAATAAAAAACGTTATTTTGAGTCAGAATCCTCTATTCCTATCGCTTGCTTAGCTAACCAGTTTTTTAGTGGTTTCAATATATTTACTTGGCGCAAACCGGTATTACGCAGCCAGTGGATGGCCGGTTCCCGACTGCCAAATAGACGCTTCAAACCTTCCATAACCGCCATCGCTTCAAGATTATGTAGTTTGCGCTGACGTTGATAACGTTGCAATAAGGAAATGTCCGACAGCGGCAAGCATCGCTCAAGAGCGCGGCTGACTTCAGCGGCCAATACCTTAGCGTCTAACAATCCCAAGTTGACGCCTTGGCCCGCCAATGGGTGTATGGCGTGAGCGGCATCGCCCGCCAATGCGATATTATCAGTAATGTAATCAACCGCATGGCACTGCTTTAGTGGAAAGCAAAGGCGTTTATCGACATTTTCTATCCGGCCCAGGCGGTATTCAAAGGCTTTACCGAGCTTGTCACCAAATGCTTGGTCTGTCAGTGACATCATGTCATCAGCTAACTTATTGTCTAAGGACCAGACAATCGAACAATATTTCTCACTGGGGTGATCCAGTGGCAAAAATGCCAGTGGACCAGTGGGTAAAAAGTTTTGCCATGCAGTCAATTGATGACTCTGCTCACACTGGACCGTAGCAACAATCGCCTGTTGATGATAGCTCCATTCCCTGGTGTGAAAGCCCATCAATTCACGTACTTTGGAGTTGGCACCATCGGCAGCGATAATGAGTGGCGCCGACAGTGTCCGGCCATCGGTTAACGTTAATTGCACGCTCTGGTTACAGCGCGCGATTTGTTCAAGGCTGACACCCCAGATGAAATCTATCTGTTGGCTATCCTGCAAACTATCTAAGATGGCTCGCAACACCAGCGTGTTTTCAACAATATAACCCAGCTGATTACACTGTACATCCTCTGCCCGAAAATGGATTTGGCCCGTGCCTTCGCCGTCCCAAACTATCATGTCGCGATAAGCGCATACCCGCTGGGACTGAATAATGGGCCAGACTCCTACCTGCGCCAGTAATTGCTGGGATGCTTGGTTTAATGCGACAACTCTGAAATCAAATATGGGTTCTGAATCAGATTGATTGTTTATAGCAACAACCGGTTTAGCTTTGTTATGCGCATCAATAACGGCAATAGATAGCGGCTTTGCCGTCGTATTTTTGCTTAGTAGAGAGGCAAGTGTGGCCCCGACTAATCCTGCACCGACGATAACAATATCAAATTGTTGTATTGCATCACTCATTGATAGGCCTGCTGACCCATTAATTGTTTTGCCAAGAGCCGATGCATCACCGGCATTGCATTGAGGGTCAATAGCCCCAGTTGCCTTAACAGCACTCGAGGTAGCTGATGAGAAGAAAATTGTTTCACCAGTTGATGAGTGACACCCACTGTGATTTGCTGATCCAATGAGCGACGCTGCTCATAGTCTGCCAATACTTTATAGTCACCGATAGCTTTACCCTTCTTATAGGCATCCGTTAACACATCGACAAGTACAGCGCAGTCTCGCAGAGACAAGTTGAACCCTTGGCCTGCTACTGGATGCAGGCAGTGAGCGGCATTGCCCATAATAACAATATTGGATCGCACTTGCTCCTTTGCCTGCATCAATTGCAATGAATAACCCTCGCGCTTGCCAACACCGATGATTTTACCAGCGCGATAGCCAAATTCCCGCTGCAAATGATGGATAAATGTTTGATCGTCCCATGATAAGGCGGTTTGCAACTGCTCTTTGTGATGAGTCCATATCAGGGCGGCTCGGTGTTGATGATTGTAATCCGTTAGTGGTAGTAAGGCCAAAGGCCCACTGCCAGTAAAATGTTCATAGGCAACGCCTTTTTGTGGCTGTGATAGTGCGACATTGGCGATGACTGCCGCTTGATGGTAATTGTGAGTATTGAATTCAATGCCCAGTGATCGGCCCAAGGAAGAGCGCTCACCGTCAGCAATAATCACCAGATCGGAACAATGCATTTTTGTAGTGCCATCTTGTTCTATAGTTACTTCCACACCCTGTGCAACCGGTTGTAATTGTGTGACGGAAGCGGGTGCGAAACAGCGAATTTTATCTTGCCTTTGCATCAACTGATGAAATAGTACCTTGCCAAGCCAATTATTTTCGATAACGGCACCCAATTGCTCTTGTTGGAGTTGCCCGGCATCAAATACATTACCGGCATAATAACCTCGATCGGAAACCTGCACCTGTTTTATGGTAGTGGCGTGTTGCTGTAATGTTTCCCAACAGCCGATTCGCTGCAATAATGGCAGACTGCCGGCGCTGATGGCGGTCGAGCGGCTATCAAAACCGGGCTGAAAAACGGGCAACTGTGGAGAATTAAAAGACCTAGATTTAGGAAAAGGTAAGGACTCAATCAATACAATCTGCCAGTCTGTGTCTTCAGTCGCCAAAAGCAGCGCCAGACTAATGCCGACCATGCCGCCGCCGATAATAGTGATTGTCAGTTTGTCGTTTTTTGACATCGTTTTTTACCCTACATGTATAAATGCACAAACGGGACTAAATTTAGCGCATTTACCTATATTTTTGAACAGTCTGTATTGATTACATTAAGTTACGACCCCAACAGTAATTGTTGGAGGAGTATTTTTATGAAAGCCTGTAGCTTAGAAAAATTAGCCGCCTTTACAACCAGTCCCAAAGGAGGCAACCCCGCGGGTGTATGGGTTGGTGAAAATCTGCCCGAATCCCATGAAATGCAAAAAATTGCAAGAGAAGTTGGATTTTCAGAAACTGCGTTTGTTTCTCCAACTAAGGGAAATGTGAGAACAGTCCGTTATTTCAGTCCAGAAGCCGAGGTGCCTTTTTGTGGCCATGCCACGATAGCTGCCGGTGTCGCATTAGGCCGTCAAGCCGGTGGTGGTATCTATCAGTTTAACACTACTGTTGGCTGTATTCCCGTTGAGGTTAGCCAGCGTGGTGGTTTGATGTATGCATCACTCACTTCGGTAGCGCCTGAATTTGAGTCGGCACCATCATTATTGCTGAAGAATACACTGTCTGCATTGGGTTGGGACAAAAAAGAGTTGAATGTTACCATTCCCTCTGCACGGGCATTTGCTGGCGCCTGGCATCTAGTGATAGCTGTTAAATCCAAATCGCGTTTGGATGATTTAAATTATGATTTTGACCTGCTCAAAAAAATCATGCTTGCCGATAACTTAACTACGCTACAGTTAATTTGGCGTGAAAATGATACGCTGTTTCACTCGCGTAATCCATTTCCAGTAGGGGGTGTTGTCGAAGATCCGGCAACCGGTGCTGCTGCTGCCGCTTTGGGAGGCTATCTGCGCGAGGCAAAAATCATACAAGCTCCTGTCGACATCAATCTTTTACAAGGCGAAATGATGGGCCGGCCGAGTCAAATAAAAGTATCCATTCCCGCTGTGGGTGGCATAACAGTTTCCGGCTCCGCAGTAGATATTAATCCTAATAATAGTGTCTGAACGTCTACTGCGACTACTAGCCGACGGTGAATTTCACTCCGGGGAAGCACTGGGGCAGGCATTAGGTATATCGCGAACAGCGGTGTGGAAACAGCTACAAAAATTATCGGCATTGGGATTGACAATAAAAACCGTTCGCGGCAAGGGTTATCGTTTGCCAGGACAACTGGATCTGTTGTCCACAGATAAGATAACAAGCGTCTTGTCCTTACCTGTACAATCACTAGTGAAAGAGCTCGATATACGGTTAATTGTCGATTCTACCAATAATGTTGCTATGGCCAAGGCATCCGAGCGAGGCGCCAGCGGCTATATTTGTTTGGCGGAGCATCAATCCGCCGGCCGTGGCAGGCGCGGCCGATGTTGGCACAGTCCTTTGGGTCAGAATATTTATCTGTCTGTTGTCTGGGAATTTACACAAGGCGTATCTGCATTAGAAGGACTCAGCTTGGCAGTGGCAGTATGTATTTCACGGGTATTAAAAGATGCTGGTTTGGATGCTATTTCTTTAAAATGGCCAAATGATATTTTGTTAGGGCAACGCAAGCTCGGTGGCGTCTTGCTCGAAATGCAAGGAGATCCGGCAGGTCATTGCCAAGTGGTTGTCGGTATCGGGCTCAATGTCAACATGTCAAAGACCGTGGCAATCGATCAACCTTGGACCTGTGTTCAAGAATATCTTAAGGACGTATCCCGTAATCAATTGACAGCGGATTTACTGAACGAATTGATACCGATGCTCAGCCAATTTTCGACGGTAGGTTTCGGCAACTACCAAAGGGAGTGGTCGCAACTCGATGCTTATGTTCACCGAGAAGTTCAACTACAGGCTGGCGTTAATACTATCGTTGGCCGTGTACTTGGCGTTACTAGTAAAGGTGCCTTGCGATTACTGGTAGATGACCAGGAAAAGCATTTTTATGGCGGAGAAATTTCGATGCGGTCACGTGATGGTTAGAAAGATAAGCAACATGATTTAAAGCATTGCCAACAAGAATCAATGCCAGTTCGGCGTAGTGTCAATTAATTGTGCTGCTGATCGTCGCCTTGATATTCGGATTTACCGGTGATTTTATACTGCTCTTCCGTCCATTGATTAAAGTCAATGAGTTGGCATCGTTTGCTGCAGAAGGGTCGGTACTCGTAGTCATCGTTCCAGTAGACAATTTTGCTGCACTGAGGGCATTGGAGTTGGACGTCTTTTTTCATATAATGGTTAACTCTTTAACAAGTTGTTGATGGTAATTGTCAACGTTAACGTGTAAATCTTCCAGGCTGCCATTATTACAGATCACATCATCTGCTCGCGCCAGACGTTCATGACGAGGTAGTTGACTGGCTATAACAGCTCTCGCCTCGCTTGCGTTTATATGATCTCTTTCACAACAACGGCTGATTTGTATCTCTTCATCCACATCAATAACTAATACTCTGTCGACCAAGTGTTCCTGATTAGATTCTAGTAACAAAGGTATAGACAGTACGCCGTAAATACTTGTTACGGCATCAATCTGTTTTTGTGTTGCAGTTCTGATCAACGGGTGCAGGAGGTTTTCCAACCAGCGTTTGTCTGCCGCACTATCAAATATTCGCTGACGCAGCCAGCGGCGATCCAATTCACCATCAGCTGTAAGTACGGAAGGTCCGAAATAGTCAATAATATTCGCCAGTGCTGGCTGCCCTTTAGCAACTACTTGCCGGGCAATGACGTCCGAGTCGATCACGGTAATACCGTGGCTGGCAAAGCGATTTGCCGCTGCGGATTTGCCACTTCCAATACCGCCGGTCAATCCCAGAATAAACATAAATGCACGTTGTTATCAGCCAGCCGATAAGTCGCTATCGTTAAATATAGCGCACGTATAAGGAGACAATGTTTTCTCCCCATAAAAAAGTGATCCAACCAGCAATGGCGAGATATGGACCAAAAGGGATAGGAATATTTTTATCTCTACCGAAGACGACGATCATAGTGATTCCAATAATCGCACCGACGAAAGAAGATAACAAAATAATGAGAGGCAGCATTTCTACGCCCAACCACGCCCCTAGGGCGGCTAATAATTTGAAATCGCCGTAGCCCATTCCTTCTTTTTTGGTAATAAGTTTGAATAGCCAGTAAACACTCCACAGTGATAAATAACCGAAAATAGCCCCCCACAAGGCGCTTCCCAGTGATGTATAAAAACCGTAGTAATTAGTGATGAGGCCACCCCAGAGTAGAGGTAATGTTAAATTGTCGGGTAAATATTGTGTATCGATGTCGATAACAGTTAGTGCAATCAGTGTCCACAATAGTAGAACAGCAGCTAGAGACGCCACATTCAATTCAAATAGCCACAGAGTTGTACAAGTCAGTACGCCAGTGGCTATTTCGATGATAGGGTAGCGGGCACTAATGGCTTTTCGGCAGTAGGCGCATTGCCCTTTTAGCAAAATATAGCTAATTACGGGGACATTGTGCCAAGGTTTAATTTTTTTTTGGCAATGAGGGCAACCGGAGGGAGGGAAGGACAGAGAAATGATTTTTTCTTTTGATTTTGTCTGTCCTAGAAAGTCGCAGCAGTCATTGCGAAATGTCTGTTCGAGAATTTTGGGTAGACGGTAGATAACGACATTGAGAAAGCTGCCAACAATCAGACCCACAACAAGCGCCATGACGAGATAGACACTTGGCAGTGTATTCCAGGTCGACAACCATACATCTAGCTTAGCCACGACGATAACTTGTCTTGTAAAAACTCACTAGACAACGGAGCCCAATTTGAAGATAGGCAGATACATGGCAATCATAAGCCCGCCTACCAAGACACCGAGAACGACCATAATCATTGGCTCCAATAATGAAGTCAAGTTATCAACCATATTATCGACGGAATCTTCATAGTAAACGGCGACTTTATCCAACATATCATCCAGTGCGCCGGATTCCTCGCCGATGCCTGTCATCTGGTTCACCAGTGTTGGAAAAAGGTTTGATGAGCGCATAGATTGATTGAGCTGAATGCCTGTGGCTACATCGTCCTTGATACTCAAGACAGCTTTTTGATAAACCAGATTACCTGTTGCGCCTGCGACAGACTCCAGTGCCTCGATAAGAGGAACACCGGCGGAAAATGTCGTAGACAGCGTTCTTGCAAAGCGCGCCATAATGGAGTGATATAGAATTTTTCCAATGATAGGTAATTTTAGCGAGTAACGGTCAACGGCCATAGCGAAAGACTTTGATCGTTTTCTGCATTCTTTGAACAAAAAGATGAAAACGATAAGGCCGATTAGGAAAAACAGCCATTGCTCCTGCATTATTTCCGAGAGTCTTAGGACAAACAAAGTAAATGCTGGCAAATCGGCGCCAAAGCTGCTAAAGGTTTCGGCAAATTGAGGAACCACTTTTACTAGCAAAATACCTGTGACCACAATGGCAACCACGATAACGGCAATCGGATAGGTGATGGCTTTTTTAATTTTCGCTTTAGTCGCTTCAGTTTTTTCCTTGTAGGTGGCGACGCGATCTAACATGGTTTCGAGCGTGCCCGATTGTTCACCGGATTCAATCAAGTTGCAAAATAAATCATCAAAATATTTTGGGTGCTTGCGCAATGAGCTCGCAACACTACTGCCGGAAGCAACATCGTCTCGGATTTGTCTCACCAGGCCGCTCAGGTTCTTATTTTCAACGCCATCGGCAACCAGGTCAAAACTTTGCACCAGGGGGACGCCTGCCTTCATCATTGTGGCCATCTGCCGTGTGAATATGGCGATATCGAGTGGTTTTATCGCTTTTTTATCACTACCAAAGAGTGGCTTGGGTTTTTTTCGTACAGTCTTGACGCGTATCCCCTGTTTTAATAGTTGAGCTTTAACCAGGGCGCTGCTTTGCCCTTGTAATTCGCCCTGTACAGTTTTACCTTTTTTGTCAGTGCCTTTATAGATAAACGTAATTGTCGTGCTACTACTAGTTGCCATAAGTTTTTCCCGAGATTAATCTTTAGTGACGCGATTGGCCTCTTCCAGGCTGATTAAGCCTTTGACCACTTTCTGCAGGGCAGATACCCTCAAGTTATTGAAGCCTTCTTCCTTAGCCAGTTCGGCAATTTGTATTGAGTTACCTCCCTCCATGATCAGGCTGGAAATACGAGGCGTGATGCGCACAACCTCGTAGATACCTACACGACCCTTGTAACCACCTTGACATTTATCACATCCAACAGCCCGAAACATTTCCCATTCTTCCTTAGGTATGTCGACGTTCTTAAAACCTTCCTCAATCAAGATATCTTCCGGAATATCATCTGCAGATTCTCGACAGTTAACGCATAATTTTCTCGCCAGACGTTGGGCAATAATCAAGCTTACTGTTGTCGCTAGGTTAAACGTAGGAACACCCATGTTGAGCAGTCGAGTCAAGGTTTCTGCAGCGCTGTTGGTGTGCAAGGTGGACAGCACTAAATGTCCAGTTTGCGCAGCCTTGATGCTTATCTCAGCCGTTTCTAAGTCGCGGATCTCACCAACCATTACTACATCCGGGTCCTGACGTAAAAATGATCGCAATGATTCGGCAAAAGACAGGCCCACTTTAGTATTGACTTGTACTTGATTAATGCCATCAAGATTGATTTCCACCGGATCTTCCGCAGTTGAGATATTACGCTCGGATGTGTTAAGTATGTTCAGCCCAGTGTACAAAGAGACTGTTTTACCACTACCCGTTGGGCCGGTTACCAAGATCATGCCTTGGGGCTGATGTAGGGCATCAAGGTAAAGTTGTTTTTGATCATCTTCATAGCCCAGTGCATCAATGCCTAATTTTGCCGATGTCGAGTCGAGAATACGCAACACAATTTTTTCACCAAACAAAGTCGGCAAGGTGTTGACGCGGAAGTCGATGGCTTTGTTGCGTGAAATTTTCATCTTGATACGGCCATCTTGCGGAATACGGCGTTCCGAAATATCCATTTGGGACATCACTTTTAATCGCGCTGCTAGACGGGTAGCCAAGTTGACTGGAGGTTTTTGGATTTCTTTTAAAATACCATCCGCTCGAAACCGAATGCGGTAAGTTTTTTCATAGGGCTCGAAATGGATATCCGAAGCGCCTGTTTTAATAGCTTCCAGCAGTATTTTATTGATAAATCGAACAACAGGCGCTTCGTCAATTTCAGGGTCCTTGCCACTGGTTTCATCTTCGTTGACATTTTCGACATCGAGACCCTCTAAACTTTCATCATCGAGGTTCCCAAGAGAGTCACCCAGACTCTCTTCCTCGGCGTTGAGGTACCTTTCTATCGCGTTTTCAAGTTTATCGGATTCTACTAGGATACTGTCGATACTCAGACCAGTATTGAATTTGATTTCATCCAGAGCGTGTAAGTTAGTAGGATCAGTGATGGCTACAAAGAGCCAGTTGCCTCGACGAAAAAGAGGTAATACTTGATGTTTGCGGATTAAATTTTGGTCGACTAATTTTTCCGGTATGGCGCTTATGTTAAAACAGTCCAAATCAAAAACCGGTGCTCCGAATTCCTCAGAAGCAGCCATGGCGATCAACTTAGCATCTATAAGATTTTTTTTGACTAAATTGTGTACAAAAAATGTGTTGCTCTTGCCGCTTTCAGCAAGGCAAGTTCTGACATCGCTTTCGTTTAACAAGCCGTCTTGAACCAACTTTTTGGCGAGGCCACTTAATGCCGGTGCATTCATCTACATCATTCCATCAATACTTACTGAACATTCATGCTGTTTTTGTTATAAACGCACTTTCAATATATACATGTTAATTAGATCGACTTTGACCATAGCGCTGTTATTTGTTTTGATAAATTTAGTCCTTTAGCGAAAAAAGCAGCTGATTAATTATTAACTGAACAATGCTGCTAGCATAACGAAAAAATATTGTGATTAACAGACGGGTTTTTATTATCCGAGAAGTTTCCTATTAATGTGAAATTTTCCATAATCTTGCTATCTCACTATGTTTTAGTGTATCCCTACGGAGGAACATTATCATAGGCTAAGCTGGTTTTAACCAAAAGAATTGTGGTAGGGTTTTGCAATAGATGTGATTAAAATAACAGATGAAGTAGTCAAACAACGGTAGATTCAGATAGTGTTTGTAAATAATAAAAATCATAGTGGCAAATCGTCCATAGGCATAGCGCTTGTCTATATCATTTTTTTGTCACCGATTTTTTTCGTTGTTGCTGAACCTGCAGATAGAAAGATCCATCCACATATCTATGAAGGCGCCTGCGATGTAGATGCAAGTATACAGGCTGGTTCTTCACAAGAACCACCTACAATCAATGAAATCTACCCTTTAGTGCTCCGGGCTGGATATATAGCGCAAGTCAGTCTAAAAGGCGTAGGCTTAGCCAACGCCAATATCAGTACGGGTAACCACGATTTGGTTGTTAACTCTATCCGCTCTACCAATAACCAAGTAGTATTTGATCTGATAGTTAATAGGTCAGCCGCCCGCGGCTCTCATGAACTGACAGTCACTACACCCCTTGGAAAGGCAACGTTTGAGATGATCCTTTCCTCTCAATCTTCGGAGTTGCTGAGTGCTACCTCGTCGACAAGCTCCCGTGGCGTCTACTCTCCTATTACCGATGCAACCGAGATTGCTTCACCAGAACCTTCAGCTGCTGTCGATAACGATTTGCATCATGCTGCAGGCTGCGATCTTATTACTGCATCAACTCCGGAATTTCCTGTTTTTGCCTCTGAAATCACAGTAGTGAAGGGTAGTGGAATAACTCGCACGGTACTGTCTTCTGATTCTGGTACCACGCGTTTAGTCGTTCATGGCGTGGGGTTGAATAAAGTTGATAGTTTATCGATTATTCCAAGTGACAATTTGACTGTTGGCGATCTTACAGTCAATACGGAAGGAAGTAGAGTGACATCGACTATCATTGTTGAACCGGGCGTTAAGTTAAGCCAACGGCGAGTCGTCTTGTCGGTAGCGGGTGAAAGAGTGGTGCCACTTTCAGTCGCGGCGGACAGCATCTATGTAGGAGGACAGCCACCGGTTGTCGATAGTGTTGATCCAGCGGTAATACGACCCGGTGCGGTAGCCACACTGACTTTGCGCGGTAGTCATTTGCAGCAGGCGCGTTCAGTGTTTGTGTTGCCTGCTGGCGATATGCATTTTGCTAATCAACCTATTGTTAATGATGACGGCACCCAATTGACAATAGATGTCGCAGTTGCTGCTTCAGCAGTTCCAAACTCAAGGGTAATCGCTGTAGCGACTCCAACAGGAATCTCTTTGACGGGGGCGTCGCCTGCAAATACATTGACTATCAATGAAAGTGGTGAGTTGCAATCTAGTACTGGGAATCCAGAGATAGAACCTATTGTTGTAGATCATCGAGAAATACAACCTATCCCTATTGTGGTTAATCAATCCAATGAGACCGAGGAGAAGTTGCCCGTCGAATTATCTCCGAAAGAACAAGAAAAAAACTACTATGGCCGACATATTGGCGTTGTTAAAGGCGCTACATTGTATAACCTATATCCGAAGACTCGCCCTGTCGGTTCAAACTTTACTCTGACATTACAAGGTGTAGGGTTACAAAAAGTTGATGGTATAAAATTTATACCGGCTAAAGGCATTACTTCAGGCGCGATAATGACTTCAGCATCAGGTAATTACCTCACAGTCGATGTCGCTATCGACACAGATACCTCTGTTACCAGCCGTCAAGTACAACTGATGCAAAATGGCAGAGTTATTCCAGTTGTGACTCCTGGAAGGGATCGTCTCAGTATAACTGCACCGCAACCATTTATTGAATCGATAACACCCAATGTCATACTGAAAAATAATATACCTCAATTAATCAGCTTGCGCGGGCATCTACTGAATGGTTTGCAGCAATTACGGATTGAACCGAGTGATGGTATTCGCATAGACAAACTCAACTTTGATGAAGCCACTAAGACAGCATCCGCCGAAATATCTGTAACTGATGAAGCTACTGCAGGTCCTAAGCTGGTTGTGGTCGATACGGAGTTTGGTAGTAGTTACCCGGAATCCAATCCTATCAACATTATCACGGTTGCAGGTAAGATCAATTATTCTGCAGCTATTGTTTCGTCACCTCTGAAGGTGATCAAACCCCCGGTTTCTACACCTATGTTGCAAGAGAGTCATGCGCTGCCCACTTTATTAGGTTTGACTGTAAAAAAACAAGCTGACAATCAACCTACTACTAATAAATACAGTAAAAGAGGTGTGTCTTCGCTTGGTGTGGCTTTAGGTTCGGTAGCTACCGCTATGACGCCCTCTACAGCTTCAGTTGACACTTCAGTCATTCTTATTATCAATGGGTCACAATTGGACAATGCTACCGATATACAGCTGTTACCTAATACGGGCATTATCACCGGATCAGTCCTGGCAGGTTCCCGTCAAATCAGTGTGCCGCTCACCATTGCCGCCGATGCGCCACGCATATCCCGCCGAGTCATGATAAAGGCAAACGATAGTATCATTGAATTTACCGACTTAGCGGAAGGGTTGCTGGAAATAGTTGAATAAATTCATGTTAACGATACTATCAATTCACGCGATAATACGAGGACAGTATGATGAATGATAACTACAGGCACTTACAGCTAGTATCCAATGTTTTAGTTACTCTGTGGGCTGCATTGCTACCACTGACTTCTTTAGCCTTTGATAGCGGCAGCACGGGTGGAGACGGCCCTTTATCACCAATAGTGGATGAGACATTAGACTTACCTCCGGATGGCGTATTCAATTTTACTACGGTTAACATTCCTACCGGTATTACGGTGACCTTTAATAAAAACGACGCCAACACACCGGTTATTCTACTGGCAACTGGAGATGTAGTTATTGACGGCACCATCGATGTGAGTGGTGGTAATTCAGCATCGATAGGCGCTGCAGGCGATGGTAATCCAGGTGACGACGGCATGTATGGAGAAGGTGGTGCTGGCGGTTTTGATGGTGGCCGAGGCGGTATGCCTGGTAACGTTATTGGTTCGGCTGGATTGGGTCCTGGAGCAGGTAACCCATCTCGTGGAATAAATGCTTTTGGTGATACGTCGGGAACAGGGTGTGGCGGCGGTGGTGCGGGCCACTTGACTGCTGGAGAATCCAGCGAGGCTATCGCTATTACGGATGATAGCAATATGAATGCTGAGAGTGTTTGTGATACCGACAACGATCAGGTGTCGGGTGGGCGCATATACGGCGCAGAAAATTTGTTACCCTTAATTGGGGGGTCCGGTGGTGGTGGCGGCAGCGCTGGCAGTGCTTTCGCCGGTTCTGGTGGTGGTGGTGGCGGCGGCGCTATTTTGATTGCGTCATCTGGCACGGTAACGATTAACGGTGGCATTAATGCTGATGGAGGAAGCTCAGGGAGTGCGGTTGGGAGTCTCACGGGTGGCACAGGTGGCGGTGGTTCCGGCGGCGCTGTTCGTATTGTTGCCGAGACTATTGCTGGCAATGGTGCGGTCACTGCTCTGGGTGGCGATGCGGGTACCTATAAACCTAATGATGGCAAGTCACAAGGTGGAGCGGGCGCTGATGGCCGTATTCGTCTAGAGGCAGCAACCTACAAACGCACAGCATCTACCTCACCAGCATTTAGCTTTGCATCTCCACAGACCATTTTTTTGCCCAATTTGCCGAGTTTGCGTATCAGGAGCGTAGCGGGCATTGACGCACCAGTATCCCCTACGGGCAACGCCGATATTATCTTGTCCGAGTCTACTCCCAATCCTGTCACAGTTAAATTTAGCACCAAAGGCGTGCCTGTTGGCAGTACAGTAAAACTGACAGTAACGCCAGCATCCGGGCCATCGACAGCTTTAACAAGTGATGCTATCACCGGAGATGATAAGGATGGTACAGCAAGTATAAAGGTCGACCTGCCCGATGGGCCCAGTGTGCTGTTGGCTGAAGTGAGTTTTGTAGTGCCTGTGGCTATTAGTAATCAATCTGATCTCACGCGTTTTACGCAAGGTCAGCCTGTTGCACGAGTCCACTTAAGCGCCAGTTCACACAATGGTTCATTAACCACATTAATCACGGTAACCGGCAAGAGATATGTTTGGCCAGCTGATATATTTTCAACAAACCCTGGTTAAAGGCTATTGATAAAATTGTCCAATTCGACGAGCATTTCCCGGTAGAGGAAGTTATAGGTTGCTCTACGCATGATGCCTTGCTTTAGGTTTTCTTGCGTTGTTTCACCGACGAAAATGACTTCATCCTGCTTGCAGCTGAGGTAATTTTCACGACTCTCATCATAATAGTGACTGCAATTGCGGTATGCCCCGTTTTCACCGTAATGAGGGTCTTCAATGGGAATAGATAAACCCGTATGGGCCAAGCTTAGTTGACCTTTCTCAGGAAAATGACTACTGACCACCTTAATCGGAGCAGGCTCAGAGCGTTGATATTGGCTATACAGTAACATCTTGTTTTTTTCATTCTTAAGCGATTTTATCAAATCTACGGTCGCCTCGACCTCAATGGTAGAGTCTTGGGCGCTGGCTACAGTGAAAACTGGCACAGTGATACCGTTCTCGGCTATGGATTCTCCCATTACCTTAATCAACTGATACATCTGCCATGCAGCGTTATGAGGAAAGGATTCATACTTAAAAGAATCCTTATCGGGCATGATCTTCATCCATCTTATAGGCTCGTAAATTCTGCCCAACCAATCAATAAAACCAGCAAAAATGGAGAGACTGGAAATTTTCACTGCCGGAGAAAAGGTAAAAACACCCCTTACTCTGTTATCGTTACTGGCTTGAAATAGAGCCAGCGTTCCGCCTGCTGAAAAGCCACCCACATATATTTCATCGACTTTAGTGGCCATCTGATCCATCGCAAAATTCATGGCTGCTACCCAACTTTTCCATCGCATATCCAGCATATCTCCGGGATGAGTTCCATGCCCTGGCAGTAGTATTACCATCACATAGAAACACTGTTGTTGGAAATGCCGTGCGAAATGATGAAGTTGATAGCCAGAATCTGTTAAGCCGTGGCCTAATACAATGCCGCGCTGATATTTTCCTGCAGTTGTCTTTTTGCAGCCTGTTGCCGGCTCCAACTGAAAAGGCGCATTGCCCGTTATCACCCGTTGACGATTTGGCCCACTGAGATCTGTTCTTGTTTTTCCAATAATGTCTCGATAATGGTTAACGTACTGCTCAAAATTCTGTATATGTCTAGGAAAGCTTGAATTCCACCCTGATACTTGATGACGCTGACCCAGCTCCGCTTTGATAGTCGACTCTGTCGACGACATAGCGATGGCGCTGTATGTCAGCAGTAATATGATCGCAATTTTTTTCATTTAATGGCTCGTTTTTTAGTATGCGAATACTCACAATGTCGATCTGCAGTATACTGTCTCCGGTAGTTGTCACCCAAAATTTCTATGCGCTATTTGTACAGTCTATTTTTTACTCTGATATTACCGTTTCTATGGCTCTTGCTTGGCTGGCGCTATCGGGGTACCGATTATAATCAACGGTGGCGCGAGCGTTGTGGCATCGTTACAGCTAGCGATTGTACGCGCCCTTGTCTATGGATTCATACTGCTTCCGTTGGTGAAGTGATTGCTGCCAAAAAACTTGTCGAACATTTCATTCATTACTTTTCACATTATCGTGTATTGATAACCACGACGACTCCCAGCGGCTCTCAGCAAGTAAAAAGTCTATTTGCCGATAATGTCAGGCATTGTTATTTGCCCTATGACTTACGTTATTTTTTCGTTCGATTTTTAAAACTGGTTAAACCGGTTGCAGTGTTAATCATGGAAACGGAGATGTGGCCGAATATGCTAGCGATTTGCCATCAATCAAACATTCCGTCCATTTTGATAAATGCCCGTATGTCCCTTCGATCGTGCTGTAACTATCGACGTCTGGCTTGTCTATCTGAATCCATGTTTTCGCAATTGACCATGGTCGTTGCCCAAACTACAGCTGACGCCAAGCGTCTACAATATTTAGGCGCTAAAAACATCAGCGTTAGTGGCAATATTAAAATGGATTTGGACATCACAGCGGAACAAAGAGAAAAGGCAAAAAGATTAGCGGTTAACTGGTCAAACCAAGGTCGGCGAACAGTATTAATTGCCGCCAGCACACACTTCGGTGAAGATGAGAAACTCTTACTGGCACTAGGAAAGTTAAGGCAGTCAGACCTGAAAATATTATTAGTGTTAGTGCCTCGGCATCCACAGCGGTTTGAAGAGGTAAGACAATTATCTCTGCAACAAGGTTACCGTGTAAGCCGCCACAGCAAGGATAGAGTAGATGAAAGCACTGACGTCGTTATAGGCGACACAGTTGGCGAACTGATGGCGATGTATGGCGCCAGCGATATCGCTTTTGTGGGTGGTAGTTTGGTTGACAATGGTGGCCATAACATGTTGGAACCAGCCGCTTGGGGCCTACCTGTAGTCACGGGTTCGAGCGTGTATAATTTTTCCGCTATAGTTGATGGGTTAGCCTCGGCTCAAGGTATTCGTGTCGTCAACAATAGCCGAGAACTGACGGAAAACTTGCTCGAGTTGGGCACGCATCCAGAGATTCGTTATCAAATGGGTGCCGCAGCCTCTCAATACGTAGCCTCAAATAAAGGCTCACTGAAAAAATTACTGGGGTTTTTAAAGCCCATACTCGATAACCTGCGCTCACATGAAAAATATCCTTCCGAAAGACTGGGGTAAACGGTATTATTAGCAACATCCCTTTCAAAAAACTCGTAATACTTATACTTTTGAATCTCATATGAATGCCTCCACTAATGCGTTCCGTCTAGTCATTCTGCATGACTCCAAAAAAGAAGCTGAGCGTTTAATCAGCATGTTTCAAAATTCAAGGCCTTGTCGTCCAGCACATGTCAATGATGAACCGCGCCTAAACAAACTGTTAGAAGATCAGAGCTGGGATCTGTTGATTGCTCATAACGATACAGAATTGCTTCGTCCTATCGATGCCATCAAGCTTATTCAAAAGCTTAATCGCGATTTGCCAGTGATCATATTGGCAGACAAAGTTGATTCCAAACTCGTTGTTGAAGGTATGAAGCAAGGCGCAAAAGATGTTGTTCAATTAGATGATGATCAGCACTTATTGCTGGTGGTAGCCAGGGAGCTAGAGAATCGCCAACAACGTGGCATTACTCGCCGAGCTGAACGTCAACTAAAGGATATCGAGCGTCGTAACCAAGAACTGTTGGACAAATCAAAAGACGCTATTGCCTTTATTCAGGATGGCATGTATTTGTACGCGAATGACTCTTTTGCCGAATTGTTTGGCTATCAAGATAAAGATGATGTCGAGTGCATGCCAATCATGGATATGATTGACTCTGATGATCACGGTGATGTTAAAAAAGCCCTGAAATCATTCACGCTACACCATGACCCTGATGCTCAGAAACAAAACAAACTACGATTTAACGCGATTACTCAAAGTGGCGACAAGAAGTTACTGAATGTCAATTTACACATGGCCAATTACGATGAAGAGACCTGTATACAGTTCATCATCCCTACCAATGTTGTCCACGGCGAAGAATTGGAAGCCGAACTAGAGAGTATAAAATATACCGACCAGGCGACAGGTCTGTTCAATCGACAGTACATGTTGGAAAAACTCGAGTGTGCAATTGATGCTGCTAGCAATGACAAAACCAGCATCCTTTTTTATATCGATATCGATAATTATAATGAAAATGTTGAGAGCGTTGTCGGTATTGAAGGCAGTGACCAAGTGCTTGCTAAGATAGCGGGTTTTATACGTAACAATGCGATTGAAGGTGAAGTGAATGCCCGTTTTGCCGACAATATTTTTGTCAGTCTTCTCCCCGGTAACCAAACTGCCAAAGCGTTGCAGCACGCCAATAAACTTTGCACTGAGGTGGCTAATCATTTATTTGAGATCGACAAGAAGACGCTGCGACTAACTCTTACCATTGGAATTGTTGTCATTAGTGAGACGTCTTCCAGTTCTTCAATGGCTATTGATCAAGCGATCAAGGCGGTTGCCCATGTACGCAACCAGAATGACACAAAAGATGTAGGCAACGGAGCCTATATTTATCAGCATGCGGAAAATGGCGAAGACAAAGATAGGGTCCTCGATATCCAAACCGCGCTAGACAATGATCAATTTAGATTGTCATTTCAACCCATAGCTAGTTTGCGTGGAGATGGCAAAGAGTATTACGAAGTGCTAGTGCGTATGGTTGATGAAGATGACCAAGAGTTATCCTTGGAAACTGTGTTAAAAACCGATGAGGGCATAAAGCAAACGGAAAAAATTGATCGTTGGGTTGTCTTGGAGACCCTGAAACGTTTAGCTGAACATCGTAAACAGAATGAACTCACCCAAGTTTTTGTTACTCTCAATGTGCAATCTATTTTTGACGAAGGTTTACCTTCCTGGTTAAAAGTTGCCTTTAATGCCTCAAAATTGTCACCCGCAGATGTAATCTTTCAAATTAAGGAAGCTGAGATCACACAGCATGTAACAGCCGTTAAAACGTTCATCAGTGCATTGAGTGATATGGGATCTGCTTTTTGTATTAGTCATTTTGGTTGCGCACTCAATCCGATAAGTTTGTTGGAACATATTGACGTTGGCTACATCAAGTTAGATGGTTCTTTCACGCAAGAGATACAAGATAATCCAAAGAATTCAGAAACCTTAGATGAATTGATGTCACAGTTAAATGAGCTGCAAAAAGCAACCATTATTCCCATGGTGGAAAACGCTGGTATTCTGGCCAAGCTCTGGCAAATGGGAACGCATTATATCCAGGGTAATTATCTGCAAGGGCCTAGCGATAATATGGATTTTGATTTTAGCAATGAATAGAAGCTAGAAAAGCTGTGCGTGTATTGGGTATAGAGACCTCCTGTGATGAGACTGGCGTCGCGCTATACGACAGTGACCGAGGCCTCTTAGCTCATCGTTTATTCAGTCAAGTGGATCTGCATGCCGATTATGGGGGCGTTGTGCCCGAATTGGCCTCACGTGATCACATCCGCAGGTTGTTACCTTTAATAAATGAATTGCTGGCGAGCTTGCGGCTGACAAAAAATCAAATTGACGCCGTTGCCTATACACAGGGTCCAGGTCTAGTAGGTGCTTTAATGGTAGGCGCTTGTACCGGCCGTGCGCTTGCCTTTGGGCTCGATATCCCTGCTATTGGTGTGCATCATATGGAAGGGCATTTGCTGGCGCCGATGTTGGAACAGCACAACCCTCAATTCCCCTTTGTAGCATTATTAGTATCGGGTGGACATACCCAGTTAGTGCGTGTCGATGATATCGGCCACTACACTTTGTTGGGTGAATCAGTTGATGATGCGGCAGGTGAGGCATTTGACAAAGCTGCCAGGATGTTAGATTTAGGTTACCCTGGAGGTCCTGAAATAGCTAAATTGGCAGAATCTGGCCACTTGGGCCG
>CAZEUZ010000023.1:0-5574 GCA_964515805.1 uncultured Cellvibrionaceae bacterium | reverse complement strand
TATGATCACGTGGGTTCGGTCCAGTGGAATTCAATAAATAATGGGATAAACCCAATTCCGTTATTCTGCTACTTCATTGTTTTATAAAAATTTCCTTCAGAGCGCTTTCCAATATTGGATACTTAAACTCGAAACCAATTTTCTCTGCCTTTTCCGGTAACACTTTCTGGCCGGAAAGTAGTAATTCTTTAGCCATTTCTCCGAACAACAATTCCATTACCCATGCGGGAGTTCTTAGTAGGCTAGGCCTCGAGATAGCTTTTGCCAATGCCTTTGAAAATTCACGATTAGTGACAGGGTTTGGAGCTACTGCATTGATGGCGCCTTCCAAATTATTTTCGATACAGAAGTGAATCAGACGCACCACATCTTGTCGATGAACCCAAGACATCCATTGTTCGCCACTACCCAAAGGTCCACCCAGACCCAGTTGAAATGCAGGCAACATGGATTGGAGAGCGCCGCCATCGCGATCCAATACAATACCTAGTCTCAGTAGACAGACGGTTGTGCTGAGTTGCGAAAATTTTTTAGCGGTTGCCTCCCATTGGTGACAGAGTTGATGGGAGAAACAATCAACTGGGGCGGATTGTTCATTCAATACGTCATCTTTATTGGGTCCGTAGTAGCCAATAGCAGATGCACTGATAAATAGATCCGGTTTAATCGGCCGTAGTTTAAAGAATTCGTAGAGTCTTTCTGTGGTGCCGATACGGCTCGACAGTAACTCTGCTTTGACTTGCTTTGTCCAGCGGCCCTTGGCGATAGGAGCGCCTGCTAGGTTAATCACTATATCGATAGGTTTATCTTCATGAATATTGTGTAAGTTGTCGATCCACAATGCCTTAGAACAAAGGTGTTTATTCTTGGTTGCATTCCGAGTCAAACAAATCAAAGAATAATCATGACCTTGCAATCGACGACAAAGCGCGCGTCCGATAAATCCGCTGGCCCCAGTAATCATTATTGTTTTCATAAGGGATTATGGTATCCGAAGTAGGTGGAATGCCTCTTGTTTATATTTGCTCATTCGAAAGCATTCATGTAAATTAAGACTATAAGGCATATTCAATGATAATGCGAAAAGGATCCTTTATATGGCCATAGCTAACTGTGAAATTACCTATCATAATCTAGATTCATCTCCAACTCTTAACGAGGATATTAATAAACGCTTGGAGAAACTTGAACGCTTTTCAAGTGATATTCAGCATGTTCGTGTAGTGATTGATTCGCCACACAATCACAAGCATAAGGGTAAGCTATTCCATGTTGCGATTGAAATTAATCTTAAGGGAAGCATGATTCCAGCCAGTCGTGATGATACTTCCGTCCATGTTGCCGTCAGAGATGCATTTGACACTGCGGAAAGGCAACTGAAATCTCATGCCGAGCGATCGTCGCCGCGGCAAAAGAAGTCAGACAGGATAGATCCATCAACGATTCCCATGTAAAAGTCAATTTAACGCTCAAATGTGTTTGTGACTAACACCTAGGTTGCTTAGTGTATGATGCTAAGTAGTTGGTTGGCGATTACTTACTTTTAAACTCCTAACTACTGCCAATAAGCATTGTTTTAATGAGCATCAATTGGTATCCGGGCCATATGCACAAGGCCCGCAAGCAGGTCAAGGATGCATTGCCGAAGATAGACGTCATTATTGAAGTAGTTGATGCGCGTCTACCTTACAGTAGCCAGAATCCCATTATTGCCAGCATACGTTCGCGCAAGCCAACCATTATTATTCTGAATAAATCTGATCTTGCCGACACCGCGGTAACGCAGCATTGGCAGGCACATCTGGAGAGCAACGATAATATTAAAACCTTGGCGTTTGACAAGTCCCAGCAGCAAACGTTGGCGACGATTACTCATCTATGCCACAAGCTGGCGCCTCAAAAAACAAAGCGCGTCAAAGCAATCCAAGCAATGATAACCGGTATCCCCAATGTCGGTAAATCCACGCTGATTAATTTGTTGGCGGGGCGGATTATCGCCAAAGTTGGCAATCAACCAGCAGTGACAAGGCATCAGCAACGTATTGCAATCGATGGCGACATCATGCTGCATGATACGCCGGGTCTGTTATGGCCAAAAATAAAGCATAGTCACAGCGGCTACCGGTTGGCCATTAGTGGCGCTATCAGAGATACGGCGATTGACTATGAAGATATCGGCTTTTACGCCGCGGATTATTTTAATCAATACTATGCTGATGCCTTGGTAAAACGCTTTGCTATTGAGAAACCCAGTAACTCAGCACAGCATTTACTGGAAGCTATCGGTATTAGGCGAGGTGCCGCAAGTGGTCGTGGACGGATAAATTTTCACAAGGTGTGTGAACTGTTGATACATGAATTCCGCAGTGGTAAGTTGGGAAAAATCAGCCTGGAGACACCCGCAATGGTAGCAGCGGAATTGCGTGAACTTGCTTTATCAGGCTGAAAATCCGGTCAACTACTCAAATAGCGCCAAGTACTTGCCGTAGCCTTCTTTCTCAAGATCCGCTTTTGCAATAAAGCGCAAAGATGCAGAGTTAATGCAGTATCTTAGCCCTGTTGGCTCCGGGCCATCTTTAAACACATGGCCTAAATGTGAGTCTGCATGTTTGCTGCGTACCTCGGTGCGAGGAAAAATCAGTTTGTAATCTGTTTTTGTCACAATGTGGCTATCTACTAGTGGCTTGGTAAAAGAAGGCCACCCAGTGCCGGAGTCATATTTGTCGGTGGATGAAAAAAGAGGCTCGCCGCTGATAATATCGACATAGATCCCTTCGGCTTTGTTATCCCAATAAGTGTTTTCGAAGGCTCTCTCCGTGCCGTCTTCCTGAGTGACATGATACTGTAGCTCATTAAGTTCTTTTTTTAGCTCGTTTTGAGAGGGCTTCTCCCAGCTGGATGAATCAAAACTACTCGTTTGTGATGATAAAGTAATCATGGCAAATGCTCCCAGAATAGTGGCTAAATAAGTCGGTATTTTCATCAATCTTTCCTCCATTGATGCTTGATTTACTCATTTGACATTTTTAGGCAAATTAATTCCCTGTAAGGGTTCTCGAGTTTATTAATGACGATCAATTGGCCTAGTTAGGGAAATGTTTATCTAATCACAATTTTTCATTTTAACTGTATAATACCGCGCTTAATTGCCATATGATGCATTTTCAACAAGCCCAAGATGGCCCCGGTTAACTTAATCCTTATCAGTTATAGGAGTATCTATTTAATGCAAATTTATTACGATAAAGACTGTGATTTGTCGCTTATTAAAAATAAGAAAGTAGCTATTATCGGTTACGGTTCGCAAGGTCATGCCCATGCTTGTAACCTCAAGGATTCAGGCGTTAGTGTTACGGTCGGCTTAAGATCTGAATCATCCTCGGTCGCTAAGGCGGAAGCACATGGCCTGACGGTTGCTCCAGTAGCGGATGCAGTGGCTGCTGCAGATCTCGTTATGATATTAACTCCCGACGAGTTTCAAGGGCAGCTTTATAGTGAGATCATTGAACCTAATATTAAACAAGGTGCAGTCTTGGCCTTTGCGCATGGTTTTTCCATTCACTACAACCAGATCGTCCCTCGTGCTGATCTCGATGTCATCATGATTGCGCCGAAAGCGCCAGGCCATACTGTTCGCAGTGAGTTTGTCAATGGTGGTGGTATTCCCGACTTGGTAGCGATATTCCAGGATGCATCTGGAGGTGCTAAACACTTGGCATTGTCCTATGCGTCGGCTATCGGAGGTGGTCGAACCGGGATTATCGAAACAACCTTTAAGGACGAAACAGAAACGGATCTGTTTGGTGAACAGGCAGTGCTTTGTGGCGGTTGTGTCGAATTAGTCAAAGCAGGTTTTGATACTTTGGTGGATGCGGGTTACGCGCCAGAAATGGCTTACTTCGAATGTTTGCATGAATTGAAACTCATTGTCGATCTTATGTATGAAGGTGGTATCGCCGATATGAACTATTCTATTTCCAATAATGCAGAATACGGCGAATATGTAACAGGGCCGAAAGTCATCAATGACGAGTCTCGAAAAGCAATGCGTGCAGCCTTGACGGATATCCAAAACGGCGAGTATGCAAAGAAATTTATTATGGAAGGCGCTACTAACTATCCGTCAATGACAGCTTATCGCCGCAATAATGCCGCTCATGGCATAGAGCAAGTGGGTGAAAGATTGCGTGCCATGATGCCTTGGATTACCTCGAAGAAAATTATTGATAAAAACAAAAATTAATTGTTGGTTGGTATATTTGTTTAGGTGGCAGTCATGTCAAGTAAAGATTCCATTTCGATTAATGGCGATACAGGTCAGAGTGAGGAAAAACAAGACGACAGCATGCTATTGATTGATGAGCATGTAGAAGAAATATCTGAAAATGGCAAGAAAACTCGTCACAAAGGAGTTTATTTGTTGCCGAATTTATTCACTACTGGTGCTTTATTTAGTGGTTTTTATGCGATATTAATCAGTATCAATGGTTATTTCGATGCAGCGGCAATTGCCATTTTTGTTGCTCAAATTTTAGATGGTCTTGACGGTCGCGTCGCTCGTCTGACTAACACCTCTAGTGCTTTTGGTATTCAGTATGACAGCCTGTCGGATATGGTTTCATTTGGTCTTGCGCCTGCCATTGTTGCATTCAACTGGGGATTGATTGAGTTGGGTAAATTCGGTTGGGCTGCAGCCTTTGTGTTTGTTGCATGTGCCGCCTTGCGATTAGCGCGTTTTAATACTCAGTCAAGCACCAGTAATAGTTTTTTTACTGGTTTAGCGAGCCCGCCGGCGGCAGCCTTTGTCGCAGGAATTATTTGGATTTGGCACGATCAAGACGTGTCACTGACGACCGCCGGAACAGTGGCTTTAGCAATGATTTTGTTAGGGTTTTTGATGGTATCCAATTTTAAATACAGCAGCTTTAAAGGATTGGATTCGAAACATCGCGTTCCTTTTGTGTCAATGTTGTTGATAGTGTTGGTGTTTACTTTACTTGCCCTTAATGCAGCATTTACTCTCTTTTGTATGGCGGCGGTTTATGCTATGTCTGGACCTATGCTTTGGATTCTCGACAAAATGCGCTGTCGGCAAAAGCTCTTCTCAGCTAACGATTAGAATTTTTTTATTGTGATTATTAAGATTTTGCTTGCGAGTTTGATTTGAGTAGTTATAATGCGCTGCTCGCTATCGGCTAAGCGCTGTTAGCGGTTTTTTAACAGATTGGATCAAGCAATGCGTGTGGGCATTTGCGGTTTATGAGTAATTGTAAGGCGCAAATGACCGACAATTCGTCGTTGTTAACTTGGTGATGGCACATTTATGTTGTTATTGCTGAGATAGCAACAATATAAGTTGAAAAGTTATGTAAGTAAGTTGTCACAGATGATTTATTTATAAGCGCTGAGCAGTAATTGTAAGTATATAGGCATAGTATTAATCCTATGTCAGATAGCCGTTAAGGCTATATCAATGATTAAATCAGTAAAAACTGAAGAGTTTGATCATGGCTCAGATTGAACGCTGGCGGCAGGCCTAACACATGCAAGTCGAGCGAGAAAGTTCCTTCGGGA
>CAZEUZ010000022.1:0-5010 GCA_964515805.1 uncultured Cellvibrionaceae bacterium | reverse complement strand
GTCATTTAACGCTGGTTGTCCCTCTTCAATAAAGCGGTCGCGCCAATTTTCTGTCTGATGGAACAAATGAGTCTGCCGTTTATCGGTATCTTCCAGATGTTTCAATGCTTCGCTAATGGCTTCATGGTCAGTCGAGCGCATCAGCTTGCCGATATATTGCAATTGCCGCCGCAGTGCACTGCCTGTTCGCATGGCTTGCGCCTGGGTAATCGCCGCGCGTAATGTGTCGTCTAGCGGAATGATGGCCAACTGTTGAGCATTCATTTTGACCAGTGTTTCACCGACTTTCTGCAGCGCGGTCATGGCTTTTTTTCTAGCCGTCTTACTACTGGTGGTTTCATCGTAATCTTCGGTCATCTAAGCATCTAATTCGTCGAGATGGGAATAATCTTTTGGTTGCGTCCTTTAATACGGGGTTCGGATACTGCGGTCAATTGGCCATTGAGTCGACTGATCGCATTGGTGGAACCTTCATAATTTAATGTTTTAAGCTGATGTCCCTTGTCAGTCAACCGTTGCCTTAGCGGTTGACTGAGTTTTTTATCCACAAATAGGATATCTGGTCGCCATTGCTGATGGATGCGTGGGTTTGCTAATGCTTGTGGCAATGGTTGTTGCAACAGTAAATGATTAATGAGCCCCTGAACAACCTGATTAATAATCATCGGCCCGCCAGCGGCGCCGATAGTCATGATCGGCTGTTTTCCTTTTAACACGATGGTCGGGCTCATACTCGATAGCGGCCGTTTCCAAGGTTGTATGCTGTTAGCTTCGCTACCGACCAAACCGTAAGCATTGGGTATACCGGGTTGCGCGGAAAAATCATCCATCTGGTTATTGAGTAATACTCCGGTGCCAGGAATAACGACCTTGCTACCAAAACTAGTATTCAACGTAGTGGTTATTGCCACCCAGTTACCCTCACTGTCAGCTACCGCAATATGGGTAGTATGGCGATCAAGTAAATCGGTTTGCATATTAGATGAAGAATGAGGTGGATTTGGTGCAAGGTTGAATGGATTACTGTGGGTGGAAATAGCAGTTGCTCGTTGAAGACTGATTTTTTTAGCCAATGATTTGCCATAATTGGGCGCCGTTAAACCATCGGGGATCTCAATAAAATCGGGATCGCCCAGCCAGTGAGCGCGGTCAGCAAAGGCTAGCTTCATCGCCTCTGCAACGATATGCAGCTTGTTTGCTTCAGAGACATCCTGTAGCTCGAAATGCTGAAGAATGTTGAGTATTTGTGCAACGGTAATTCCGCCAGAACTCGGTGGCGGAAAGCCATAGATGGTATAGCCCATAAACCGGCTTGTTATCGGTTGGCGAAAGCGCAGCTGGTAACGGGAAAAATCTTTGGCAGTAATAATGCCGTTATTTACTTGCATCCATTGGTGCACCGCTGCAGGGAACGCGCCTTTATAGAAATAATCAGCGCCATATTTGGCTAATTTACGGTAGGTATTGGCTAAATCCTGTTGTTGTAAACGATGACCGACAGGCCAAGGCTTTCCATCTTGATCGAGGAAAATAGCGCGGCTGGCGTTAAATTTGGAGAGTGATTTGTGGCTGCGTTGTAATCGTCGATAGAACTGTGGCGTAATAGTAAAGCCCTGTTCTGCTATTCTTGCCGCAGGCAATAACAGGTTAGCAAAAGACTGACGCCCACCTTTTCTTAACAAATAGTCAAACGCGGCTACTGAACCCGGTATGCCCACTGCCATTGCCCCTTCGCGGCTCCATTGATCCATCACCTTGCCAGATTGAATATACATATCGCGATGGGCTTGTGCAGGAGCCATTTCCCGCCCGTCAATCGCCTCTATCGAACCATCAGACCAGTGAACTAAGGCAAACAAACCACCGCCAATGCCGGAATTATAACTGTCTACCACTCCGAGGGTTAATGCAGCGGCGATGGCGGCGTCAATGGCATTGCCGCCACTCATTAATTGCTGTTCGGCGGCTTTCGTGGCCAATGGATGTACTGTTGCTACAGCATTATTTCCACGGACTATAGCAAAATTTCCACGGACTATAGCAAAATTTTCGCTGTTCTCATCACTCTGAACTGAATGAGCAAATACTGTAGCGACGCAAGTCAAATACAGTTGATAAACCAACCATTTTCTTGTTGTCAAAACAATGCTTCCATTCATTTCACTCCTTATCTTGTTGTTATTTATCTTTGCACTAGAATAAAATTTACCGGTACGCGAACCATGGCGTCAGTCGTTAGGCCATAGCGCTTAACCGGTTCGAAAATCCAATGTTTTACCGATTTAATTGCTGATCTGTCTAACAGAGGGTGTCCGGAAGATTGATGTATTTCGAGATCAATGACTCGTCCCTGCTCATCAATACGCGCATCTACCAGGACTTTGCCTTGCTGATTTTTGACGATTGAGCGGCGTGGATAAACCGGCTTTTTCCATTTTCGATACACGGGATTAGTTACTATCGTTTGTTGTTGAGATGCAACTTTATTAGTTGATTTAACTGTTTTTGTTTCCGTTAGCACCTTTTCTAACGGCTTTGAAGCAGATTTAGCCGGTTTAGATGTTGGTGTGTCAGTCTGACGTCGTTGCAGATTTTTTCTTATGGCTTTTACCTCATCGGAAGCTGGACTGGCATCTTGCTCAATAGTTGAAGTAGAATCTAAATAAATTACAACATCTTGGGATCGTCCCAAATCGACTTGGTTACCGGTTTTCCGGTGAACCACAAGTACCGATCCCAGGCTAATGTGAATTAGTAAAGAAATACCAATAGCCAAGCCAGGTTTTATCCACCTTGTTTGTGACATTCTACAGTGCTTCTATTCTTGCCATCTTGCCATTCTAAAACGACGGTAAAGCCAGTTACAATAACGCTGTTATTACAATCAGAATTATAATCATGCAAACAAATAAAATATTGCTTCTTTTTGCACACCCCGCCCAGGATCGTTCCGAAGTTAATCTTCCTATATTCCAAGCTGCCTCTGCCATTGATGGCATCACCTGTGTTGATCTGTATGCGTTATACCCTAAACACGATATCGATATTAGATTAGAACAGGAAAGATTGCGCCGACACAATATAATTATTTTCTTGTTCCCATTGTACTGGTATTCAACGCCTGCGTTGTTGAAAGATTGGATGGATTTGGTATTGGAGTACGATTTCGCCTACGGCAAAAATGGCGATGTATTGAAAGGCAAGTACTTATTGCCGGTGATCAGTACAGGAGGGGCCGAAAAAATCTATCGTCAGGATGGCTACAATCACTTCACCATTCGCGAACTACTACGCCCAATTGAACAAACAGCTTATTTTTGTCAGATGCATTTTATTCCACCCTTGGCGCTATTCGCTGCGAGGACTGCAGTGGATGAGGGGCGGCTTAAATGCCATATTGAACAATGGCGTCAATTATTACACGCGTTTCTTAAAGGGACCTTTAATTTTAATCAGGCACAAGCTTTCGAGCACCTGAGCGATGATCTCGGCCAACTGATTCGTGGATAAATTATGACGCTTTATTTTATTCAAGCCTTTATCTATTTGTGCGCTGCCGTCATCACCGTACCTATTGCCAAGCGGCTGGGATTAGGTTCGGTATTGGGTTATTTAATCGCCGGCGTGGTTATTGGGCCCATTACAGGGCTTGTCGGTTCGGAAACCATCACCATTCAACACTTTGCGGAATTCGGCGTAGTTATGATGCTGTTTCTAGTGGGTCTGGAACTGGAACCCAGAATGCTGTGGGGGCTACGTCACAAGTTAGTGGGTCTCGGTGGCCTCCAAATCACACTGAGTTGCCTATTGATTACCGGTATCTGCCTATCATTCGGATACCACTGGAATGTATCGCTGACTATCGGTTTGATCCTGTCGCTTTCCTCTACGGCCATTGTATTGCAAACCTTTCAAGAAAAAGGTCTCGCAAAAACTGAAGGCGGCAAAGCGGCTTTTTCCGTGTTGTTGTTTCAAGATATCGCAGTTATCCCCATGCTGGCTTTTATTCCACTATTGGCACTGCAGGAATTTGTATCTACCGGCACAGTAGTAGTGGATGAGCATCACGAATCTATCGATTTGACATCACATTTGTCGGGCTGGCTATACGCGCTAGTTGTTTTGGGATCTATTGCCACAGTGATTTTAGGTGGTCAATTTCTGAGTCGCCCTCTATTCCGTTTTATCGCTAACACAGGCTTGCGGGAAATGTTTACTGCCACAGCATTGCTGCTAGTTATTGGCATAGCGGCTTTAATGAGTTTAGTAGGTTTATCCCCTGCCCTGGGAACTTTTCTTGCCGGTGTAGTGCTGGCGAACAGTGAATTTCGCCATGAGCTGGAAACCAATATCGAACCGTTCAAAGGCCTGTTATTGGGCCTATTTTTTATTACCGTTGGCGCAGGCATCAATTTCAGTGTTATCGCAAACAATGTATGGATTTTTGTTGCAGCGGTTAGCGGTGTCTTTCTACTTAAGGGCGCCGTTCTCTTTTTTCTTGCCCAATTATTTAGGATAAAACGCAATGATGGTTGGCTGTTTACTCTAAGTCTTTCTCAAGCGGGTGAATTTGGTTTTGTATTGTTGAGTTTTGCCGTTCAACATAAGGTGTTACCGCAGACGATAGCAGATATTTTATCGCCTATTATCGCGATAACCATGTTTTTAACCCCATTACTCTTTATTTTATTTGATAAATTAATCACACGGTTTTATCGACATAATGCCGATGTCCCTGAGGCGGATGATATTGATGATCAAGGACCCGTTATTATTGCCGGTATCGGTCGTTTTGGGCAGATTGTCAATCGGCTGCTAGTAGCGAACGATATACACACCGTCGTGCTCGATTATTCAGCGGCAGTGATCGATAATCTCAGCAAGGTGAATATAAAAACCTGGTACGGCGACGCTACGCGGCCAGATTTGTTAGATAATGCGGGTATCAGGGAGGCAAAATTATTGGTTGTCGCCATCGACGATCGCTATCGCGCACTGGACTTGGTGGGA
>CAZEUZ010000021.1:0-9302 GCA_964515805.1 uncultured Cellvibrionaceae bacterium | reverse complement strand
ACCCGTGAATGTAACAGTAAATTGGATGAGGCAGAACAAAAAATTAGTTTATTGACAGGCCAAGGGGATGACTTAAAGTTAACCGACTTTCAAGATGATGGTAGCGAAGATATTGTCAATAAAGGATAGCACTGTTTGTCTCTCAAACCGTTTTTAGATGCCTCCCGACAGCGGGTTAACCAGCATTTAAGGGAGCTTGTATCTAATCATATTGCTGACAAGCAGTTACGGCAGGCCATTGACTACAGCTTAATGAATGGCGGCAAGCGATTGCGGCCAGCTTTGGTCTACGCTAGTTTCTACTGTTTTGGAAGCGTCAACTCATCAGTAGATTCGGTCGCTGCAGCAGTCGAATGTATCCACTCCTACAGCCTGATTCACGACGATCTGCCTGCTATGGATAATGATGATCTACGCCGCGGTATACCAGCTTGTCACAAGGCATTTAACGAATCCACTGCGATTTTAGCCGGCGATGCATTGCAGGCGCTGGCATTTGAAAGCTTGTCGAACATCAATCAGCTGGACAGTGCTATTGTGTTGAAGATGGTACATCGTTTAGCCATAGCTGCCGGCGGTAGCGGCATGGTGGCAGGACAGTCCATTGACTTAGCTGCAGTAGAACAACAGCTGTCGCTAGCTGAACTGGAACAAATGCACAACTACAAAACCGGCACATTAATTGTCGCTAGCGTCTGTTTGGGCGCCATTGCGGCCATGGCTTCTGAAAAACAGCTGCAGGCACTGACACGCTACGCAAAAGCAATCGGGCTTGCATTTCAAGTACAAGATGACATTCTCGATACCACTGCCGATACAATGACTTTAGGTAAAAGACAGGGTGCCGACAAGGTGCTGAATAAACCTACCTATGTTTCTCTTCTCGGCCTGGATGAAGCTAGAAAAAAGGCGCAATCTCTGCATCAACAATCACTGGATGCCCTTGTCGATTTTGGTGGCCGTGCTGATTATTTGCGTCAGTTGTCAAACTATATAGTCAATCGTAAATATTGATAACAGATAGAGTCGACAATGAACAGAAATGTACTAGGTCAATGTAGCCATTTCAGAGCGGTAGCCCTACAATAGCCGCCGGTTAATACAAAGAAAACTCATTACAGCGTAAGATATAGACTGCTATGTGTAGCGATATACCCCTGACAAGACCGAAAACACCGCTGTTGGACACAATAGACAGCCCTGCAGATTTACGCAAACTCGATAAGGCCCAACTCCCAGAAGTAGCCAATCAATTGCGGCAATATCTGTTGTTCTGTGTGGGCCAAACCGGTGGTCACTTTGGTGCCGGCCTAGGCGTGGTGGAACTGACCATAGCGCTACATTACGCCTACAATACGCCTGCAGATCGGCTCATTTGGGATGTAGGCCACCAAACTTATCCTCATAAAATACTTACGGGAAGACGTGAGCAAATGCTTACTATACGACAAAGCAAGGGGTTGTCGGGGTTTCCCAAGCGATCTGAAAGTGACTGCGATACCTTTGGCGTAGGCCATTCGAGCACGTCTATCAGTGCAGCGCTCGGTATGGCTTTAGGCAGCGATCTAGCTGGTAGTGACCGCAAGCACGTCGCAATCATTGGTGATGGTGCTATGACGGCTGGAATGGCCTTTGAGGCGTTAAATCACGCCGCTCATACGGAACAGGACTTACTGGTCATCCTCAATGATAACAATATGTCCATCTCCCGTAATGTAGGTGGGTTGGCTACCTATTTCTCCAGAATCTGGGCCAGCCAGTTCTACAACGCCCTTCGTGAGAACAGCAAGCGAGTGTTAACTAAAATACCTCAAGCTTGGGAATTTGCCCGCCGCACTGAAGAACATGTCAAAGGATTAGTCTCCCCGGGTACGTTGTTTGAAGAGATAGGCTTTAACTACGTGGGGCCTATTAACGGCCATGATTTACTTAATCTCGTTTATTATTTTAATAAGTTGAAAAGCCTCAAAGGCCCTAAACTATTGCATGTTGTCACCCAAAAAGGGAAAGGTTTCGAACCGGCTGAAAAAGATCCCGTCGGTTATCACGCACTCGATAAACTGGATAAGATAGAGCCGCGACCAAAAATCAGTATCGCTGTCAATCAGACCGAGGCTAAATTACCGGAATCAAAACCGGTCCCCAAATATCAACAGGTGTTTGGGCAATGGCTTTGTGATATGGCCGAACAAGACCAGAGACTGGTGGCGATTACACCTGCCATGACTGAAGGCTCAGGTATGGTTGCATTTTCCCAACACTTTAGTGAGCGTTTCCACGACGTAGCGATTGCCGAACAACACGCCCTGACTTTGGCTGCGGGACTCGCTTGCGAAGGCAGTAAGCCGGTAGTTGCTATTTACTCCACATTTTTACAGCGAGCATATGATCAACTGATACACGACATTGCCATACAGAATCTCGATGTGACTTTTGGTATTGATCGCGCCGGTGTCATTGGCGAGGATGGCCCTACCCATGCCGGTAGTTTCGATCTTACCTTTTTGCGTTGTATTCCCAACATGGTGATTGCCACGCCCAGTGACGAGAACGAATGCCGGCAATTATTGTATACCGCCTATCAGTATAGTGGTCCGGCTGCCGTGCGCTACCCAAGAGGTAAAGGGGTGGGTGTCGACGTAGAGCAAAAAATGAAGCTATTACCTGTGGGTGAAAGTCAACTCAAACGTCAAGGACAATGTGTTGCCATATTAAATTTTGGTGCCTTGCTTAATCAAGTCATGGAAGCAGCCAAATTACTTGATGCTACTGTCTGCGATATGCGCTGGGTAAAACCCTTGGATGAAATGGCCATAGAAGCTTTGGCCAGCCGGCACAGCTTGCTAGTTACAGTGGAAGATAATGCGATTGCAGGCGGTGCTGGCAGTTCTGTCAGTGAATATCTTGTGAGCCGAGGTATCGAGCAAGCTGTTCTGCATTTAGGTTTACCTGACCGCTATATTGAACATGGCAAAAGGGACGAATTACTTGCTTCTATTGGTCTGGATGCTAAGGGCATTCATCAGTCAATAAAAAAACGAATAAAGCAAGACACAGTCAGCCAAAAATTATCGTCGACGAGTCACGGTTAGGGTCTAAGGTATAAAAAGATACCGAACTGTGCTGTCGTTAAGCCCTATTTTTTAACAAGGTCACCCTGTTTTAGGTAAGCTATTTCTTGCGTTCCATTTTTTTATGGGTTATAAGCTACACCAGAGTTTTCATTGGCCTTGCTGAAAAAGTTAATTCTCAATCAGCGTGTCTTGCAAAAAGTCTCCTGAAAGTCCCAACTGTCGATTCCAAGCGTTTGAACCAGAGCGAGTCAAATAGCTTTATTAGTCTATAGTAGTTTCAGATGAATACTCTCAAATTACGTAATTAACGCTAAAGGAAACATTATGGCAAATGGCACCGTAAAGTGGTTCAACACCACGAAATGTTATGGCTTCATTGAACCTGACGATGGCTCGAAGGATGTTTTTGTTCATCTTAATGCAGTGAAAAATTCCGGTTTGAATGACTTGGAAGATAATCAAAAAGTATCGTACGATCTTGAGAGTAAAGACGGCAAAACTTCTGCTGTTAACATTCAGTTGCTGAATACGTAATCCCTCCAAAAATATCAACTAATCATCTAAAGCAAGTAACATCACCGCTCTAACAGTGGCGCCACTTGCTTTTTATCCCAAGGAAAATATGAAAACATTTCAAGAAATGGATCTGCCGCAAGTGTTGTTGCAGACCTTAGGTCATATGCAATTCAATGAACCCACACCGATTCAGGCAGAGGCTATCCCCTTGGCATTGCAAGGCAAAGATATATTGGGCTCCGCACAGACCGGAACCGGTAAAACTGCTGCTTTTGCTATTCCATTGATTGTCAAAGTACTGTCAAATCCTAACAGTTCGGCATTGGTAATGACCCCTACGCGCGAACTCGCCACTCAGGTGATGAATCAATTGCGAGCCATGTTGGGTAGAAAATCTAAAGTTGGTTCAGTGTTGTTGATCGGTGGTGAACCCATGCCCAAACAATTAAAGCAGCTGCGCAATCATCCGCAGGTTATCGTTGGCACGCCCGGCCGCATCAACGATCATCTCAAACGCAGAAGTTTAGTATTGAACCGAACTGATTTTCTAGTGTTAGATGAAACCGACCGTATGCTCGATATGGGTTTTACCGAACAGGTTGAAAATGTGATAAACCACATGGCTAGAGAGCGCCAGACTTTGCTATTTTCGGCAACATTGCCAAAAAATATTGTCCGTATTGCAGGAAAATACCTGAAGGAACCTGCGCAGGTGTCGGTTAGCCCGACATCCTCACCTGCTGCTAACATCAAACAAGATATTGTACGTGTCACTGAGTCTGAGAAATACCCTCATTTACTGTCTCAAATTGATGAGCGCCAAGGTTCAATCATCGTGTTTGTCAAAACCAAATACAACACGGAAAAAATGGCTAAAAGACTGTCTAAAGAGGGCTATGACGCCGATGCTATCCACGGTGATTTGAGGCAAAATAAACGCGATCGCGTCATCCTTGCTTTTCGCAATAAGAAATACCGTATTCTTGTCGCAACTGACGTTGCCGCACGTGGTTTGGATATTCCCCATATTGAACATGTAATCAACTACGATTTGCCTCAATGTGCAGAAGATTATATTCACCGCATTGGAAGAACCGCGAGAGCCGGTGCGGAAGGTTGCGCCCTAAACCTTGTCACTCCTGCTGATAAGCGTAAATGGGAAGCGATTGACCGGTTACTCAATCCTAATGCCAAACGTCCAAAGGTAGATAGAGACAACAAAAATCGACGATTTAAAAACAGACGGAAAAGTAACGGCGCAACGATCCCGTCATCCTACAAAGACAAAAATGCGAAACGTAATAGTTCAAAACATGGCGGTGCAAAACGCAATAATTCGAAGAGAGCTGCTTAATTTAACGTTTCATTAAGCCAGCAAGCTGTCACCGTATTCATAGAGCGCTTTTAATACTCCTTGATTGCTACTAGCTTGCTGTTGCAGCCCATCTAAGCACTCAAAATAATCGTTGAGGGTGATGCTGGCGCCATAATCGGGATTGGTTAAACGTTGGTAGCGCCATTCGTCCCAGTACTCACGTTCTTCGGCATTTAACGTTTGCGGATAGTGGCGGGCTCGGTAGCGAAATAACAGTACTTGCAGTCGTTTGTCACTTAAACGTTGCGTAAATTGGGACAGTTGATCTGGTTGTGCTCGGCGTATTTCCATCAGTAGTGATCGATCATGATCATTGATAAACCCATCATATAATTGTTGTTCAGGATCTTTATTAGCTGGGCGAGTATCTTGGAAAACTTCTGCCAACTTATTGGCAATATCTGCGTTGCGCAATTGCTGCCAGTGTCGTTCGCACAAATCTTTATTAATTTGTAAACGCTTGGCATTGTCGGATGTCAACATTTTTGGCGTAACAACCATCGGCGATTTGTTGAGATGGATTTCCTTTAATGGAATGTGCTCCATTCCCTCTTTGTATTCCTGTTCACCAGCCTTGCTGAATACACGTTCTCTGATTTGATCTGCAGAAAGATTTATTAGAGGTTCGGGGTCGATCGCCAAGTTATAACAAATAATACTATTTTTATTATGTGGATGTTGAGCCAATGGTGCGACCAAAGCCGCGCAGCCATGAATAGTGGCAAATCTTGAGGAAACATGTAATAACGGTTTGCGATTGTCCAAATCAATATAAGTTGCCACCCGGCGTTTATCACGCAAACTATAGGCGTAATCATAGAGTTTTGGCTGATTCAGGCGAATCAGTTTTGCCAGCGCAATGGTGGCATAAACATCAGCTAATGCATCGTGTGCGCTGTTATGTTCTATACCATTGGCGTTGCTGAGCACTTCCAACTTAAAACTGGGCATTCCATTCGTCTGTGGCCACTCGATATTTTCTGGCCTGAGCGCGTAGGTTAAACGCACCATATCGATAATATCCCAGCGTGAATTACCGTTCCGCCACTCACGTTCATAGGGGTCATAGAAATTGCGAAAAAGCGCATTGCGAGTGATTTCATCGTCAAAGCGAATACTGTTGTAGCCAACGCCACAAGTACCCGATTGAGCCAATTGCTCGTGCACTCTGTCAATAAAATCAGGTTCGGCAAGGCCTTCGGTAAGCGCCTTTTGCGGTGTTATTTGGGTAATTAAGCACGCTTCCGGATGAGGCAGGCAATCACTGGTTGGTCGGCAGTAAAAGCTTTCCGGTTCACCAATAATGTTCAGATTTTCGTCGGTACGAATACCGGCAAATTGTGACGGTTTATCTTGAGCAGGTGACGCACCCCAGGTTTCATAATCGTGCCAGTAGAGTGTTGATGCTGTTTTGTTGGTATCGTGATTCACTTAAGCTCAAGTACGCCTTCTTCAATTTTGGCTTTCCAGATTTCAGGCCCTGTTTGATGCACAGATTCGCCTTTGGCATCCACGGCGACAGTGACCGGCATGTCTTTGACTTCGAACTCGTAGATAGCCTCCATTCCCAAATCTTCAAAGCCGACTACTTTGGCCGCAATGATAGCTTGGGAGACCAAATAAGCAGCACCGCCCACGGCCATTAGGTAAACCGCTTGATTATCTTTGATAGCGGCAATCGCTTCAGACCCACGTTCAGCTTTACCCACCATGCCCAGTAATCCAGTTTGTTCTAATAGAGTACGGGTAAACTTGTCCATGCGAGTTGCAGTGGTGGGTCCCGCGGGACCCACCACTTCTTCGCGAACCGGATCCACCGGCCCTACGTAGTAGATAAAACGTCCTTTTAAGTCGACTGGTAGTTCTTCTCCTTTTTCCAGCATAGTTAAAATTCGCTTGTGAGCGGCATCACGGCCGGTTAGCAATTTTCCGGATAACAATAAAGTTTCACCTGGGCGCCATTCAAGTACGTCTTCAGGTTCTACTGTATTTAGATTGACGCGGCGCGTATCTTCTCCTACTTCGCGGGTGACCTCCGGCCAGTCGTCAATATTCGGTGGCGTCTGCCGCGCTGGGCCGGAACCATCCAATCTAAAATGTGCGTGCCGGGTTGCTGCACAATTGGGGATGATCGCTACGGCTTTGTTGGCCGCATGAGTAGGAAAATCCTTTACCTTGACGTCCAGCACAGTGGTTAAACCACCTAAACCCTGAGCGCCAATACCCAGTCGATTGACTTTATCGTATAGCTCAAGCCGCAACTCCTCGGCTCGATTAGTTGCGCCCTTGGCCTGCAAATCCTGGATATTGACCGGTTCCATTAAAGATTCTTTTGCCAATAACATGGCCTTTTCGGCAGTGCCACCGATGCCAATACCCAAGATGCCGGGCGGACACCAGCCGGCACCCATAGTGGGCACGACATTTAGTACCCATTCGACAACAGAATCCGACGGATTCAACATGGCGAATTTCGATTTGGCCTCACTGCCGCCTCCTTTGGCGGCTACATGCACCTCGACTTTATCGCCTGGCACGATTTTGTAGTTGATCACAGCGGGGGTGTTGTCTCCTGTATTTCTTCTTGCGCCATCTGGATCGGCCAAGATAGAGGCTCGCAGAACATTATCGGGATGTTTATAGGCGCGGCGTACACCTTCATTGATCATATCCTCCAAACTGAGATTGCCCTCAAACTGCACTTTCATACCTACATCGATAAAGACGGTGACTATGCCGGTATCTTGACAGATAGGGCGGTGGCCCTGAGCACACATGCGTGAATTGATAAGGATTTGCGCCATAGCGTCTTTAGCGGCGGGGTTGGCCTCTTTTTGATAGGCTTGATGCACTGCCTGGATAAAATCCAATGGATGGTAGTAAGAAATAAATTGCAGTGCGTCAGTAATGCTTTCGATCAGATCATCTTGTTGAATAACAATGGTCATAATTTGCTCTCTAATGCAATGAATACTTCAATAATGATGAAAAACAGGAATAAATTAACGGGATTTACCTGGCCACCGATGGTTTGAGTTGTTGTTTGATTTGCAATAAATCACGGCTAACGCTTCGTCTAAAAATATCAAAAGCTTTAATGGCTTCTTCGTTGCTCCCTGTGCGCTTTGCGTTATCCGTCACGTCTAATTTAAGGCTTTTTATTTGCTCGTCCAGTCTTTCACGTAAAGTGCGTATTAATAATTCCTGCTCTGATAAACGCTGATCATTATTGTTCAATGTCATTTGTTGTGTTTGCAGCGTTTTATTCAACGTCTGATAGTTTTTTGTGTGAGAGGCGATGTCGGTTTTATTGGCTTTTATCGCCTTGCGATTGGTGTCGTAGGAAACTCCCCAGAGTTTTCGAATCTCCGAATTCGCTTCCTTTAATCTGGCGCTAATTGCTACCAGCGATTGAGCAGATTCATCGTCAGATAGCGCCAATTGATTTTCTAGTTCTACAATGCGCCCTTGTTGGTTCTTTAGTTGTGTTCGTTGTTCTTGCAACGTGACTTGCGCTTGCATTAACTGAATATAACCCATTCCTGCAATGCCGACAGCAATCGCAGCAAGTAATAAGGCTATCCATGTACTGATCGACGATATTTTTTTTTCGATAACTTGTGGTTGTGGGCTGATCGGCCTTCGGGAAGGCTTGCTTGCCACATCATCCTTTGAACTCAATACGGATGAAACAGTGGGTTCTTTGCGTTCAGTTACCATAGTTGTGTTTAATTCCTCTTTTTAACTTCCTTATGTCTCTCTTTCTTGCTCATGCCCGACTTCTATTTCATTATTTAACGCTTTATTATTATGCGGCTAATAAGCTGCGATATCCATAATTTTTGGGTTCAGCATGAAATTCGTTTTTGATTTTGTAACTTGTAGAAGTTTAGATTGACTTAAGAATCGGCTGATTATCTATAATATTCAGTTTAAGTAGTTCCTCTAAGGTGACAGTATGACATCAAAGCGGCCCGTGCCACTTAACTCGGAGCAATCAACACTCAGTAGATTAATTTTTTGGTTATTCATAATAATATTATTCACGGCAATAGCTCTATTATGGTTCAGTCTACGAACAGAGGATCGATATCAAATCTCTCCATCTGTTCAGGCTCTTCCTGCGTCAGAACATTTGATGTCTTCAGGGATACATCCTCTTGGGCTGGGGGGGTGGCGGTGGGTAAATCGGGAGTTTTGGTGGCGTGACGGAGTATTAGTGATTCCTGATAGTGTCGAACTTGAAAAACCTAAACCATTGTTAATCTGGCTGCATCATGGCGGTGGCGCTTCAACTCGGTACAAACATTTATATCCTTTGGCTGAGCGTTTCGGAC
>CAZEUZ010000020.1:0-16339 GCA_964515805.1 uncultured Cellvibrionaceae bacterium | reverse complement strand
TAGCTTCACTTATGTAATCATAAAATGGTAATTTTCGACAGGCCCTATTATTCCATAAAGCTGATACAATGTTGGTCAATTTAAGTTCACTCTCAATAATGCATAACTAAATTATGAATGACACTGAAAATTCCTCTGCTTCACTAAGCTATAAAGATGCCGGTGTCGATATCGATGCAGGTAAGGCGCTGGTCGACCGAATTAAAGCAGTCGCCAAGCGTACTCGACGGCCCGAGGTACTGTCAGGTCTCGGTGGGTTTGGCGCTCTGTGCGAATTACCCTCTGGCTATCGTCAACCGGTGTTGGTAACCGGCGCCGATGGTGTTGGCACTAAACTGAAGTTGGCGATGGAACTGCAAAAGCACGATACGATAGGCATCGATCTGGTAGCTATGTGTGTCAACGACCTGCTGGTTACTGGTGCTGAGCCGCTTCTCTTTCTCGATTATTATGCCACCGGCAAACTCAATATAGATATCGCCGCTGCGGTAGTCAAAGGTATTGGTGATGGCTGCCAGCAGGCCGGTTGTGCGCTAGTCGGTGGTGAAACCGCTGAAATGCCGGGCATGTATATTGATGAAGACTATGATTTAGCGGGCTTTTGTGTCGGCGTTGTCGAGAAGAGTGACATCATCGATGGCAGTATGATTGTGGCTGGAGATATTCTTATTGGTTTGGCCTCCAACGGCCCCCACTCTAACGGTTACTCATTGATTCGCAAAATCATTGCAACCAGTGGCGTTGACATCAGTCATGAGCTGAAAGGAGATATGATGGCAGCCAGCTTACTGCAACCTACTCGTATCTACGTTCAGTCGGTGTTGTCGCTGATTAAGCAACTGCCTGTACGCGGGTTGGCTCATATTACCGGTGGAGGGTTACTGGAAAATATTCCCCGTATGTTGCCTGCCAATACCCGTGCAGTAATTGACACCAATAGCTGGCAAATGCCAACGATTTTCCAATGGCTGCAGCAGACAGGTCATGTGGACATCAATGAAATGTACCGCACATTCAACTGTGGTGTCGGCATGGTTGCTTGTGTTGCCGAAAAAGACTTACAGCAGGCACTCAATTTATTGCATCAAATGAACGAGCAAGCATGGGTTCTGGGACATATTGAGCCGGTTAAAGACGATGCTGAACAAATCGTTCTAACTACTATTTAACCCCACTGTTACTTAATCTAATTGTAACTGATCTGGACACTATTTAAGCGAAAATGTTTAGACAGGATAGTTGCCGCACGGTAGTACTGATATCCGGTAACGGGTCTAACTTGCAATCGTTAATAGATGGTCGACAAAAGAGAAATTTGTCTATCGATATCTGTGCCGTGATCAGTAATCGCGCCGATGCGTTCGGTTTGGTGAGAGCCACAAAGGCAGGTATCGCCACTCAATGTCTGGATCATCAAGTCTATCCCAGCCGTGAAGAGTTTGACCATCAATTGCTCTCTATCGTCGAAGGTTATAAGCCGGATCTCCTTGTTTTGGCAGGTTTTATGCGTGTCTTAACATCACCATTCGTGCGTCACTACAAAGGGCGTATGCTGAATATTCATCCTTCACTGTTGCCCAAGTATCCTGGGCTCAACACCCATCAGCGGGTGCTGGACGCCGGTGAAAAACAACATGGTGTCACTGTCCATTTTGTCACCGAACAATTGGATGGTGGTCCCGCTATTATTCAAGCGGTAATTCCCGTTACTGCTGAAGACAACGCCGCTAGCCTAAAGCAGCGCGTTCAACAGCAAGAGCATTGTATCTATCCTATGGCAGTTGATTGGTTCGCCAATGGGCGTTTACAGATGGCTTCAGATACGCAAGTGCTATTAGATGGCGAGCCTCTACCCGCCAGTGGTTATCAGATTTATGACTATTCACCATCTAGTTAATGAGAAATACCGCATCGCAGTCGATGCAAAGGGTGCCGAGTTAACGTCTCTTCTCACTCATGGCAAAGAATATATTTGGTCGGGCGATTCGGCGTGGTGGGGTAAAAGCTCTCCGCTGTTATTTCCAATTATAGGGCGCGTTCCTGATGGCGCGTACTCCTGGAGAGGTAGAGTCTATAAAATGACCAAGCATGGTTTCGTCAGGGACCAGGTTTTCAATTTGGTCCAGTCATCTGATGAGCACTTAAAATTCCAGTTAAAGCCCGAATATTTATCCGCTGATCGCCGTTCGTGGGTTTTGGAAAATTATCCATTTGATTTTATTCTCACAATTACTTTTCAGTTACGAGATGATGCATTACACATAGGGTGGGAAGTTGAGAACCCAGGAGATGAATGCTTGCCGTTTTCCATAGGTGCTCATCCCGCTTTGGTGTTCCCGTTCCCCTCTGATAGAGAAAGTATCAGCGTAGATTCGATGATTATGGACTTCCAACGTCCGATCACTGTAGAGCGCCTCTTTCTCAACGAGGACGGGTTGAGAAATGGACTGAGTGAAACGCTCATCGATGGGAAATCCGAACTAAGACTAAATTCCAACATGTTCAAGGACGACTGTATACAGTTTCGATTACCTTCTTCCTTGAACGCCGTGACTCTAAGAAATTCAATCAGTAGCGGTGTTATCAAACTCCATTTTAACGGGTTTACCCACTTCGGTATTTGGACGCCCTATCGACGGGGAAAATCGTCGCCATTTCTGTGTTTGGAGCCTTGGTATGGCAATGATTCGTCGGCATCCGATGATGGCTCTTTTGAGAATAAAGAAGGGATCATCGTTTTAGAACCAGGGGCTGTCTTTGAAGCGGGTTATTCTCTGGCAGTCGGCAATGAATAGAAAGGCATAATGTTGAAAGAGGTCTTGGGAGTGAAATCACGCTCTTTAACGTTCCACCGATTACGCTAGCGAAAAGTCTCGTTGATGGACCGCAGTACTTTATTGCCCGGGCAGAGCGCTGCTTCGTCGAGACTATTTAGGGGTTTTCCCGTCGTTTTAATGATGTCGTGTAAGTCAAAGGGATCGGGGTCGACATAGAGTAAACCGGTTAAAATTTCTTCTCTTTTGGCAGCTGCATTGACGGCGCTGATGGCCGCGCTGCGGTCGTGAATATCCATATCGGATTGAGATTTACGCAGGTGAATGACAGAACCGTCGTGCAGTGTTACCGCTTGAGTGGATCCGGCCTCATATTCCGTGGTTATTTCCTCTTCCATCGGGATGAAATCAATAGTTGATGTGGCTTCACAGTGTTCGCGTACAAACTCATAACTCTTTTTGGAGCCTGGGTTGTTGTTAAAGGTGACGCAAGGAGAAATAACATCAACGAAGGCAAAACCATGATGGGATATTGCCGCTTTGATCAGCGGTTCGAGTTGCGCTTTGTCGCCGGAAAAGCTGCGGGCTACGAAGGTCGCCCCTAATTGTAACGCCAAACTGACCAAGTCAATCGGTTCGTACATATTTAGTACACCCGCTTTATTGGTGGATTCGTAGTCGGTAGTGGCCGAATTTTGCCCTTTGGTGAGACCGTAACAACCATTATTTTCCACCATGTAGAGCATATTCAAATTGCGTCGCATTGCGTGACAGAACTGACCTAAACCAATAGACGCAGAATCACCATCTCCGGAAACGCCTATATAAAGTAAATCACGGTTTGCCAGGTTGGCGCCGGTGGTCACAGACGGCATACGCCCATGAACTGAATTGAACCCGTGGGAGTTGCCTAAAAAGTAGGTCGGTGTTTTTGATGAACAACCGATACCGGATAATTTTGCTACCCTATGAGGCTCGATAGACATATCAAAACAGGCGTTGATAATCGCCGCGCTAATCGAGTCATGACCACAGCCGGCGCATAGCGTGGAAATACTGCCTTCATAATCTTTTCGAGTGTAGCCCAGTTTATTGGTGGGTGTTTCTGGGTGTTGAAAGTTAGGTCGGATAAAACTCATCTACAGATTCTCTTGCTGTTGGTAACGACTAGTTTGCTGGTGAGGCAAACTGCTGCTGATCGCACTGTCCATTAATTTTTTCCATTATCTTGTCGACAATGCTCTTAGCCGTGATTGGACTGCCAAGATAATGCAGTACTGACAGTAATTTGCCAGGATGTATTTGCAACTCATTGACTAATAGCGTGCGCATTTGCGCATCGCGATTTTGCTCGATAACAAATATGCGGTCATGTTGTTCGATGAAGAGTTTAATGCTTTCGGCAAACGGGAAGGCCTTAATGCATAAACCGTCCATCGCCATATTGTCTTCCGCTAACTGGTCCATGGCTTCAAGCATAGCGGGACGGCTGGAGCCGTAGCAAATAACGCCATCGCGACAATTTTTTTGACCACTCGGAAAGGATTCAGGTGCTGGCAAATACGCCACTGAGTTGGCGAATTTGCGTAACAGTCGTTCCATATTTTCCTGATAAACCGAACCATCTTCAGTATATATGGCATAGGGGTCACGAGAGGTGCCGCGGGTAAAAAATGACCCTTTGGTAGCATGGGTGCCGGGATAGGTACGATAACAAATGCCATCTCCGTCGACATCCAGATAACGGCCAAATTTTTCCGTCATATTATCCAGTTCGCTCTTCGTAAATACCTTACCACGGTCGTAGCGGCGATTATCGTCCCAGGACAACGGTTCACTGATGGTATCGTTCATGCCGATGTCCAGATCTGAGACTACAATTACAGGTGTCTGGACACGTTCGGCGACATCAAAAGCTTGGGCTGTCATATCAAAACACTCTTTCGGATCAGAGGGCAACAGCAGAATATGTTTGGTATCGCCATGAGATGCATAGGCACAAGCCAGGATATCCGATTGCTGATTGCGGGTGGGCATGCCCGTCGATGGTCCTGCCCGCTGAACATCAATTAACACGACAGGTAGTTCGGCGAAATAGGCTAGACCCAGAAATTCGCTCATCAGCGAAATGCCGGGACCACTGGTAGCGGTGAATGAGCGCGCACCATTCCAGCCACCGCCAATGGCGATACCAATAGCTGCCAATTCGTCTTCCGCCTGCACTACAGCAACATTTTTATCGCCGCTGACCGGATCGATACGCATTCGGTTGGCGTATTTTTCAAACGCTTCGACCACAGAAGTCGAGGGCGTTATCGGGTACCATGCGGCAACTGTCGCGCCAGCGTAGAGCGCACCTAAACCGGCGGCAGTGTTGCCGTCGATTAAAATTTTATTGCCGATACCGTCACAACGTTTTACACGAATACCGAGAGGGCAGGAAAAATGGTTGCTGGCATACTGATAGCCCAGTTCCAAAGCGCGGATATTGGGAGCAATCAATTTTTCTTTGCCTTTAAATTGCGCGGACACCATATCGGTCAGGACATCGAATTCGATGTCGAGTAGGGCGGACAAGCTGCCGACATAGATAATATTCTTAAATAATTGCCGTTGGCGGGCATTGCTATATTCACTGTGACAAATCTGAGTAAATGGAATGCCAATGTAGTTGATATCATCACGAATGAGTCGTAAATCAATCGGTTTGGAAGAATCGTAAACAAAGTAGCCGCCCGGAACCACTTCCAACACGTCCTTGGGCATGCTTTGCGGGTTGACGGATACCATCAGGTCGACGCCTTCTCGTGCCGCCAAATACCCTTTTTCGCTGATTCTTACTTCATACCAGGTTGGTAGCCCTTGAATGTTAGAGGGAAAGATATTCTTTGGCGACACCGGAATACCCATGCGGAAAATCGCTTTGGCGAACAGATTGTTGGCGCTGGCAGAACCGGTGCCATTGACATTGGCGAACTTAACGACAATTTCATTGACAGCGCTAATGGCTGCAGGTTGCTTGCGCTGTTTTTTGTTGATGTTATTAGTTACAGTTGACATAGATTACCCGCTTTGGTGACTTGATAAGTAAATTTTTGCATATCCCAGGCAGCGGTTGGACAGCGTTCAGCACACAGACCGCAGTGGAGGCAAACATCTTCATCTTTCACCATCACTCGCTCAGTTTTTAACTGATCCGATACATAGAGTAGTTGATCGGTATTGTTGGCTGGCGCTGTTAACTGCTGACGCAATTGCGACTCTTCAGCATCCATTGTCATGGTGAGACAATCTGTCGGACAAATATCGATACAGGCGTCACATTCTATGCAGTTTTCTGCAGTGAAAATGGTTTGGGCATCGCAATTTAGGCATCGCTCCGCTTCTTTTAACGCCAGTTGCGGGTCAAAGCCCAGCTCGACTTCCTGGTGCAGATCAGCTAACGCTTTATCGGTGGCTATCAGTGGCACTTTGTAGCGTGCATCGTCCTCTACTTGGCTATCATAGCTCCACTCGTGAATTCCCATTTTTTGGCTGACAAGGTTGCTTCCCGGTGCCGGCCGGTCATTGATATTCTGCTGTTGGCAGTGCAAGTCAATGGAGATAGCCGCTTGATGCCCTTGAGCAACCGCGGTAATCACATTTTCCGGACCGAATGCGGCGTCACCACCAATGAAAACTTGCTGATTGGTGGTTTGAAAAGTCGCTTTGTCTACCTCGGGCATATCCCACTCATTGAAGTTGATGCCTAAATCCCGTTCGATCCAAGGAAAACTGTTGGTTTGACCTACGGCGACCAACACATCGTCACATTCAATCAATACCGGTGCCTCGCCTGTAGGCACTAATTTGCGTTTGCCGCTGGCGTCAAATTCGGCCACCACTTTCTCAAAGCGAACGCCAACCAATTTGCCGTTATCGACAACAAATTCCAATGGGGCATGACAGTCGAGGATGGGAATGCCTTCATGTTGTGCATCTTCGATTTCCCAGGGCGAGGCTTTCATCGTGCTGAATGGGCTGCGTACAGTAACCGTAACCTGATCGCCGCCAAGACGTTTCGCGGTACGACAGCAGTCCATGGCCGTGTTACCACCGCCGAGTACAACGACGCGCTTACCAATACTTTTGGTGTGACCAAAAGCGACACTGGCCAACCATTCGACACCGATGTGAATATTATCAGCACCCTCGTTGCGGCCAGGCAGTTTTAAGTCTTTACCTTTTGGTGCGCCAGTACCGATGAAGATGGCGTCATACCCTTCATTCATCACACTAGCCAGACTATCAACTCGCTGGCGAAAATGGGTGTGGACGCCCATATCGAGAATATAATTCACCTCTTCGTTAAGTACGGATTCTGGTAATCTGAAGCTGGGGATTTGACTACGCATCATGCCCCCACCCAGTTCTTGCTCATCGTAGAGCGTGACGTCATAGCCGAGCGGCATCAAGTCTCGCGCTACGGTTAACGAGGCTGGGCCGCCACCAATTAAAGCGATGCGTTTGCCATTTTTTTCTGTCGGTATTGATGGCAGGCGATCATCGATAGATTCCTTGTAGTCGGCAGCCACTCGTTTCAAACGGCAAATTGCTACCGGCTCTTCCTCTTCGGTTAGGCGACCGCGACGGCAAGCGGGCTCGCAGGGACGGTCGCAGGTGCGGCCTAACACGCCGGGAAAAACGTTAGACTCCCAGTTGAGCATGTAGGCATCGGTGTAGCGGCCAGCGGCGATTAACCGGATATATTCCGGCACGGGAGTATGTGCTGGGCAGGCGTATTGACAATCGACGACGCGATGGTAGTTTTCGACGAGGTTATCTCTATTGTATTTCACTTATGTTTCACCAATTTATCTGACAATTTGTCGCTTAAATTTTCCGATTTTCGCACTCTATCAGCTTGCGCCCAAGATGCAAGTCTTGTTTGCAATCAAAAGTTGTAGATAATGCTCTCGTTAGTTTTATATAACGTTAGTTTTATATAAATTGACCAATACGAAGAAAAACAATATCTCTATCTACGTAAATAAAGAACCCATCATCTCTACACGACAGCAAACAGGAAAATTTTGAAGGGCGGAAAACTTTTGAAATACATCGATAAGAACATGCCGGTACCTGCTGCTCTTGAAGCCGAACATTTTATACCCATCAGTAAATTTGCTCTGTTGGAACATTTTGAAAAATTAACTAAAAACGGCAACGATAAAAACTACAAGTATTTTTTCCGTTATCTGATTATTTGGCGGCATCAGAAATATCGTCAACGTCTAAATCAGTTAAAAAAATGCTACCTGCCTTTCAGTCCTGACCGCGATACTCTGCGGGTGCAAAAATATACCAAAGACGAGCTGACACAACTACAAAATACTATAGTCAGTGAGATATCTGCACTAATGCAACCCGCCAATTACAAACAGATCACTCAAAATGGCTTGAATAACATTTTTGCAGCGGAGTCGCCCCACGGTTTGCAGCTCATGGTTGATCTCAGTGAATTCGAAGAGTTATTGCTTTTCTCCCGCGGGCTTTATACTGAAAGACGTCAGCGACGTATCGTTTCTACACTTTTTTTTAAGAAAGAATCGTATAAAGTAAAGGTGTTCCAGCGTCTATTTTTATTGCTAAAACTGAAACCGAAACAACAGCGCCTGAAAGAAATCATGGCCGAGAAGTCGATAGGTAAAAAGAAGGCAACGAAGTTGCTGAACAAGTACCGCAGTACTCTGCCCGAACGCGTTAACGACGATCATATTTATCTTAAATTGTTTAAGAATATTCCTCAGGCCGATTTGAAGATGCTGTTCCCCAATACACGAGTTCAGCTTAAACCCCTGGATAAACTGAAATTGAGTATTACTGCCGGTGGAGGCAGCGTAGGCAGTATCTTTGCTACGGCTACCAAACTGGCCGCGGCGGCTAACCCCATTGCAGCTGCAGGCACTTTACTAGGTCTTGTCGGAGTAGTTTTTCGACAGGTGACTAAATTTTTCAATCAGCGCACCAAATACATGATGCTGTTGGCTCAAAAACTTTATTTTCACAATCTTGCCAGCAATCGTGGCGTATTGACTCTATTGGTAGATCGAGCCGAGGAAGAGGAAATTAAAGAGACTATCTTACTGTACAATTTCCTCTCTCATAACAAAGTTAAACGCCAGCATTTATCTAAGCTCAAGCGTCATATAGAAAACTATTTCTTCAAACGATTCGGCGCCAGAATACATTTTCGCATTGATGACGCTTTCGCCTTGCTTGAAGAAGACGGCATAGTCAAGGTGGACGCAGCTGGTAATATAGCAGTACTCGACACTAAAACAGCCTGCCAGCATCTGCAGAAACAATGGCAACGCTCTATTACAGATAATGACTTGCCGGATAAGGATGACAGTGGCGAATTATAAAATTAAACCAACCGGCGCGGCTAAAACTCACTCTATGAGTAGCAATAGCTGGGCGGCACTGATCATACTTTCAATTCTTTGGGGAGGCTCATTTTTTCTTGTTGAAATTGCGTTAACGGCATTGCCTCCTCTGACGATTGTGCTGACCAGAGTTATGCTCGCATCAGTTGCCTTGTGGTCGATTGTTCTTTTTCGTGGCAGTTCAATTCCACGATCACTTAAGATGTGGGGAAGTTTTCTGGTGATGGGTTTGCTAAATAATATTTTTCCCTTCTCTTTAATCGTATGGGGTCAGACTTACATTTCGGCCGGTTTAGCTTCTATTCTCAATGCCACAACACCATTGTTTACGATTGTTGTTGCTGGTTTGTTGTTACACGATGAAAAGCCCACCGCCAATAAATGGATGGGCGTCGCTATCGGTTTTGCAGGTATCGTTATTATGATTGGGCCCTCCACTCTGGATGGTATCGGTGTTAACGTACTGGCGCAGCTTGCTATCTTGGGTGCAGCTTTGTCTTATGCCTTTGCTGGCGCCTATGGCAGAAAGTGCCTGCCTGCAGGAATTGATTCGATAGTCATGGCGGCAGGGCAGGTGACGGCCTCTGCGCTAGTGCTTGCTCCCATTGTATTCTTCACGGAAGCTCGATACGGATATGCTCTACCTGGCGTAGAGGTTATCGTTGCGCTAATGATTTTGGCTATTTTTTCCACTGCGTTTGCTTATATGTTGTATTTCCGTATTTTGGCTTCAGCCGGGGCAGTCAATCTATCACTGGTTACATTTCTGATACCGATTTCCGCTATTTTGTTAGGTACGACGTTATTAGGTGAGACCTTACAACCTCCCCATATAGTCGGTATGTTTATCGTAGCGGCAGGTTTGTTAGCTATAGATGGTAGGATTTGGCCGCGCATTTATTGTCGCAGGAATTAGGGTCTGTTTACACAAAAACAGGGTAATCGGTATAATGGTTAAATCGATTTTATCGACGAAGTTTTCCGCAATATCCTGTACCTTGCCCAGGTGGTGAAATTGGTAGACACGCTAGCTTCAGGTGCTAGTGGCCTTACGGTCGTGGAGGTTCAAGTCCTCTCCTGGGCACCACTTGATAATTCAATAAATTCCAATAACGTATAGACATCCACATTCTTAGAATGTGGATGTCTAGATCACATTTCTTATCCGAAACCCAGGCAAGGTAGGCTCGTAATGAATAAAACGGAACATTCTCAGACAGAATTTTCTACTGAACAGCAGATGCTGAAGTTCGGCGGCTTTTGGCGCCGATTGGGTGCCGGGCTTATCGATATATTAGCTCTCGTGCCAGTTTTTATTCTTCTGGGGGCTTTAGACAGTATCGTTTTTGACGGGGAGTTGGGAATCAATAAACATAGTGAAAGTCAAAGAACAGTTCTTGAAGAGAACACGGAAACCCAACCGGACGGCACGACTGTTATAAAAAGAAAGTATCGTGAAGTGTCCAGAGATCACAAAGGCCGGACAGCCACTTCCATAATTAACGCAACAGAAGAAAAATCTGGAGCTACGACTTTTTTTACGGAATTTTTCGAACTTGAAGAAAGTCACCCTGATTTTGGAGGGAAATATCAAGTTATGGGTGGACTTATCGAATCAGCGATATTTTTGACTTATTTCACTTTGATGTGGTCGTCAAAATATCAAACCACTTTAGGAGGGAAAGTTCTCGGGATTCGAGTTACAGATCAGGAAGGCCATCAAATTTCTTGGCTAAGGGCACTGGGTCGATTTTTTGCTGCAAATCTGTCTGCTCTCATTTTTGGGATCGGGTTTATTATGATTGCATTCACTTCGAAAAAACGAGGCTTGCATGACATGATTTGCAAAACCTACGTATTCTATGGTCCGACACCACCAGAGCTGATGCAAAAACGTGGAGGAAATTGTTGATTAGTAAGTTTGCTGCAGACTTCTCAAACAGGCATGACGGCCAGATTGCGAAGGATTTATCCGCCAATCCGAGGTTGCATTTGAAGAAGAAATGGGTGGACGATTACCGTACCTGGAGGAAGACGCGACTGGACAACGCTCAGTGGGTATACCATTAGGGTAGATGGTATGCTATTTGACTTTCTCCTCCCTAATAGGTCTAGATAGTGTTGCAGGTGAATGTGCACTACCCATTCATTTCAGCTACAACCGCTTTTGCCAGTTCAGTGACATCAATTCTCAATGGGGGGTGCTGTGGGGCAATGTACACAATCGGCGTTGATAAAAATAGTTAGCCGAACTATCATCAACCTTCATCAACTAGAAACCCTTTATCACATTCATTGACAAAAATAGAGCGGAAATAAAAATGGCATTATCATCAGAAAATCAAGCGCTACTCGAAAAAGTAATCAAAGGCGAAGCTTTAACAGCAAAGGAAATAGAAAGTATTGTTAAAAGTGGCCAAAAAGATGAATTCGAGTCCTTAATTCCAAGTGAGGAAAGCGCCGCACGTATGGATTTCCTTAAAAGATCGAACCTCATCCCATAGTCAATCGCTGAAACAGCGAAGCCTCAAAATCAGTGGATCCGAAAAATACCGAAAAAGAGACGTAAGAAGATTTTTTGAAGGATTGGTCGTGCCTGGTGTGTACTATACAGGCGCATAGTGCCGATCAATCAATAACTTACTTTACCTTCTTAGTGTCGGTTTTTTTCAGTTTATCGTAAGAGCGCATACCGCCAACACCCAACATGCCGGTGACAATGGCAAACAATGGGCCACTATCAAATACAGGTGGCGTGCTGAAGGTACAAGCGCCAGTAGTCTGAGACGCGTCAATATAACAGGGTATCCAGCCTTGAGCCTGACCCAAGGCCCAGATCCAAATAAGCAGGGGATACAAAACAAATTGATAAGCCAGTGCAATACCGCCTACCCAGCCAATGAACGGTCGCCAGCCCGCAACAAAAACACTACCATGCTGTGCTTCTTGGGCATTGACGTTCAATTGGCTTTGAATCAGGGTGGCATCAATTTCTTTTTCTTTCAGAGCAATTTTTAGACGCTCTTCATCGGAGGTAAACAAATCATCGGCTATATCACCGACATTTTTTACGATAGAACCTATGCCGAGTAAATTCATGATAACCCCCTTAATGTACGATTTAGCCAGCCGAGTAAGAACTTACTTTGGCTGCGATTGCGTTTCACAATTTCTGTATACCGCGCCACTTTAGCCAAGGCGTATTTGGCGACGAAAAGTTCCTCATCGGCAGCATTAACTTTTTCAAGCGTTTTAGGGCCTATAATGCCGTCCGGTGTCGAATTCACTATCAATTGTGCTAATTTCACTGCGGTGCGAACACCGGCATTCACCGCAAAATCGAAGAGGCTTTCAGCAATACGTTGATTGTGTATTTGTTCAGCTTTTAATCTATCCCAAAAATGAGTCTTGTAAAATTGTAGAACAAAGGTTGTTAATTCAGGGTTATCCATGTCATTGCGGTCAATGAGTCCCCAACCCTGCCAATCGGGATGGAACTTCCTCGCAATACCCGCATAGGTTTGACCGCCACGGTCTCCAACAACGGTGTGATTGACATAGCCTCCTTCATTGTGAATCATTTTTTCAAATGCAGGGCGAAATTCTGCCATAAGTCACCTGTTAGTTTGTTTATCAATTATCTTTTGATCAAGAGGGTACGAGATACAATTTACTACATACTACGTTAACATTAAACGACATATTGTAATTGAAGCCTCCATTGTTTGGGATGCTTCAGATCAAGGCCTTCATCAACGGCGATGAAGCCACTTTTTTATCCATATGTATTCCTCAGACGTTCATAGGCATTCTCCTCTAGTCAATATCCAACGGCGGTAAGTGACTGACGATTCTATTCGTTTCGAGACTAACGGTAATGACTCGTTGCAGTAATTCCAGTGGGTATCTGGGATTACTCATAGTTTCGATGGCTCAGTCGTTGGCATCATCATCATAAAACGCCGATATTATTCTATTGGTAGTTTTTAAATGCTCAATATGGTGTAAGTTAATCTCTAATTGCAAGTGTTTCTAGACTAAAAGTTGTTTGTCACCATTTGTATATCTTTTCATATAAATATATGGTGTCATACAAATAGTAGCTATGTCTGAAAGGTTGCTTTGTATGCAAGATATGGAAGTAGTTCGGCAGCGATTACGTGAATTTGCTAGCGCTCGTGACTGGGATCAGTTTCATTCTCCCAAAAACCTTTCGATGGCCTTGAGCGTTGAAGTCAGCGAACTAGTAGAATGCTTTCAGTGGTTAACTGAAGAACAATCAAACTCATTAAGTGCTGATCAACTTGCTTCTGTAGCAGACGAAATTGCCGATATTCAGTTATATCTGATTCGTTTAGCAGATAAAGTTGGTGTCGACATTAGTGCAGCGGTTGAACAAAAAATTAAAAAGAATGAAACTAAATATCCTGCTGAAAAGGTGAAGGGTAGCTCAAAAAAATACATTGAGTACTAAATAACAAAAAGAATAGTTCTGATGATTGTTTATTCAGCAACAAAGAGGAAATTTATTGAGGATGTTCGGTCCAATAGAATTGCCGATATAATTGAGAATGAAGTACTGCGAAAACTCAACCGCAACTCCCCTCGGAATGAGAAACTGTCTTGGGAAAATTCTCTGAATTATATGTCCCAAATCCTCTGGGATGAAGCTATTCCCTCTTCAGCGGGAGTAGCTATTGAATATAGCTTACCTATGACAAATCGTCGAGTCGATTTCATTCTTACGGGTAAAGACCGCGATCACAATGATACTGCAGTAATCGTTGAGCTAAAACAGTGGCAAGAAGTTAAAAAGACCAGCAAAGACGCTATTGTTAAAACGCGCTTCCAATACGGTGAAATAGAAACGAACCATCCTTCATATCAAGCTTGGTCTTATTCAGCATTGATTGATGACTACAATGAAACCGTTCGGCAAGAAGCGATTCGCTTACAGCCTTGTGCTTATCTTCATAATATGAAATCTAGCTCGGTAATTAATGATCCTTTCTATGCCGATCATACAGCAAAAGCACCAGTATTCATTTCGCAAGATGCCCTAAAGCTTTCTGAGTTTCTCAAACAATATGTGAGGTATGGTGATAGTGATAGTATTTTGTATCGTATCGAGCATGGCGTCATTAGACCATCCAAGAACTTGGCTGATGCATTAGTTTCAATGTTGAATGGCAATCCAGAGTTTTTGATGATAGATGAACAAAAGCTGGTTTACGAAACTGCTATCCAATTAGCTCACAAGGCCCAACATGGAGAGAAACAAACCCTAATTGTGAAAGGTGGTCCTGGTACAGGTAAATCAGTGGTGGCCATCAACCTATTAGCGGAATTAACCAAGCGTGAAATACTTGTACAGTATGTCTCTAAAAATGCCGCTCCTCGTGAAGTTTTTAAGAAAAAACTGACGGGCACTAGAAAGAAGACCCATATTGACCAAATGTTTAAGGGATCAGGTGTTTATACTGAGGTTGAGTCTAACCAGTTTGGTGCATTGATAATCGATGAAGCTCATCGGCTTAATGAAAAATCAGGTCTGTATAGTAATCTTGGTGAGAATCAGATTAAAGAGCTGATATTAGGGTCATATTTTAATATCTTTTTCATTGATGAAGCGCAGCGAGTAACTTTACAGGATATTGGCAGCATTAATTCAATTAAGCTTTGGGCGAATGAACTGAAATCTACAGTAACTGAATTGGAGTTAGTATCACAGTTTCGTTGTAACGGATCAGATGGTTACCTAGCCTGGGTAGATAACATTCTGCAAATTCGAGAAACTGCTAATCCAACACTTGATGATATAGATTACGAAGTCAAGATTTTTGATGACCCTCATAAGTTGCGTAAAGCAATAGTTGATAAAAATCGCTTATCCAATAAAGCTCGCTTAGTTGCAGGTTATTGTTGGGACTGGATTAGTAAGAAAGACAAGTCAGCTTTCGATATTGTAATTCCTGAATATGCTTTTCAAGCACAGTGGAATTTAACTGAAGACGGTAGTTCATGGATAATAGCTGAACATTCTATTAAACAAGTTGGCTGTATTCATACCTGTCAAGGATTGGAGTTGGATTATATCGGCGTAATTATCGGGAACGATTTCGTCATTCGTAACGGAATTGTCGTTACAGATGCTGATAAACGTTCATCTAATGATAAATCCATACGTGGTTATAAATCCATGTTGAAGAAATATCCACAAAAAGCATACCGATTAACTGATGAAATCATTAAAAATACTTATCGTACATTAATGACTCGAGGTCAGAAAGGTTGCTATATTTTCTGCACAGATTCTGAGACAAGACAATATTTTATGAATAGGTCTCAGCGGCAAGAAGAATTAGTTTATGAGAACTCTTGTCCTTATCAGAGGCTGGATCTACCAATAGTATCCTTTGAGAAAGCAATTCCCTACAAAAAGCATGTTCCTATCTATGAAATGCATGCAGCGGCTGGTGATTTCAGTGATAAACAATCCTTTGATGAGTTCCAATGGGTGGAATTGCCTGACCATATCAAAATTAGTGAGGGGATGTTCGTCATGTATGTAGTTGGCGAATCTATGAATCGTCGTATACCAAGTGGATCTTGGTGTTTATTTAAGGCCAATCCAGGAGGTACTCGCAACGGAAAAACAGTATTAGTGCAACACCGTGACATTGAAGACCCTGATCATGGAGGTAGTTATACAGTGAAAGTCTACTATAGTGAAAAAATTATAGAGGAGAACACTTTGGTCAATAGGAAGGTAATCCTGAGACCTGACACTAATACTTTTGGATATTCTCCGATAGTGCTTGAAGGTAATAATGAAGACTTGGCTGTTCTTGGTGAATATTTAGTAGTAGTTGGATGAAGAATGCTATTACCTGAGAGAACCTGGGGAAAAAACAGCGTAACGATATCGACAAAAATTACTGCAGCTTCCTGCAGGCACAACAAGTCGTGTTCTCGGGAGTAGAGTAATTGCCATCAGTTACCAGCCACATAGTCTAACGCCTTATAGAGAACGCCAATATCTGCATCGGGTTGGTGTACATTTTCGCTGATAGATCGGCGAAATTGTTTGGCACCTTTGACTCCCTGGTAAAGTCCCAGTAGATGTCGGCTTAGATG
>CAZEUZ010000019.1:0-5106 GCA_964515805.1 uncultured Cellvibrionaceae bacterium | reverse complement strand
AATGGCGGCGGCCTTTGATCGCGCCGGTTTTAATGCAATCGATGTGCATATGAGCGATATTCTTGCTGGACGGATGACATTGGATCGTTTCCAGGGATTGGTTGCCTGTGGAGGATTTTCCTATGGCGACGTGCTCGGTGCAGGTGAGGGTTGGGCAAAAACTATTCTCTTCAACGCCATCGCCTATGATCAATTTGCTGCATTCTTCCAACGTAACGACAGTTTTAGTTTAGGGGTATGTAACGGTTGTCAGATGATGTCTCGTCTGAAAGACATTATTCCCGGTGCCGACTGTTGGCCGCGATTTGTTCGCAATCAGTCCGAACAGTATGAGGCCCGTTTTAGCCTAGTGAGAATCGACTCTACGCCTTCGATATTATTTACAGGGATGGAGGGGTCGCATCTGCCTATCGCCGTCGCCCACGGCGAGGGTAGGGTGGCATTCAGCAATCGACAGACGCTGAATCAATGTGAAGATAACGGTTTGGTCGCCATGCGTTATCTGAGTAACACACTACAGGTTACGGAAACCTATCCCGCTAACCCCAATGGTTCATCTCGAGGAATAACTGCAGTTACCAGTACGGACGGACGGACCACCATCATGATGCCTCACCCTGAACGTGTATTCCGCACAGTGAGTAATTCCTGGCATCCTGAACAATGGGAAGAGGACAGCGGCTGGATGCGCTTGTTTCGCAATGCGCGGCTATTTGTTTCCTGAGTCATCGGGAAGGTTTACCCTGTGTTGACAACAATATTTTGTGCCGCAAAGTTGGTGGGTACAAGAATGGTGTCTTTAGCGATTTGACTGAGTTTAGGGTAATCCAATGAATAGTGCAGGCCACGGCTTTCTTTGCGTTCGAGCGCTGAACGAATAATCAGTTCCGCTACCATTGCCAAGTTACGCAATTCGATGAGGTCGTTACTGACTTTATAATTGCTGTAGTATTCAGTGATTTCTCTCTGTAACAGCGCAATGCGATGTTGCGCTCGTTGAAGACGTTTATGGGTGCGAACTATACCGACATAGTCCCACATAAACCGCCTTAATTCGTCCCAATTGTGGGAAATGACTATATCCTCATCCGAATTGGTCACTCGCGACTCATCCCAAGGTGGCGCCTCCGTTATTTTATTGATCCCACTTAACTGCCGACTAATATGGTCGGCTGCTGAGCGTGCGTAGACCACGCATTCCAACAGGGAATTGCTGGCCATTCTATTGGCGCCATGCAATCCCGTAAAAGATGCTTCACCAATAGCGTAAAGATTTAACAAATCAGTACGTCCATAATTATCGACGATAACACCACCACACGTATAATGAGCTGCTGGCACTATGGGAATTGGATCAGTAGTAATATCAATACCAAATGCGAGACATTGCCGTTTTATAGTAGGGAAATGTTCGTTGATAAAGTCGGCAGACTTATGGCTGATATCTAAATAAAGATGGTCGCAACCCAGACGTTTCATTTCATGGTCAATGGCTCTGGCAACAATATCCCGAGGCGCCAATTCGCTACGTTGATCAAAATGATGCATAAAACGCTCACCGTCAGGTAGCGTTAATTGGCCACCTTCGCCTCGCAATGCCTCAGAAATAAGGAAGGTCTTTGCTTTGGGGTTATACAGGCAGGTAGGGTGGAATTGATTAAATTCCATATTGGCTACGCGGCAACCTGCCCGCCAAGCCATGGCAATGCCGTCACCACTGGCACCATCCGGATTGCTGGTGTATAAGTACACTTTGCTAGCGCCGCCGGTAGCCAAAATAACCACTCTGGCTTGAAAAGTGCGCACACAATCATTGATGCGGTCATACACATAGGCACCACTGCATCTTGTTCGAGGTTTGTCGCTATCGATTTGCTTAATCAAATCGATAGCAATGTGGTTCTCATAAATATCGATTTGCGAATGGTTGCGTACCCGATCAATTAGTGTGCGGTGAACGACCTGGCCTGTGGCATCGGCATGGTGAATAATACGCCGGCAACTGTGGCCTCCTTCTTTTGTTAAATGATATCCACTGTTGTTGTTTTTTCGGGTAAAGTCGACGCCTTGGTCAATTAGCCACTCAATGGCAGCCTTACTGTTTTCCACAGTAAAACGCACTGCTTCTGGATGGCAGAGTCCAGCGCCCGCATCAAGTGTATCTTTTACATGAGAGTCGATCGAATCCTTGCTGTCTAGCACGGCGGCGATGCCACCTTGCGCGTACCAAGTCGAGCCATCTTCCGTGCAATTTTTACTGAGAACAGCAACTTTTCCGCGAGCTGATAGGTTAAGTGCCAGCGTCAAGCCGGCTGCGCCACTGCCGATAATCAGCACATCGTGATCGTAATGATTAGTCATTATTCTCCGTAGCAACCTAACTTATTGATATACTGAGCCAATATATGAAAAACAAGCCAGTTATTATTAGCGATATAGCCGACAAAGTACACGACTGATTACGCTGCTGTTGAACCAATATGCTAGTAGATAGTCCCAGCATAATAAGTTATGACTATTGTGGTGTGCATCGATGCAAAAACAACAAATTCAACAGCAAAGAGATCAACGGCAATTTGGGGAATTATCAATGGCAGCGCAAGCGGCGCGGGACAGTGACGAGCAATTGGTTGAGCGAGTGCAGCATGGCGATAAGCGTGCATTCGACTTGCTAGTACTAAAGTACCAACATAAGATTATTGCTGTCGTTAATCGTTATATCCGTGATTCTGCTGACACCCATGATGTCGTTCAAGAGACTTTTATAAAAGCATACCGCGCACTGGCTAACTTTCGTGGAGATAGCGCTTTTTACACCTGGATATACCGCATTGCCATCAACACGGCAAAAAATTATTTAGTTTCAAAAGGACGCCGGTTGCCACTGGCAGATATTGATAACGAAGAGGCCGAATATTTCAGCGGTAATGATAATCTGAGGGATATAGATACTCCGGAAAATAATTTATTCCGTAATGAATTAGAACAGGCGGTACACCGTGCAATTGATGAGCTACCCGAAGATTTGCGCTCGGCATTGATGCTACGAGAGATGGAAGGCATGAGCTATGAAGAAATTGCAGAAATTATGGACTGCCCAGTGGGTACTGTCCGTTCGAGAATTTTTAGAGCTCGGGAAAGCATTGATAAAGTTATTAATCCCATAATGAATTATAAACAGTAAATGTGATGATGTTACTGAACTTTTTTCATGTATATGAATCCTAAATGTTAGGCTGCGATTGCAGACGCAAAATGGTCGAAAACAGATGATTGGAAATACATAAACAATAGGTATTGATATGACTGATGTTAACTTGTACCGACAACACCAAGACCAGAAACAGAAAATAGCAGAATCACTCTCCGCCTTAGTCGACGGAGAGGCGTCCGATCTGGAAATTCGCCGGATACTTAAAGCCTGTGATAAAGACCCTTCATTACGTCGACGCTGGGCTCGTTACCAACTCGTTGGTCAGTTGTTAAAAAATAGTCAACCAGTAGAAAAAAACTCTCTTAATGTAGATGCCGATCTCTCCGAGCGCATCAGATCCTCCATAGCGAAAGAAAATTCCGTTAATGTAGGGTCCTCTCAGATAAAAACTAATTTAAAATCAACGCCTAACCAACAAGTAGTCGAAATCGATCATGTGGCATCAAAATCAAAACAAAATCTCAAAAGTATGCTGCCTGACATCGGCCGATTTGCCGTTGCTGCATCAGTTGCCGCCGTCGTGATTTTAGCCGCTCAATACACCGCGACAGATTATCCATCTTCAACGGTTACTGTCGCCGCTTCGGAATCGCCAGCTCCTTTATCTGAGCAAGTGGTTTACGAGGGTTTAGTCAGTAAAAATATTGTTCAAAACGCCAGTCATTCGCCTAATGTTGGCAAAGCTACCATTCAAGCGAGTAAGCAGCCTATGACTATTAGTTCCGGCAGCTTGAAACAAAGCAGTCATGATATGCAGAATCTACAGCAGCAGCTTAATCGGTTGATGTTGGAGCATGTTGAGAATGTCTCGCAAAACAACTACCAAGGCATCCTGCCTTATACCCGTGTACCTGGCGGAGAATGATGACAACCATTCAGGTTATACAAATACCTCATTAAAAATCGTTGATATTTTTGGTTATCTTTTTTTGCGCCTTTTGAGAAAATTTCATCAGATTCTGTTAATACTGGTTTTTCACGCATACGCCCAAGCTAATCAACCTGGGCAAAACGAAAATGCCGACGACACGCTTTCTACGGATCCATTTTCACTGTTGGCTTATATCAACAAAGCTAATCATCAGAGAAGTTTTAGAGCACTGTTAACTTACGAAGCCAATGGCTACATAAATACCATGCGGCTAATTCAAACTGTTGCAGACGATAAAATAAACCAGCGTCTCATCTTCCTTGATGGCCCTAAAAGGCAAGTACTGCGCCAGAAAGTATTGTCCAACTGTGAAGATAGTATACCGACATGGCAGTTGTGGCCACGAGATCTTGAAGTTGGTAAGTTATCCCTAGTCTATGATATCCGTTCCGGTGGATTAGAAAGGGTTGCCGATAGAGAGGCTCACATTGTCGATGTGATGCCGCGTGACACTCATCGTTATGGTTACCGTTTCAGTATTGACAGTGAGACGGGCTTACTACTGAAAACGCTGTTTATCGTGAATAAACATGTGATCGAACGTCTACAATTTGTTGAATTGTCATTATATGAAGATAAAGTCAAAGCAACTAATGATAGCCTTGCAGATACGGCCGCTGCCGAAAATGATGGCCAATCGTTGATGATATCGGCTGAAAAATCCTGTCAGTTAACAGAATCCCACAATGATTGGCATGTTGACTGGTTACCGGAAGGCTTTGTTTCAGCAGGTAATCGTTTGACTGATCATGGCGAACAGGTACTCGTATTCTCTGATGGTTTGGCAACGCTATCTGTTTTTATTGTTGAACAATATAAATCCATGCCCAAAGCGACAGCGCGCTACGGAGCGACAGTGGCGGTTATTACGCCGATGAAAATCAATGATAAATTCATGGTCATAGCCGTCGGTGAAATCCCAGTGGCTACGGCTCGTCAAGTTGCCATTTCAGTTCGTCCT
>CAZEUZ010000018.1:0-6948 GCA_964515805.1 uncultured Cellvibrionaceae bacterium | reverse complement strand
GAGGGAGAAGCGGTTTACTGGCGATATCAAAGAAATATAAAACATAACGAGGCCGCCATAGGTGGGCTACTTGGCGCACATGGAGCATTTTATGCTTTCCGCCGGGAGCTATTTCAACCCTTTGAGGCAGACACTATCAATGATGATTTTATCCTGCCAATGCGTATCATGGCTAAAGGTTATCAAGGCCACTATGCGGGTGATATCAATGCACTCGAGCTCGAAAATGCCACTCAACAGATGGACTCACACCGCAGAAAACGTATTGCCGCCGGCAACATCCAGCAACTTATCAGATTGCGTGCGCTGTTGTCGCCCTACCGTAAAGGCATTGCCTTTACATTTGCTTCAGGCAAAGCATTGCGCGTTATAATGCCCTGGTTAATGCTAATTGCCTTAGTGGGAAGTATATGGTTGAGTTTCACTTCTTTGCTTTTTCTCTCGGCTGCAATCATCCAAATGGCAGTCTATTCGATAGCGCTATCAGTTCACATACGCGGTATAGAAAAATGCCACAAAATAAGTCGTGCAATTTACTATCTGGTTCTTGGACACTTATCCAACCTGATCGGTACGCTTGATTATCTGCGCAATAAACGAAAGTCCTGGAAACTGGATTCATAATGCAAATAAAACGGTGTGCCTAAAAATTGCTATCCCCGCAGCAAGCTGCGGGGCATATAACCCTCAGAGATTTAAAACCAAGCTTTGATTATTCTACCGTTACCGATTTAGCGAGGTTGCGTGGCTGGTCCACATCGTTGCCTTTAGCCAGTGCAGTGTAATAAGCAAGTAATTGCAAAGGCAGCATATAAAGCATCGGCGATAGGATTTGATTGACTTTCGGCATTTCAATGCCAATGGATATATCGTCTTTCATCATCTCTAAAACCTCTCTACTAGCGATCAGACAAGTTTTCCCACCTCGGGCGCTCACTTCCCTCAAATTAGAGATGGCTTTTTCTGTCAACACATCATCGATCATCGCAACGATAGGTAGGTCATCGTCTATTAACGCAATGGGCCCATGTTTTAGTTCGCCAAACGCGTAACCTTCCGCGTGTATATAACTGATTTCTTTTAGTTTTAACGCTCCTTCCATAGCCACTGGACTCAAATGTGCCCTGCCAAGGAAGAGTGCAGAAGACGCATTTTGCAGAATAGCGATGAAATCCTCTAAATTTTTATTGTGATTGAGTTGTTCTGATATCAACTCAGGTAATCGCTCAAGAGTTTGACAGTTTGCATTATAGCTCTCTCTGGAAATCGTATCTCTCGCCAAACCCCAAACCAGACATAAACGCAACAGTTGCACCAATTGGCTCATCAATGCCTTAGTCGACGCAACACCTATCTCGGGACCAGCATGGGTCAACCAAGTAAAGTCACTCTCTCTGGCCATACTACTGGTTGCTACATTAACCAATGACATGACCGGTAGGCCTTTTCCTTTGGCATGCTTTAATGCCGCCAGCGTATCGGCTGTTTCACCTGACTGAGAGATGAATAATGCTGTATCTCCTTCGAAAAACGGTGTATCCCGATAGCGAAACTCAGATGCGATGTCGACGTTAACCGGAATCCTGCAGATAGTCTCGAACCAGTACTTGGCCACATTGGCTGCATAAAAAGAAGTGCCACAGGCGATGATATGCAGTCGATTTATCTCGTCTACATTTATTGAACCCGCAGGCATCGGCTGTTGCAAAATCCTTTTGACGACTGAAGGTTGCTCATGAATCTCTTTGAGCATAAAGTGCTCGTAATCACCTCGGGAAATATTGATATCATCGGCATTCAAATCGCAAAAAGACACTGACATTTGTTGACCATCTACATGAGTGATTTCTGTGCCTTTCTCTGAAAGTGTTACCAGTTGCCCATCCTCAGGGTAAAAAACCTGCTCTGCAAACTTGGACAGCGCCAAAGCATCAGACGCCAAAAAGAGTTGATCAGCTGCTTTGCCAATAGCCAAGGGACTGGCATTCTTTACTGCATAGATAATATCTGGCGTTGTTTTAACCAATATACCTAAAGCATAGCTACCTTCTAACTGATCCATTGTCGCCGCGATAGCATCCCTTTCCAGATAACCCAAATCCAAATACTGTTGAATCATATGGGGAATAACTTCACTATCGGTCTGACTTAGAAACTGATGGCCCTTGGCCATTAACTTTTGTCGTAATACGTGATGATTTTCTATAATTCCGTTATGGACAACAACGACATCCTTATACCTGTGCGGGTGTGCGTTATCCTGTGTCGCAGCGCCGTGAGTGGCCCAACGCGTGTGTCCAATACCACTCACACCTCTAAGCCCGTTGATATTTACTACTTTTTCCAGGTTAATAATTTTACCCTGGGCTCTGCAAGTTAAAATATCCTCTTGGCCAACGACTGCCAAGCCGGCAGAGTCGTATCCTCTATATTCAAGTTGCTTAAGTCCTTGTAAAATGGTCGATGTTGCTTCTTTGTGGTTGTGAACACCAAATATTCCGCACATAAAATGTCTCCTTTGTAAAATTAAATGGTAAATGTATGGAAAACTTCATATAAAACTATAATCAGTCGAAAGCAAAATCTGTGCCAATTTATGTAAGATCATGATATTAAAACAACTTTTTTATTTGCTGCTTATAGTTTTTGCATAATGCAATGCATTTTTGTAGAACTTAACTCATATTGCATCGCCAGCAACTGGCTATTAGAATGCGGCTTATAAGTTTAAAAATTTATGGCCTAGCCCGCTAAAACACCTGCTTATAGGGCTAGTTATACAAGATGATTAAGATGTTTGAGCGATACCATCCATCAGTTAACGGGATTAGCTGCCTTTTGGGGCGGTCTTTCATAGTTGGCACGATTTATGCTTTCTAAATTTATGGGCAGAGTCTACAAATAGTCAAAAACATGAGGAAACTATGGAACTTGAAACAAAACAATTTGACGATTCCGAATTACTGCTTCTTTTAAAAGGTGATTTTGATGCCCAAGGTACTCAAGGAGTCCGGCAATCATTAAAGAATGTTGTTGACAATCCAGAACCTAAGAGTATCGTTCTGGACATTGGTGGAGTTTCATTTATGGACTCTTCCGGTGTTGGTGCTATTGTATTTTTATTTAAGCAACTCAAGGCACAAGGAAGAGATATGCGTATTACCGCTGCCAATGGTCAACCTGCGGAGCTCTTGCAAATGCTTCGCGTTAACAAAGCTATCCCGATTGAAATGTACTCGTGAGGGCTGACATATGAACCACCTTAAATACGTGATGTTCTCTATTGCAGTCCTATCATTAGTAGGCCCATTAGCCGGTTGTGCCTACAATCATGAACATCCCGTCAAAGCAAAAAATCTTAGCCCATTGATACCCGTAGAGGCTAATGAAAGCCTACAACCTGAGCATGGATTGCGTTTTGATTTTGAACTGACTAACCGCCTGCTTGACAATCTCGTTAGCAAAGGCGCTGAACTTTGCTTTCCCGCCAGTGTGGTGCAGGCCAAATTAAGAAAAAATCGCATCGCACATGAATTAGAGGGTGGTCTTATGCACGATGCTGCCAACGATATCATCATACAGCGGCGGCTACTGTCACGGCTGGAAAGGCAACTCGATTATGTTAAACAATATGAAGTCTGTGAGGTCCCGGCAACTACGATTGAAGTATCCAATAGTGAAGCATCGAGTGAGAATATTTGGGAAACACTCGATAAGCTACTCAACAGCGATAACCAATTTGCGTTTAATTCCTCCGAATTGAATCCAAAATACATTGTCCGTTTGGCTGAAGCGGTATCTTTATTGCGCGAACTACCCGAGTATCATCTCGAGATCACGGGTCATGCCGACAGCTATGGGAGAGAAGAATATAATCGGGCGCTGTCAATGGCCAGAGCAAAGCAAGTTGGCCGTTATCTGCAGATTATGGGCATCATGCCTGAACGTATTCGCGTATCTGCGGTTGGCTCTGAGTCGCCGTTGATCCCCGGCAGAGAAGCAGCAAAGCGCCTCGTCAATCGCCGTGTGAGTATTAATTTAATTCAAATGACTAGTGAAATAAGTGATAAAAAAGAGCATCGTAATGAAAGCCCTTAGTCAGTTGATAATTGGCACAGTTCTCATATTTCTGATTAATGGACATGTCGGTGCAGAAAATATACAAGTCGGTGATGTTATTCGTATTTCTTTGCCCGGCGAAAGCTCGCTCGACAAAACCTTTCCTGTAGATCGTCAGGGAAGAATCTATTTGCCGGAAGTGGGGCCTGTCAAGGTTGACGGCCTTGAAGTACCAGCCATGGAGAAAAAATTAAAAGATGCTCTGAAAAAAATTTACCGGGATCTGGACAGCCTGGAAATTTATGTGCACGAACGCCAACTACTGATTAACGTGCTTGGTTATGTAAAAGAGCCTGGAGAAATTGTTATTCCAATGGGAGCTAGCGTGCAGGCGGCACTCAGCGCTGCAGGTGGACTGCGCACAGGCGCACAACTAGACAAAATGAAGCTACAACGCGGAGATCAGGAGATTAAATTTAATTATAAGAGTTATCTGGATAGTGGTGACGTCTCATTGCTACCAGAACTAAAGTCTTTAGATACATTATTTGTCCCAGCATCACCGATTATTGGCAACGTGGAAGTTGAATTTGATCCTGCCAAAGTTGCCGATGCAGGGGATGCAGCCAGTGATCGCCAAGCGATAAAGGTTTTTGGAGAGGTGAACAGTTCTGGCAGCTTTTCTCACAATCCTAATGTAAATTTAGTCGATCTGCTAATGCGAGCAGGGGGTGTTACGCGCTATGCCAGTGTGGAACAAATTCGCGTTATCAGTAATGGTGAGCCTGAAGTTTTCAATTTAAAGCGCTATCTCGACACAGGTGATGACAAGTTATTGCCTCCCATCGTACCCGGCGCAACCATTTTTATTCCGCGGCAAGAAGAAGAAATTAAATCTGGCGGCAGCACTGTTTATATCATGGGTGAGGTATTTAAACCTGGCGCCTATGAAAGTACTGGGGATGCTTCGCTACTGGATATCTTAGCCAATGCTGGTGGGCCAACCCGTTTTGCGGAATCACGTCAAATTCGCGTTATCAAAGCCAATGGGCAAGTATTGCCGTTTGACTTGGCTGGCTTCACTGAAGGATTGCGCAACACACCAATACCCAACTTGCAGGCAGGCGACGCTATTTTTGTGCCAGAAAAGACGGATGTTAACGAAAAATCTTGGCTAAAAGTCTCACCCAATCGCGCAGTTCGTGTGCTAGGTGAAGTGGAAAAACCGGGCCGTATAGAATGGTCTGATGAAATGTCGCTGATGGATTTGATTGCCCATGTCGGCGGCCCAACAGATGCAGCAGATACCTCTAAGATTGAGGTTATTACCCGTTCTTCTACGGGTAATAACAAATTAATCTATTTTGACCTCGACGCGTTTATTAAACGCGGTGGCAGCGATTATGAATTACCACAGATTGCCGCGGGTAGCACTGTGCGAATTCGCAATCTGCCCAACGACCCGACAGATAACAAATCGAAATGGGTGCAACAATCGTCCGCCAGTTCAATTTATGTATTTGGCCAAGTAGGTGCGCCAGGACGCTATCGTTTTATCAACAACATGCACTTTTTAGATATTCTCGCTGCCGCCGATGGACCAACAAATTCAGCAGACCTCCACAATATTCGCATTAGCCACCGCGAAGGTAAAGTTGCACGGGTATCAAAATTAAATTTGTCATTATATTTTGAAACGGGTGACGAAAATCTGCTGCCGAAGGTGCAGACAGGCGACACCATTTATATTCCCGCAAAAGACAGAAATTGGCTGGATAACCCCAAAGAAAAGACGGTTCGCGTTCTCGGTGCTGTCAACAAACCCGGCCGCTATAATTTTGATGACAGTATGACCATCCTCGATCTATTGGCTGAGGCGGGCGGCACCAGCACTGACGCCTATGTGCAGAAAATTACCATCGTCAACCGCTCTTGCTGCGAACATCAAGCGCGTACTTTTGATTTGGTTGAATTCAGTAAAACTGCAAACTTTTCCGGTTTGCCTGTCGTCAGAACAGGTGATACGATTTATGTTCCAGGGAGTGCACAGAGCAATCTGTCGAAGACCCGGACGACCATTGATGATATTTTTAAACTTTTATCTCTCGGTGCACTGATAGGGGCATTATAATGATCCCTGAACAACATCTTGAACTTGAATACATCTACAATGCAACTTTGGCAAAGGGCCTGCGTTCGCTCGCAGTGACATCGGCCAATTCTGGGGAGGGCGTATCTTCGATATTGACCTCCCTAGCTTATCGAAACCTCTACGCAGACCGTGCAACACTGATAGTAGATTTTAATTTATTTCGGCCAAATATTCGGCAACGATTTTCACTTCCTTCAGATACTGTTTCAAGTTCAAATACGGCTATAACTTCCCTCTACGGTAACAAACAACTCTCCGATAACAAACAACAGCTTCCCTCTCCACAGCTGATTGAACACGGCAAATCCCAGGCGCCACTCGCCGTACTCACACCAAACCCCTGCAAAACTTCGTTGCTGCAGTTGCGTGAACCGGGAACCATTGAAGAAATGATCGAATGCTGGAAAAAAGATTATGACAGTATTCTTTTTGATACCTCGGCGATCAATTCGGCAAATTGGTCAAATCTACCGGCGCAAAGAGCTGCCGCCGCAAGTGATGGGGCACTATTGGTCATTTTATCCGGTCATACAACGGAAGCCATGCTGACAACAGCGGCAAAAAAACTGACAGACGCCGGGGCCGTCATCGTCGGCTGCGTACTGAATGACCGGGATAACCCCCAACTAAACTATGAACTTATTCGAGAGGCAAACCGCATTGAGGGTGCCTTTCCCCGCCTGTCGGCTTGGCTTAAAAAGAAAGTGCGCAACACGCCCATGCTAAATCTTGAAATT
>CAZEUZ010000017.1:0-7216 GCA_964515805.1 uncultured Cellvibrionaceae bacterium | reverse complement strand
CGGGATTCCATTTGAGCACCTCGATGACTTCCGGTGGCAGTTGGCTAGGTACGTAAAAAATACCGGAAATGAAGAACAGTGGTCGCGTCAATATACGTTCGATTTGTACCCAGGTATCCCACAGCGAGGCAATCACCGCATTCATACTGCCGAAGCCAATACCCAATAGAGCAGTCGCAAAAAAAGCAAACAGCACGGCTTCTATATGTGCAGGAAAATTGGCTAACCCGAGCACTACAAGAGAGGAATAAAAGATAAACATGATAACCAGATAAGTGCAGATTATTAGCAAACTTCTCGCCAGCAGCGTATCTACATCTTTAATAATAGGGTAAGTCAGCAGAGCGCGATTGGCATTGAACACGGTCATTAATTTGTTTGAAAACTCGTTGAAGAATTGCAACGTTAGAATGCCCGTGGCAAAAAAGAGCACCAAGCTGGAACCAAAAGGGGGTTGGCGATTGATCAATGAAAAAATGAATACCAGTATAGCGACACTTGCTGTAGGCGTAATAATTGCCCAGATATACCCGAAATGGGATGTTCCGAAGGTGGCTCGAGTTTCACGTAATACTAAACTTAGTAGAACGCGGATTTGTAGGATTAGCAATTCTCTCGCAGATATCGCCAAGCTCATGTCAGGTGATCTCTGACAGAATAGACAATTAATGTGCCGATACCCCAACTGGCGAATAAGACAAAGGCAGCGAGCAGACTGTTTCTCAGCCGCTTGGGGTACTCCGATATTTCAGCTGCCTGTGGATGCAAGTGTACGGCTAGATAGCGTTGTTGACGGTCGGCGTCTCGACGCGCTTGTTCCAGTGAGTTGAGTGCAGAAGCATAAGATTGCTCAGCAAACCGCCGTTCTACATCCAGTGTTTCAAATTGCGTCAGCTGTGCGGTGATAGCGCTAGTGTCTATATCCTCGTGCAATTTGCCACTAATTTCCGCTCTGCGCTTGGCTATTTGCGTATCGAGTGCCTCCGCTTGGCGCCTCAATAAAACTAATGAGGGTGCCTCTTCGTCCAATGTTTTCCGTTGCACGGCAATTTTTGCATTGATATCAATCAAACGTGCCTCTAGGTCAGCCAGTAATTGTATATCTAGAGCGGCAGTAGCTGTTGGATCCACGGATTGCTCAATGGTGCGGAAATTTCTTATCGCATCCAGAGCATTACGCAGCCGCTGTTCCTGTAAATTTACCTCTTCTTGTGCAAATTTTAGCGAGTCTTGGCGGGCATTCTCAGATAGCTTATTGACTAAATTCTGCGTAAGTTGAATCATTCGTTCGGCGATTGCTAAGGCATGCTCAGTAGAGAAAGACTGCACTGTAAATTCGATGATTCCCGAGGAGGGATCGAATTCGGTATTGACTCTGCTCAGCCAGTAGTCGACAAAATCTTCAATCGCAATATCGGCATCCATACGCGATAAGAAGTCGATATCAGGATCACTGTGCACTTCGCGCAGTGATAATTCTCTATCGAGCTTTTCGAGCAATGATCTACTTTCCAAGTACTTGAGGACAATATAGGAGTCTGCTGTTGTAGATCCTGTGCTTGCCAAACCGGTCAGCGTTGCCAGTCCGTCAATACCAGTGCTGTTTTCGATGCCTCTGACGGAAAAACCCGCTGTCGATCCATAGCGATCTGTCGCAATCATGGCATAGTAATAAATTACCAGTATCAGGGGTAATACGACACAGAGTATCAATGACCACAGTAATATACGTCGCCGCCGTTGTTGTGGTCGCAGTGTGGTGTTCATTGCATCTACTTCAGTACCTGATGCGTTGTGATCGCGAGTGTTTTCATTCATTTGTATTAGTGTTGTCACGGTCTGTCATGACACCTTATTTTAGTCCATAGTAGTGCTAACCAGCGGAATATGTTGCGATACCATCTACGCATTTGTGGTTCCTTGGCTGCTAATGCGGCCAGCTCGTCGACTGCGTCTTCGGGCTCTACAAATACACCTTTGTTGCTATCAACATAACGTGGGTATGTTATCAATGCGCCGAATACCAGCTCGTTTAGAGTGAGCTTTCTAGTGCGACGTGGGCAGCTAAAGCGATCTTCTGTCAATCCCCAACCGGCATAGAACGGTGTACCATGACAAATAACAGGCACATGCCTCATTAATGCCTCAAAACCCATTAAAGATGTCATAGTATGAAGTTCATCTATCTGCGTAAGCAGAGTATCTACCGATGTGTTTTTAATCACTTCATCGCAATATAAATTCACTGTATTTTCTTGTTCTCCTTTTTTTCGTAATCCCGCAACAACATCCGGATGAGGTTTATAGACAATATATGCTGATGGACAGTCTGCGCGGACTTGTTTCAGCAAGCCAAGGTTCGATCTGATTTTTGGTGAGCCGAATCTTATGGAGGCATCACTTTCAACCTGTCCTACAACCAGAATAACAGTTTGCGCACTCTGAGGGCGTTGCCAAGTTTGATGATCACTATTGTACTTCGTCAAACTGAGGGCAGTGATTTTTTTTCTTAATTTTTCTGCTCGTTCAATCTGATCTATGGTCAACACCTGTTCATTTAAAATTTTCTCTAATCGAGAAGTGCGTGTAGCATCGTAGTACAGACCTATATCATCAATGACAAGTGATTTCGGGCGAACTAACTCGGCTCCTAAACCTACAGAGCGCAGGAAACCGTCTTCGATTCTTAGAACGTGCTCGTAATGATTATTGATAGAAGTAAATTTGGTTCCCCACACTGCGATAGCTTGTGTTTTCAAGTTGGTCGCACCTTTTCTAGGCGTGCCGCAAAAAGTTAGCTTTGATCCCTGCAAAAAATCACTAATAAATGATCGTTTCCAACGAGAGAATCCTACAGCCAAAATATCTGTGGGAAATTGCAAACGCTTTTGTTTTTGCAGAATTAGATGACGGAGTATGGTTTCCAGTTCACAGCGGGTATGAGTGAGAGGGTGTGCATATCGGCAATAGTTTATATAGGCGGCATGAAAAATCTGATGGACTGAACGTTCAATACCTCTGCGTGGTGAATGCAGTCGATCATCGGTGATACCCCAGCCGGCATAGAAAGGCATGCCAAAACAAATGACTTTAGTATTAGCCAGTAACGCTTCAAACCCCATTTGACTGGTGACCGTGTAAACTTTGTCTACCACATCAAACAATGACCAAGGATTGCAGTCATCAGTAATAAGTTGGCACTGTTGATGCTGTTGCGCCGCTTTTAACAGATAACCTCTTTTTTTACCGGCAATCACATCAGGGTGGATTTTGACAAGAATAGTGGATTGTGGATTTTCCTTTGTTGCTGCATTCAACATGCTATGAAAACTTTGTTCACTGGCCAAACCATACTGCACCGACGAATCGTCATAGGTCTGATCAATAACCAAAATCTGCGATTGGTTGAATTTGAATAATCGCTCAGGCGCGTGGTTATATTTGGACAGACGATTTCTACGTATTAGCGCAATACATTTTTCAGCGCGGTTGTAGATTTGATGATGAGGTGGGCTTTCGATAATAAGTTTTTCCAAATCGGACGGACGAGTGGCGTCATAGTATATGCCGCTATGATCGATGGCTAATCCCAATGGTAACGACCCATTTACTCCCAATTCTACTGAGCGAATAAACCCATCTTCCAGGCTTATATAGGCAATCTTCTTGCGCTTCGCGTACTGCCAGGCTTTTTTGGCAGTGGGTTTCAATCCCCATCCTACAACCGCTGAAGGTGTTGCGGAAAACGCAGTCAGTCGTCGACAAGGTTGTTGTAATAAACTTGCTAAAAAGGGTATACGCCCAATTCGCTGAGAGAAATAACCAATCATTTTTTATTTTGTCTATCCATTATTGCCTTTGTGTCGGCAGTGCGTCTTCTTTTTTCGTTCCGATTATCAGAGTCTTGTAGTTCTTATGCACATTATAGTATGCAATGTATTGGGATAGCGTATACATACCACAGAAAAGAATGTGTCAGTTGAGATAACTGAGTTAGAATTATCTTAAAATTCTCAATAAAAGGTTATGACTCTGTGAGAGATAACAATCATACTGTGGACTATTTTCACTCTGCGCCCGAGTGTTTTGATCAAAACGCCTTTCGTCAATCACTTGATGAGCTACCGCTGGTTCCCGCTCTCAAAAAAGCTATTGATGCAGTAGACCAACAGTTTGATAGACGTTTTTGCAACGGCGAAAATATCCGTAACCTAATCTACGAACGAGCTGCCTTCGTCGACTGTATTATTCACTATGCTTGGAGCCAATTTGAGTGGAATGATGATGTGTCATTACTGGCTGTTGGTGGTTATGGGCGGGGCGAATTACATCCCAAATCCGATATTGATATTCTGATTTTGTTGAGTAACGGCAATGATAAACAATATAGAGAACATAATAGAGAGCATATTGAATCTTTTATTGCGCTGTTGTGGGACATTGGTCTTAATGTAGGGCACAGTGTTCGCACATTGCATGAGTGTAAGGCAATTGCTTGTGATGACATCACAGTTTTTACCTCAATGATGGAAAGCCGCGTATTGCAGGGCTCCACCTATCTTGTCGAACAGCTAACTTCCGATACTTCCGCCGAACATATGTGGTCCAATCAGGCTTTTTTTAGTGCCAAGATGGCAGAACAACAGTGTCGCCATGAAAAATACGATGATGTGGAGTATAACCTTGAGCCTAACGTTAAAAATGCACCCGGAGGGCTGCGAGATATACAGACAATTCAGTGGGTAGCGAAACGCTTTTTCGCTGTTAAAACATTACAACAATTGGATGGCAAGGGCTTTTTTACCAATGAAGAATACGCTTTACTCTGTGAAGGCGAAGAGTTTCTGTGGCGTGTTCGCTATGGTTTGCATATGTTGGCAAAACGACCGGAAGAGCGATTGCTATTCGATTATCAGAGAAAACTAGCAAAATTGTTCGGTTATGAAGAGAATGGTAAACGTCTGGCTGTCGAACAATTTATGCATCGTTATTACCACACTGTGTTGTCGTTACGTGAGCTCAACGATGTGTTGTTACAATTTTTGGATGAAGTCATTTTAAAAAGAGATAAAAGCAATGCAGTCACATCGATCAATGAACGTTTCCAATTGCGCTGTGGTTATATTGAAGCGAGTCATACCAATGTATTTGTCGAAACGCCATCGGCACTATTAGAAATTTTTGTCCTTGCCGGCAATGATCCCGCTATCGCAGGTATACGTGCCTCGACAATACGTCTAATTCGTGAGAGTCGTCATTTAATTGATCAGACGTTTCGTGAGGACTCAAATAATAACCAACTTTTTCTGGCCCTGCTGTGCTCACCTTACAATTTAATTACACAGTTAAGGCGAATGAAGCGCTACGGTGTTTTGGGAGCTTATCTGCCTGAATTCGGACGCATCATCGGTCAAATGCAGCATGATTTATTTCATATGTATACAGTGGATGAACATACCTTATTAGTCATTAAGAATATGTATGATTTTCAACACTCGGATGCGCACAAGAAGTTTCCTATTGCAGCAGCTATAGTTAAAAATCTTGCGAAGATAGAACTGCTCTATATTGCTGGTTTATACCACGATATCGCCAAAGGCCGAGGTGGCGATCATTCGACACTGGGCGGGATCGATGCCATGGCTTTTTGCCAAGGCCATAGTTTTACTCCGAGAGAATCTCGCCTAGTTAAGTGGTTAGTGGATCATCATCTATTGATGTCGATGGTTGCGCAAAAACAAGATATTACTAATCCCAACGTCATACATGATTTTGCTTTAACCGTAGGTGATATGACACATCTCGACTACCTTTATACGCTTACGGTTGCCGATATGTGCGCCACTAACCCCAACATCTGGAATGGCTGGCGCGATCAACTGTTGAGCCAGCTTTATTTCGAAACCAAGCGTGCGCTCTATCGCGGCTTGGAAAACACGGTTGACCGCCAAGAATTGATCGAAGAAACACGGCAAGCAGCTCTGGAAAGCCTGGTTTATAGAGGGCTTGATAAGCAACGGGTGTTGGCATTGTGGCAGATGGCGGGTGACGATTATTTCCTAAAAGAAAATGCCGATGATATCGTTTGGCATACAGAGGCTATTCTGAATGAGTATGATGCCAACACGCCTCTAGTATTAGTTAAGGAAAGCGGCCATTACGCAGGCGGTCAAGTCATGCAAATCTTTATTCGCACCGATGCCAAACAAAATGTATTTGCCGCTGCCGCTGCTGCTCTCGACTGGTTACGTCTCAATATCCAAGACGCGCGGATTTACAGCACGGTCAATCATTACACGATGGATACCTTCTACGTTATTCATGACAGTGGGATCGCTATCGATAGAGTCAAACGAACTTTGCTCAACGAGCTCAGTTTAATTAAGAGTGGCGATAACATTACTAAATATCATCGCCGCATATCCCGGCAATTAAAACATTTCACATCGCCAACGCGTACCCATATTGACAATATGATTACTAATGAACATACAGTGCTTGAGGTTATCAGTCCTGATCGTCCTGGATTGTTGGCAATCATCGGTAGAATTTTTGTGAAATTGAATATCCAGTTGGTTAATGCAAAGATTTCTACTCTAGGTGAACGGGTTGAAGATATTTTTTACATTACTGATGACAAGGGACAACATATTAGTGACCCAAAACTTTGTCAGACATTGGAAGAAATGATTTGCCGTCAATTGGATATTCAAGTGCTTGACAAAGTTCAAACCTCAGTGTGAGCATAAAGCTGCATCACCTCTACCGTAAAATCATTCATGAATAAAGACCTACAGTATTTACAAGCCTATCCATTTGAAAAATTGAATGCCCTTATCACTGATGTGGAGGGTAATCCCAATCTGGAACCAATCGCTTTGTCGATCGGTGAACCGAAACATTCGCCACCGGATTTTGTGCTGTCTGTTTTGAGTGATAACCTTGATAGTATCAATCGCTATCCAACGACAAAGGGATTGCTTGAGCTTCGCGAAGTGATTAGTCATTGGGCAACTAAGCGCTTTCAATTACCAATGAATAGCTTGACAGCAGAGGGGCATATTCTGCCAGTTTGTGGTACTCGCGAAGCGTTGTTTTCATTCACTCAAGCGGTTATTGATCGCAGTAAAACACCTCTGGTTGTTTGTCCCAATCCCTTTTACCAAATCTATGAAGGCGCCAGTGTACTGTCGGGCACATCACTCTATTTTTTCAA
>CAZEUZ010000016.1:0-2806 GCA_964515805.1 uncultured Cellvibrionaceae bacterium | reverse complement strand
GGAATCGAGGGTAAATATTATGTGTGGCATTGTTGGAATCGTAGGGCAACAGGATGTCAATCTGCAGTTGTATGATGCGTTGCTACTATTACAACATCGCGGTCAGGATGCGGCGGGGATTGTTACCTGCGACGGTAGTCGTGTTGCTCAGCAAAAAGCCAGTGGCTTGGTCAACGATGTATTCCGTTCACACCACATGCGACATTTGAAAGGTAATTATGGTATCGGTCATGTGCGCTATCCCACTGCCGGCAGTTCGATGCCTGCGTTGGCGCAACCCTTTTACGTCAATTCTCCCTACGGTATAGCGCTTGCGCACAATGGCAATTTAACCAATACGGAGAAACTTCATAATGACATCTATCGGATTGACCTGCGTCACATCAATACTGGTTCGGACTCTGAAATATTGCTCAATGTCTTCGCCCAACAATTGCAGAAATTGGGTAAATTAATACTAACGGAAGAAGAGATATTTACTGCTGTCAGTGGTTTGCATAAAAAAGTTCGCGGCGGCTATGCGGCAGTTGCGCTGTTGGCCAACTATGGCATTGTCGCTTTTCGTGACCCCCATGGAATCAGGCCGCTGGTATTTGGCAAGCGCAAAACACAACATGGTGTAGAGCACATGTTCGCCTCTGAAAGTGCAGCACTGGATCTATTGGGTTTCTCACTGATTCGCGATGTCCATCCAGGTGAAGCCATTTATATCAATCCTAAAGGTGAACTTTATAGTCGGCAATGTGCTGTCGGCAGAAGATATACGCCTTGTATTTTCGAACATGTCTACTTTGCCCGACCAGACTCTATTATGGATGGTGTCTCAGTGTATAAGGCGCGCCTTCGCCAAGGGGAAAAGTTAGCGGAAAAAATCTTGCGAGAGAAGCCCAATCACGACATCGAAGTCGTCGTACCTATCCCCGACAGCAGCCGCGTAGCAGGACAGGCTTTAGCGCAAAAACTGGGCGTCAAATTCCGCGAAGGTCTGGTAAAAAATCGCTACATTGGGCGCACTTTTATTATGCCCGGGCAGCAACAACGTCGAAAGTCTGTACGTCAAAAGCTCAATACCATCAGTCTCGAATTTCGAGATAAAAATGTATTGCTAGTCGATGATTCCATTGTTCGGGGCACAACTTGCCAACAAATTATTCAAATGGCGCGCGATGCCGGCGCTGCAAAGGTATATTTCGCCTCTGCAGCGCCGGCGGTAAAATACCCTAACGTCTATGGCATCGATATGCCCTCTGTCGCTGAGTTGATTGCTAATGGCCGCGATACCGGCCAAATTTGCCGCGAAATTGGCGCCGATTGGTTAATCTACCAGGATTTGACTGACTTAATAGCGGCTTCGGCTGAAGGTAACCCCGATATCGTCGAATTCGATTGCTCAGTGTTTGATGGCGACTACATCACCGGTGATATAGATCAGTCTTATCTAAGGCGATTGGATGAACTGCGGAATGATAAGGCCCAGTCAAAACAACGTGAATTAGATTTGAATATTGACCATACCAATGTAGTTGGTCTGCATAATCATATTGCAGGAATGTAGATAGAGATAAAACATAAGTAAATACAATACGCTGCTATGGACCGTAAAATAGCAGTGAACAGTTATGGATCAAACCCTATCTATAGGCAGGATCTATAGACTAGTGTATACAAAATAGTTAAAGAGTCTGTAAACGTGAATAGTAATAGTACTAACAAAGAAACCCTGGGTCTGGATACTCTGGCTATTCGTTCCGGGATAAACCGCACCCATGAAGGTGAACACAGTGAGGCTATTTTCCTAACGTCGAGTTATGTATTCAACAATGCTGCTGAAGCGGCGGCTCGCTTTGCTGGCGATGCTCCCGGCAATGTCTATTCACGCTATACCAACCCAACGGTAAAGACATTTGAAGAACGCATCGCTGCACTGGAGGGCGCCGAGTCAGCCGTGGCGACATCCTCGGGAATGTCGGCAATTTTAAGTGCCTGTATGGCTTTGCTTAGTTCTGGTGATCATATTATCTGTTCACGTAATGTGTTTGGCACAACCACAATTTTATTCACTAAGTTTCTGCAGAAATTTGGGGTCGATACGACTTTTGTCACTCTCAGTGATTATGAGGAGTGGAAAAATGCAATGAAGCCCAATACTCGATTGTTGTTTTTAGAGACGCCTTCAAACCCTCTCTGTGAAGTAGCAGATATTCAGCATCTATCGCATTTGGCGCACGATAATCATTGTTTACTGATAGTGGATAATTGTTTTTGTACACCGGCATTGCAACAACCTATTGCCTTTGGTGCGGATATTGTTATTCACTCAGCCACTAAGTATTTAGATGGTCAGGGCCGCTGTCTCGGTGGAGTCGTGGTTGGTCGCGAATCAGAAATGAGCGAAATACGCGGTTTTTTACGCAGTTGCGGAACCAGCTTAAGTCCTTTTAACGCCTGGATTTTTTTAAAGAGCCTAGAAACATTACGACTGCGTATGGAGGTGCATTCCAGTAATGCCCTGCTCGTTGCTGAATGGTTACAACAGCAACCAGCGGTTGAAAAAGTCTTCTATGGAGGCCTCGCTGATCATGCTGGATATGAATTGGCGCGCAAGCAACAGCGCGCCTTTGGCGGTGTCTTGTCTTTTCGGGTGAAGGGCAAGCGTGAACAGGCATGGCGAGTAATCGATAAGACGACCATGCTATCCCTAACCGCTAACCTAGGGGATGCCAAGACAACAATTGTTCATCCGGCTACAACCACTCATGGTCGCTTAAGCGAAGAAGAAAAACAGGCCTCTGGCATTACGGAAAAC
>CAZEUZ010000015.1:0-6229 GCA_964515805.1 uncultured Cellvibrionaceae bacterium | reverse complement strand
CCAATATCGCGTTTTACAAAACACTCTGAAAAACCTTGGTCCTGCAATAGTTCAAACACCGCTTTTGCCTGATTGTACCCATGCTCCAATAATAGCCAGCCACCCGCTGATAGCTGCTGATAAGATTGCGTTATCACTTGTCTGATATCAGCTAAACCGCTTTCCTCAGAAATTAGCGCAGACTTAGGTTCAAAACGTACGTCACCTTCACTTAAGTGTTTATCATCAGCAGCAACATAAGGTGGGTTGCTGACAATTAAATCAACTTTTTGGTCAAATGCAGCCAGCCAGTCACTCTGAACGACCGTAACATTCTCGACTTGTAATCGCCGGCAATTTTTTTTTGCCAAAGTTGTGGCGGTAGCAAATTTATCCACCGCATAAATAATCCATTGAGAACACTCGGTAGCCAACGCTATAGCAATGGCTCCCGTGCCGGTACCCAAGTCAACCACTGTTTTTGCTTGCCCAAAATCATTTTTATAAAGTGACAATACACTTTCTATTAATAGTTCCGTTTCCGGACGCGGTATGAGAACGTTTTTTTCAACTGAGATAGGCAGCGACCAAAACTCTCTTTCACCAACAATATAGGCAATTGGTTCACCTTGACATCGCCGTTGTAGATACTGTTGGAAAAGATTATAAGCCTCCAGCGTCACTTTCTTTTCTGGCCAAGTGTATAAATACGTGCGGTTTTTTTTAAGAGCCACCGCTAGTAGAATCTCAACATCCAGTCGGGAAGATGGTGATACTTCAGCAAGGGTTTGAGATGATTTCAAACAATCGGCGATGGTCGCCATGTGAACTCTGTATATTCAGGAAATAGTTATTGTGATAAAGCCGACAACTGATCGGCTTGGTGTTCATTAACTAGCGGTTGCACAATGGGGTCAAGATCACCTGTCATCACTTCTGCCAATTTGTATAACGTTAGATTAATACGATGATCAGTAACGCGTCCCTGCGGGAAATTATAGGTGCGAATACGCTCAGAGCGGTCGCCGCTGCCTACCAAATTGCGGCGTTCATCCGCCACTTCCTTAGCTGCAGATTCTGCCTGGGCGCTCTGCAGCCGCGCAGCCAATAACGCCAACGCACGCGCCCGGTTTTTGTGTTGTGAACGCTCATCTTGACACTCGACGACTATCCCTGTCGGCAAATGGGTTAGCCGGATCGCAGAATCCGTCTTATTCACATGTTGGCCGCCGGCGCCACTGGCTCTAAATCTATCCTCCCGCAAATCAGATTTATTGATAGCAATTTCAGCCTGTGCATCGGCCTCTGGCATAACAGCAACAGTACAAGCTGACGTATGAATGCGTCCTTGTGACTCCGTTTCTGGTACCCGTTGCACGCGATGAGCCCCCGATTCAAATTTAAGCTGAGAGTAAACGCCATTACCAACAACACGGGCGATAATTTCTTTATAGCCGCCTTGCTCGCTAGTGCTTTCGCTAATAATTTCTACCCGCCAGCCTCGCAGCTCAGCATAGCGGCTATACATCCGAAATAAATCTCCGGCAAAAATAGCCGCTTCATCGCCACCAGTGCCCGCCCGGATTTCCAAAAAGACATCTTTGTCATCATTGGGGTCTTTCGGCAGTAACAATGTTTGCAAGTGCAAACTCAACTGCTGTAGCTGAGTTTCCGTATTTTTTAATTCTTCCTGAGCCATTTCGCGGATTTCCATATCGGTATCCTTCAATAAATTCTTGGCTTCATTGTGATCATCGGTAATCTGCTGATACTGGCCATAGCATGTAACGACAGGTTCTAACTCGGCGTATTCCCTGGACAATTCGACAAAACGATTTTGATCAGCAATGACCTCTGCATCACTTAACAATGCGCCCACCTCAATATGACGATCTCGAAGACGGTCCAGTTTTTCCAACATTGAATGCTTCATAAGTAAAGGCTAATCTATTTGTTAATTCATCATCATGGTAGCGTAGAATCCCGCTATCAATACCTTTTCATACTTTCCGTGTCAGTTTTTTCAGCTTAATAAAGCACTGCCGACATTGCGAACCATTTTCTCGTATGCGAGAAGAAATTCTGTTATGAGCCACCCTTCCCATTATCTTTTTTAAATGCTTTTTAGGTGTTTTTCTACAATCTGTAATAGTGGTTTAAAAACTTTTGGAGTAGCACCAACTATATTGCCACTCGTCATTATTTTGTTGCCACCTGAAAAATCACTCACTAGCCCCCCTGCCTCTTGAATTAATAATATACCGGCAGCCATATCCCAAGGCTTTAAATTCATTTCCCAGAAACCCTCAAAACGGCCTGCAGCTACATAGGCAAGGTCCAAAGCAGCGGCGCCAATGCGGCGTATGCCTGCCGTCTCGCCAGCAACCTCTTCTAAACAAGCCAAGTAAGGCTTAATATTGTCATAGGCAAAACCACTAAACGGTATCCCAGTGGCTATCAAAGCGTCTTTTAAACCACTGTGGCTGGTAACACGGAGGCGACGATCATTTAGGTAAGCGCCTCTGCCTCGGCTGGCAGTGAATTCTTCACGTTTTATAGGATCTAACACTACCGCATGTTGCGGTTGGCCTTTGTAAAGACAACCGATTGAGATAGCAAAGTGCGGAAGCCTATGAATAAAATTAGTGGTGCCATCTAACGGATCAATTAACCATTCATAGTCACCGTTATTGCCCTCAATAATCCCGCTCTCTTCACCATGAATAGTGTGATCGGGGTAGGCTTTGTGCAAATGATAAACAATTTCCTTTTCGAGCGCGCGATCTACCTCAGTAACGTAATCATTCCGACCTTTTGATTCGATGGTTAAAGGTTTGCCATGTCGAGTCATTTTGTCCAATATTTCACTGGCTTTGCGAGCGGCACGCAAAGCCACATTTAACATGGGTTCCATAATGGGTATTTCTCTGTTATCGATAGTACGGAAAAAATATCGAGCGGTTGCTATAGCAGTATTGCGTGTATTACGACTAACTGACTATTGGAGACTTTCGTAGTTTAACGGCCTTAGGCCGCAAACCCTACACAAGCGCTAAAAAGCTGCTAAAATGCATTGCAAAATTTAGCTACGGAGTTAACGAATGACATTTATTGTTGGGGAAAATTGCATTAAATGCAAGCACACCGACTGTGTTGAAGTTTGCCCAGTGGATTGTTTTTATGAAGGTGAAAACTTTTTGGTAATAGATCCCGACGAATGTATCGATTGCGGACTGTGCGAACCAGAATGTCCGGTAGACGCTATCTTTGCTGAAGATGAAATACCTGCAGGTCAGGAACAATTTCTCGAGCTCAACGAGGAATTAGCCGAAGCTTGGCGCGATAACAATATTACGGAGGCAAAAGACCCTCTACCCGATGCTGAAAAATGGGATGGCGTTGAGGATAAAATCAAGTATTTAATTAGATAACTATCGGTAAATCGCAAATTTAAGAATGAAATAAGGACGAGTAATGATCAAAAAATGCCTTTTCCCAGTAGCGGGTTACGGGACCCGATTTCTTCCCGCTACCAAATCCATGCCCAAAGAAATGCTGCCGGTAGTCAATAAGCCTTTAGTCCAATATGGTGTTGAGGAGGCTTTAGAGGCTGGTTTATCTGACATTGGATTTGTTACCGGTCGAGGCAAAAGAGCCATTGCAGATCACTTTGACCTCAACTATGAACTGGAACATCAAATTGAAGGTACCAGCAAAGAAGAATACCTTGAATGTATTCGAGACGTGATGAATAAGGGTAAATTTTCATTTACACGACAAACTGCAATGCGCGGTTTGGGTGATGCCATCCTCAATGGTCATCGCTTGATGGGAGATGAAGCCTTTGCTGTAGTATTGTCAGATGACCTTTGTTTAACTGAAGGTGAAGGAGTACTTGCGCAAATGGTTAAACTGTACAAACAGTTCCGTTGTAGTATCGTTGCCATTGAGGAGGTTCCTGAAGACCAGACAAATAAGTTTGGTATTGTAGCGGGGGAACAGCTAAGTGACTCGGTATTTCGAGTGACCAACATGATAGAAAAGCCAGAACCCGAAGAAGCGCCCAGCAATCTTGCCATTATAGGCAGATACATACTCACTCCCGATATTTTTGAACTGCTTGAAAATACACCTGCTGGTAAAAATAACGAAGTACAACTTACCGATGCGTTACTGTCTCAGGCAAAAAATGGTTGTGTTATGGCATACAAGTTTAAAGGTCGACGCTTTGATTGTGGTAGCGTAGATGGCTTTGTCGAAGCCACTAACTACGTCTATAAAAATATCTATAGTAAATAACGGTATCTCAAATGACTAAGCCATTAGAATGTTTTAAAGCTTATGACGTCCGTGGACGCGTACCCGATCAACTTAACGAAGATATCGCCTATCGCATCGGGAATGCCTTTGTACAATTTCTGAACGCTAAGAAAGTAGTGGTAGGGCACGATATTCGCTTGACGAGCCCTGATTTAACCAATGCCTTAACCAAAGGTATAAATGACGCTGGAGCTGATGTTCTTCATATTGGCCAGTGCGGTACCGAAGAAGTCTATTTTGCTGCATTTAACTACCCCGTAGACGGCGGCATTTGTGTAACCGCTAGCCATAATCCGATAGATTACAACGGTATGAAGTTCGTCCGCGAAGGGGCTAGGCCTATTAGTGGCGACACCGGTTTATTGGAAATCAAACGCCTGGCCGAAGAGGGAGCAACCCACGTAAGTAACAACCCTGGATCCATAACAGAAATTGACTCTCGTCCAGACTATATTAAGCATCTAATGACTTATGTGGATGTCGATTCACTAAAGCCATTAAAAATTGTTGTCAATAGCGGCAATGGTGGTGCTGGTGAAGTTATTGATGCACTAGAAGGCTTGCTACCATCTTTTGAATTTATAAAGATTCATCATGAACCTGATGGTAACTTTCCCAATGGCATCCCTAATCCTCTAGATCATGATAAGAGAGCGGCAACAATTGAAGCGGTAAAAAAACATAAGGCCGATCTAGGTATAGCTTGGGATGGTGATTTTGATCGCTGTTTTTTCTTCGATGAAAACGGACGCTTTATTGAAGGTTATTATATTGTGGGCATGTTGGCTCAAGCCTTTTTGGGCAAAAATCCCGGTGCTAAAGTTGTCCACGACCCTCGACTTATTTGGAACACACAGTCGATCGTCGAAACCGGTGGAGGTAAGCCAATACAGAGCAAGACAGGTCATGCTTTTATCAAAGAACGTATGCGTAGTGAAGATGCCGTGTACGGTGGCGAAATGAGCGCGCATCATTACTTTCGCGATTTTGCTTACTGCGACAGCGGGATGATACCCTGGTTGCTAGTCACCGAGTTAATGTGTCGTTCAGGCAAGTCGTTATCTACGTTAATTGATGATCGTATAAATGCCTTTCCCTGCAGTGGAGAAATAAACTCAACTGTGGCGGATCCTTTATCCTTACTGAAATCGATTGAAGAGACTTATCAAGGTAGCGCAACAAACGTGGATCACATTGATGGTTTGTCGATGTCCTTCGATGACTGGCGTTTTAATTTGCGTATGTCCAACACCGAGCCAGTAGTGAGACTAAACGTAGAGTCCCGCGCAAACGAGAAGTTAATGCAAGTGAAACGCGATGAGTTGCTATCGCTGATAGGTTCTTCAAAAGCCTAGCCTAGTCAGTTTCAGTGTATATTATACCGCTACTGTAGAAGCGTAATCTGCTGCACTCAACGCGTCTTCTAGTTCTTGGACATTGCTGGATTTAACTCTGAACAGCCAACCTTCTTTATAGGGTGACTGATTGACCAACTCTGGTTCATCTTCCAACAATGTATTAGTTTCGATCACTTCCCCCGATACCGGCGAATTGATGTCGGAAGCGGCCTTCACGGATTCAATAACACCCGCTTGTTCACCTGCTTTAACGGTGGATCCTATTTCAGGGTGCTCAACATAGACTACATCACCCAACTCATCCTGAGCATAATCCGTAATTCCGACTGTTACCGACCCATCGTCCTCAACCCGAGCCCATTCATGAGAAGAAAGATATTTTAATTCACTGGGAAGTTCGCTCATTAGTGTGACCTTAATTGATATTAATAACTAGCCATTATAGATGATGTTCGCCATTTTATAATTTTTATAGTGGATATAAAACAGTAAAATTACCTTGCAAACATCACCAAATGATCCAAATCCAGTGTGATACCAATATTTTCACCTATGGCATGGTTGTGGTGGGA
>CAZEUZ010000014.1:0-42176 GCA_964515805.1 uncultured Cellvibrionaceae bacterium | reverse complement strand
TGCCGATCATAATCCCCCACCACATGGTATGGATTAACTCAAAGACGGAGCCAGCCATACGTTGGTACCAATCGGCAAACTCTGTGGTAGTAGGGAAAAATGCATGTTGAAAAAAGAGCACAAGAATAGCCAGTACTGAGCTCCATAGTAAAAAGTCGATGTGTCCCGACTGGCGATGACAAGATCCTATATGGTGAGTTCGTGTGCTTGTATTACCCGCTTTATGTTCATGATTACAGTTATACTTTGTCATCGTTACCCTTGCATATAGACTTTATCAATAAGAACCAGAAAGTTAGATTCTTTGAGGGTATGGAGTAGGGCGGTCTCGTGTTGGGGTTAAGAAAGACACTTCAATACAATTGGTTTGGCGGGAAAGCCTTAAAAATATTGAGGGACACAGAGATCAACTTCAGAGAATGAGTTGGTTTTTAGTTTGGCGGAGAGGGAGGGATTCGAACCCTCGATACCGATCAAGGTATACTCCCTTAGCAGGGGAGCGCCTTCGGCCGCTCGGCCACCTCTCCGAATAAACATCAATGCAGTGAAAGCACTTCTGTCAGATAAACATTAAACAAAAGCGGTAACAATACGCAATTTGTTAATCGCGCTGGATAATAACATATTATAGCTGGAATCAAAGCGTTGCATAAAACTGTGTCGGTCGACCTGTACATTGAGAGCACTTTGGACAAAGTTATAAACTCAATTTAATCTAACGAGTGCTTCTTGATCGCTCTTTCGTACCGCTCTTTATATTTATTTACCTTTTTACTTCCCTCTTGCTCGTGCTGGATTCGCTCATATATCTCTTTCCGGTGAACAGCGATATTATTCGGTGCATCGATACCTATCCGCACTTGGTTGCCCTTAACATTGAGTACGGTAATTTTTATATCGTTGCCGATTATTAGTGTTTCATTAGTGCGACGGGTCAATATTAGCATGGATGTCTCCTTTCCTTTTCCTATAAGTTTGACTGTCAACTCAGGTGATGAACCTGTCTTGGTTAATTTGATTACTGGGTTTATTATTTGATGTTATTGGTCATCTAGTTCAAATGCAGCGTGCAAACTGCGAACAGCCAATTCTAAATAGCGCTCTTCAATAATGACAGAAATTTTTATCTCCGATGTAGTGATCATTTTTATATTGATGTTTTCTTCAGCGAGGGTACTGAACATTTTTGTCGCTACGCCTGAGTGAGAACGCATACCCACACCGACAAGCGATACTTTGACCACGGTGTCATCCGTTGTGACTTCACGGGCGCCGAGGTCTTCGATGATATTGTCGAGTATACCTTTCGCTTTGACCATATCATTGCGGTGTACGGTAAAGGTGATGTCTGTACAATTGTCAGCCGATACATTCTGAATAATAACATCTACTTCGATATTCGCTTCGCCAACTGGGGCCAATACGCGGGAAGCGACACCGGGTTTATCCGGTAAGCCTAACACTGTAATTTTGGCCTCGTCACGGCTGAAGGCGATGCCTGATACAACAGGTTGCTCCATAGAAAGGTATTCCTCATCAATCGTTATCAAGGTTCCCGGGCCTTCTTTAAAACTGTGAAGCACCCTCAGCGGTACATTGTATTTTCCGGCAAATTCGACGGCTCGAATCTGCAATACCTTTGACCCCAAGCTGGCCATCTCCAGCATTTCTTCAAAAGTGATTTTATCAATGCGCCGTGCCGTTTGAACTACGCGAGGGTCGGTAGTATACACGCCATCGACGTCGGTATAAATCTGACACTCATCGGCCTTTAGAGCCGCCGCCAACGCTACCCCGGTGGTATCTGAACCGCCGCGTCCCAGGGTAGTGATATTGTTTTCGTTGTCGACTCCTTGAAATCCCGCCACTACCACAATGCGCCCCGCACTCAAGTCTGCTTTTATCTTGTGATCATCAATGGATTGAATACGGGCTTTAGTATGGGCGCTATCGGTGATGATGCCGACCTGCTTGCCGGTGTAAGAGCGCGCCTCCAGACCAATGGCCTTCAGGGCCATACATAACAAGGCAATAGTGACCTGCTCACCTGTTGACAAGAGTACATCCATTTCGCGTGGATCGGGCTCGGTTTGCATTTCTTTAGCGAGAGCCGTCAGTCGGTTCGTTTCACCACTCATGGCCGATACGACCACAACAATATCGTGCCCTTGACGTTGAAAGCCAGCTAACTTAGTCGCAATAGCTTTTATTTTTTCAACGGTGCCGACTGAGGTGCCGCCATATTTTTGAACTAATAGGCCCACTGTTACTATCCTTACACTACAAACCTTACATTACAAAATATGGGGTCACCAGATGGCAGAGACGTAAAGGTATATCTTAAGAAACTGACTGTTGAGTTATCCATTGTTTAGCTGCGGAGATCGCTTTTTCTACACCGGATACGTTGGGGCCGCCACCTCTGGCCATATCAGCACGTCCGCCTCCCTTGCCATCGACGAGGGGTGCTATGGTTTTAATTAAATCACCGGCTTTAAAGCGATCTGTGAGTGTTTTGCTGACACCGGCAACTAAGCTTACTTTGCCGTCGTCAATGGCGGCCAGTAAAAACACGCCGTCATTTAACCGGCTTTTTAGTGAATCGGCTATCGTCATCATGGTTTTACCATCGGCGCTATCAATTTTATGGGCGATAAATTTAATATTGTTAATCTCTTCGGCATTAGTTATCAAATCAGCGGTGGAAGCAGTAGCCATCTTGGCTTGCAAACTGGCTAGTTGCTTTTGTTGTTCTTTTACCTGCGTTGTCAGCTGTTCAAGTTTGTCGATAAGTTTATCGGATGAAGCTTTCAGCATCTGTGATGCTTCGGCAATCAATGTATCAGACTGATCAAATAGAGCCAATGCGCACTCACCGGTAACTGCTTCGATGCGGCGAATTCCGGCAGCAATACCGGTTTCAGAAGTAATGCGGAACAGGCCAATATCTCCGGTCCGTTTTACATGGGTGCCGCCACACAGTTCGACAGAGTAACCGTCACCCATAGTCAAGACTCTGACTTCACTGCCGTATTTTTCTCCGAACAATGCCATGGCTCCCTTGGTTTTGGCGGTTTCCATATCACACAATTCGGTTTTTACTGCTGTGTTGCGACGGATCTCCTGATTAATGCGCCGCTCAATCTGCTTCAGTTGTTTTGCCGTTACCGCTTCATTGTGAGAAAAGTCGAAACGTAATTTTTCGGCGTCTACCAGCGACCCTTGCTGAGTGACATGTTCACCTAGCACGTCGCGAAGTGTTGCATGTAAAAGATGGGTCGCCGAATGGTTGAGAGCAATAGCGGTACGCAGATTATTATCTACCATTGCTTCTACTTCGTCATTGGCGCTAATGGCGCCATCGCTGACTTGGCCAATATGCAAGTAACTGTCACCTAATTTTTGGCAATCAAACACTTCAAAATGATTGTCTCCTGCCTGGAGAAAACCGGTATCGCCTACTTGGCCACCCGATTCCGCATAAAAGGGGGTTTCTGTCAATACAACGATGCCCTGATCACCGGTATTGAGTTGGTCTACTGGCTGATTATCTTTGAACAAAGCGACTACTTCACTCTTACCCGTCAATGACTGATAACCGGAAAAAGCTGTTTTACTGTCGATAGTTATGTTGTTGCTGTAATCCACTGTAAACTTGCCAGATTCACGGGCGCGAGCGCGTTGCTCTGCCATACATCGCTGATAATCTTGCATGTCCAACTTAAAATCGCGCTCGCGGGCAATATCATTGGTCAAGTCAGGGGGAAAACCATAGGTATCATAGAGGGTAAAGATAACCTCACCGGGAATCATGCGATCGGGTGATGCGGAAAGACCTTCGAGCACGTCGTTCAGCAGGGTCAAACCTCGATCCAAGGTCTTTTCAAACTGTTGCTCTTCTTTTAACAAAACGTGTTCGATCGTAGTTTGTTGTTGTTTCAGAATAGGGTAGGCATCTCCCATCACTTCTACTAAAGCGCCGACCAGTGTGTGAAAGAATGCTCGCCGGCAACCCAGTTTATGGCCATGCCGAATAGCGCGGCGGATAATTCGGCGTAGTACTGAACCACGACCAATATTGGCCGGTAAAACCCCATCGGCTACTAAAAATGCACACGAACGGATATGATCGGCAATAACACAGAGAGACTTATTGTCGCGGTAGGATTTTTGATCGGCAGTGCCGCCATCGTGCTCATCGATACCAGTGGCTTCGGCTGCCGCTTGTAGTAGGTGCTTAAAAATATCGATGTCATAGTTATTATGTACGCCTTGCATAACGGCAGCGATGCGTTCTAAACCCATACCAGTGTCTACCGACGGCATCGATAAAGATTGCAGTGAGCCATCACTCTGTCGCTCATACTGCATAAACACCAGATTCCATATTTCAATGTAGCGGTCGAGGTCGTCATTTTCGCTGCCCGGTGGGCCTCCCGGAATATCCTCGCCGTGATCGTAGAATATCTCTGAACAGGGACCGCAAGGGCCAGTGTCTCCCATCTGCCAAAAGTTATCTTCATCTAAGCGGGAAAAACGATTGGCGTCGACACCGACTTCTTGCAGCCATATATCCGCTGCTTCATCGTCTGAAATATGGACAGTGACCCATAATTTCTCCGCCGGAAGCTTCAATACTTGAGTGAGAAATTCCCAAGCGTAAAAAATCGCATCTCGCTTAAAGTAATCACCAAAACTAAAATTTCCCATCATCTCAAAGAAGGTGTGATGGCGTGCCGTGTAACCGACATTTTCCAGATCGTTGTGTTTGCCCCCTGCGCGAACACAGCGTTGCGCGGTAACGGCCCGATTGTAGTCGCGTTGATCTTTACCTAAAAATACGTCTTTGAATTGAACCATGCCTGCATTGGTGAATAACAAAGTTGGATCATTAGCAGGCACTAATGAGCTGCTGTCGACGACGGTATGATCTTTGCTGGCGAAGTAATCTAGGAAGGCGTTGCGAATCTCTTTGCTATTCATAATACGATCTGTATTTTTAAAATCTATAGGCAATAAAAACAGCTGACGACGCTAAAGTGACTATAGGTCTGCTAAGATAGGCATCGGGTTTGTTAAGATAAGCAGTCACTGAAATAGGCAACTATCACGGCTCGTCATTTAATAAGCGTGCTAGTAAAAACTGTTTTTGTGTCAATGTCCAGTATTATTGGGATAGGTAAGGCTATGGACACTATTCGAGTGCTGGCTGGTCAGTTAGGTGAGCAACTTGCTGCCAGTAAAATGAAAGTCACTACGGCTGAATCCTGCACCGGTGGTGGTATTGCTCAGGCAATTACAATGATTCCAGGTAGCTCTAGCTGGTTTGAGTTGGGCTTTGTTACTTACGGCAACCGAGCCAAACAGCAACAATTGGCCGTCGATCCCGAAATCTTGTTAAAGTATGGTGCCGTGAGCGAAGAAGTCGTGACAGCTATGGTGTCGGGCGCGTTGCGAGCAGCAAATGCCGATGTGGGTATCGCTGTTAGTGGCATTGCCGGACCAGATGGAGGTTCTGTGGCTAAACCGGTAGGAAGTGTTTGGTTTGCTTGGCAGTTGGCAACGGGATTGTCCAGCACGGCTTACCATCATTTTTCCGGTGATAGGGAAACTGTTAGACATCAATCTGTTCAGGTGGGACTGATGGGCTTGCACCAAATCATACAAAGCAACGATGCATAGGAAATGTTATATACAGTCCACTATTTTTGGAGATAAGGACCCTTTGGCAAGCCACGTTTGGTGGAATTGATCGCCCTATGATTTGCTTGACTGGCCAATGCAGGTGTGTTGTCCCGCAAGTCTCCTATGACTTGTGCTACCGCTGCATTGACTAGTGCTCCAATCAATCCATTGCCACCACTGTCTGACGCTTCGATTGCGTAAATCGGCGCATGCCATAAAGTAGCGCCGGTTTTTACAGAGACCAACTTCATATGGCCTTTGACTATGGTTTTGCTGGAGATAATTTCGTACTGTTGTCCCCAGTCGGTGAGCGTAACGTAGAGGATCGCATCTGCGCCAATATGCTGTTCTATCTTATCTAGTGGTATAGTATTCATCTCTGCAGGCGTTGGCAGGCCATTTTCCTTCAATAAAGTGTCGATCACAGCGACCGGAAATACGTAATAGCCTTTTTCTGCTAATGGTCGAGTTACAGTAGAAAGGTAGGTATACGGGGCATTGGGTTCCAGCGAATTATTTTGTGGAGGAATCACCAAGATAGAGCGTGGCTTATGATTGTTGAAAGTCGTGTAGTCGTAGGGTTCGGTTGTTAACTGACAACCACTTAACACCACAAATGATAAGAGAATGAAGCTATAAGTTATTGTTGTTGATAGGGTCAATCGCTTTTCGCTCATTTTGAATGTTAGTGATAATGGCTCATCAGTCATTGTTGCATGGCGTTGTTGGACCGCTCAATCATGCCATCAATCAAGACAGACGATTCGGGAAACAGTTTTTTCTCCTCATCAAAGGCGGCCATTGCAAGGGGTCTATTCCCCTGGGAAGCGTACATCATACCCAGATGCGCATAGAGTCCTGGAGGGATTTTTTTACGGCTTGATTTTGCACGTTCTATATCTTGAGTTATTTTTTTAATCTGCAATTCCGGTGTGGCCGACCCTGGCTTATTATATGAATCATAAATCAGCGCTTCATAATTACCCCAGTAATACTGTTGATTCGGTGTCACGTTACAACCTGCAATGGCTAATGTGACCAATGACAACATGATTTGCTTAGTCATGTGAAATCTTATATTTCGAGTTGCAGTTTGCCGTTTTCCAGAGCTTTGGTGAGATTATTCACTGTTTCTTTAATGGCAAAATCCAGTACCTTGCCATTTAATGTGGCGTCATAGCCGGCGGTAGAACCGAAGCCGACTACTTGTCGTTCACTCAGTTGATACTCACCGGCACCCTGTGTTGAATAAATGACTTCTGAAGTCAATACATCGACAATATTAACCGATACTTTCGCATAAGCGATTTGACTCTTTCCCTTGCCTAGAATACCAAATAACTGTTTGTCGCCTGCCGTTTTACGGCCAAACTCGGTGACTGCGCCGGTTATGGTGTAGCGTGCGCCTTTAATTTTTTGCCGTAGGCCTAATAACTGAGCTTCTTTTTCTATCTCTCCCAAATTTTCACGATCCATGATGCGAAAGCGGTTAGTCTGTCGTAGGTGGGTTTTTAAAATGGTTTGCGCTTGGTTGCCTAAACGATCCGTATTAGACGAAAACAGCCCCTGTAAATAGTTTGATCGGTTGGAAAAACCGGTTACCACCAGCGCCGCTTTTGGCCCATTGTAAGATGTATCGTAAGTTGTTACTGGTTCTACTTTGAGTTTTCTATGAGATTCTTGGGCCGTGCAACCTGATAACAGTGTGAAGATTAAGGTAAATAGAAAACAGTAAGAGAATCTGCGGGATGTTGAAAATGTACCTGTGTTCATATCTAGACCTTAATTTTTACAATCATTTGGGCATATTACCATTTGGATATTGACATTGCAGCCGTGTAGATCGAAGAGATTAAATATTGATAATAAGTTTGACGTCTATATACTCAAAACAAAATCACTAATAAAACAAATTGGAAGGGTAATCTTATGAGTCTAGTGGATGATACCAAACGGCAACAGCGTTGGATAATGAATGCACAGTTATTGTGTGATTTGATTGCTGATAAGAAAAATCTCGTTAATGTTATCAAGATCTGTGATGAAGCTGATGTCTGGCTAAAAGAAATGACCGATATCTTTCAGCAAGAAGTTGATCCACACGGTAATACTAGCGACTCTGTTCTTCAAGACTATCGAATAGAAGCCTGTACTGCTTATGACGAAGAAAATCCTGGTGAAACGACATGGCACTACAATGAGCAGAGCCTCAATCGGCAAATTATCTTTGAATTGGGTTGTTTAAGTCCTTACGCCAAGTATATTTCGCGTGAACTCGAATGTGACTCGACGCTCAGTGTCGACAATTCTCTGGCAAATCCAGACAGCAAACCAAAAGATACCAGTCAATCGGTTATTTTTAAAATGATAAAGCTGCTTTATCTGAGTCGAAGGGTTGGCATCATGGCAAAAAGCCTGCCTGGAAAAACCAAACAAGATACACCACAAGTTAACAAACTGTTTCAATTGTTTATTAATTTGCGAAGAGCGCGTTATTCAACGTTCAGTATCCGCGAGGGACTGCCTCCAGCTGATGCAGATTACAGTTCTGTTGAGCAATACTATAAAGGCGTCGCCAACAAGATCGATCGCCCTTTCAACTCAGAGCACCGGCAAAGAGCAACAGGCCGTAGTAGCAGTCACAGTGATCAGCAGTTGCTAGCATTACATGCGGGTGCATCGTTTACAACACAGTCAGCTGAATCGACATTGGGGTATATTGCCTCAAAGATTGGGCTGCCGGAACGCTGTGATATATCGGGTACAACGGCCGATATCGTCGGGGCTGCCATAACCTGGTGTGGCGGTAACAGTGAAGAAGAATGCCAAAAAAGAGCAGCTTACGTACTGGTATGTATTACAGTCATGTGCCTTATGGGCCACCATTCGTTGGCTGAGATGGCGACGGCAGCTTCACTTTGGTCAAAACATAATTATCAACCGTTTAGATCAAACTCCATTTGGCAAGTTATCAGTGGTTTATGTGACGCCACTGGTGCTGAACCTCGGATTGATGCACACAGAATATTAAACTTCGAACAAAGCCATGGCTGGATTGAAGGGAAATGGCGTACTTTAAAGCTAAATAAAAATATTCCGGACGATATAGAGTTTAATGATGAGTTGTGGAACTTAATGAGAATTATGATATAAAAATTAGATAAGTAAATCATTTGCCAAAGCTTTGTTTAATTATCTGTTGCACGTTATCAATAATAAATAATCTGATAAAAAGGGTGGTTTGAATGGAAATCGTTGAAAGTTATTTAAAGTCTAAAATGGGTAAAGATGATGGAGGAGAAGACCGTCTAGTTTTGGGGCCTCGTTTTTTCGGTGTTGTCGATGGGGCAACGGATAAATCCGGTTTAAATTGGGGCACACAGAAAGTTCCGAGAAAGGGCGGTTACGTTTTAGCCAATATTGTCAAAGAGGTTCTGGAAAGTGACTATATAAGTGATAAAAATTATGCGGAAATTCTCGACATCATTAACGAAAAGATACATTTAGCGGCAAAAAGTGTCGATATTGATCTATCAAATGAATCAAACAGATCCGATGTAGGATTTGCAGTGTATGATGCCAAAGAAAATAAAATGGTCTACATCCACGATTGTAATTTCGCTTTCATAGGAAAAGATGGCGATTTTACTGCTCATTACAATGAAAAACCTCTCGATAGTCTGACTGGATCAATTAGATCTGCAGTTGCAAACTGGTACTCTCAGAATGGAGTCGATCCCTTCGCGAACGGAGATCTGGCAAGAAAAGCCATACAACCAGGCCTGGACAAACAATTATCTATTCAGAACCAAGGCTTTGAGTCAGATGAAGAATGGTTTTTTGGCGTCCCTAAGAAATTGGTGGCGTATAAAACAATCAATGGATTTCCGACTACTTTAGATACACATAGCGTGCCTCAAAATACATCGGAAATAGTTCTATCCAGTGATGGGTTCAATGTACTTAAGCCCACGTTAGATGAGACTCTGTCTGTTTTACAGAACCAAATGAAAAAGGACCCTCACTGTATCGACGAACTAAAATCCACCAAGGGATTGGTCGAAGGCAATATCAGTTTTGATGATGCGTCCTATTTAAGAATTAGGCTATCCTGAGTTTATAGAATATCTTGACTTTAAAGGTGTTCAGAAGTTTTGGCAGCAGGCCAAAAGTCACTAGACCAATATAAAAAATACGCCGGTTACCATCAATATTGCTGCCGTAAAGTGTTGGTAGGTAGCTATCTCTTTAAACATCCATGCGCCCAGTAACATACCGAAAATCACGCTAGTGCGTTTAACTGCTATCATATAAGCTGCTTCAATTTGCGCAATTGCCAAAAAGTGGGTGGCAATCATAATCGCCATATAACTGCCTACGACAAGGTTTGCTTTGGTGCGTTTTCTAATAAGCTGAAGTTTCTCCGGTTGTGTAAAAAGCATTATCGATAAGAATGCCATTCCCACGAGGGTGTAGTAGTGAGCGCCAAAAACTGCCGGCTCGGAATATTGCATTGCGCGCTTTGACAGTACCGATGTCAGACTATAGATCGCTGCTGCAATTAACATTAACCTTGAATTTTTTAGTTTGTATATTGCGGTTAAGGGAGCAAACAGACCGCTACCGGATTGGTTAAATTGGTCCAGATTCAACAAATAAGAGCCGATTACCACCAGTAAAATACCGGCACCACCTTTCATATCGACGGTTTCGTTCAATATAATATAACCCACCGCAATATTGAAAACCGGGGTAAATGATAGGTAGGGTAACGTCAGGTATAATGGTGCATCACGTATAGCGAGAACGTACAGCCACATTGCTGCTATTTCTAACGGAACCAATACAATAGCGTAATACCAGAACTCTATTGGTAAGTCGGAAATGCCAAAGTAAACAGTAAATGGCAATAATAAGATGCCGGGTATGCCAAGCCTGACCAACAAAATATCAACACCGCTGTAATCACAAAAATATTTCTTTGTGTAGACATCTGCCAATGCCAGCGACAATGCACATACCATTGCCAAATAAAACCAACTCACAATTCCTATCTTTGCCTTGTGTTAACACTAGAGTTCAGATGAGGTTTTCATCCTAGGCTTTGATTTTTTTTGAATAAAAAAATCAAAGCCGTCACATAATTGCCGTTGGTGATTGTTTATATGCAGTCCAACTAGTCCGCTTGATTGCGCAAGAACGCAGGAATATCCAGATATTCAAAATCTTTTTTAGCGTAGGTTGCGGTACTTTTTTTAACATCAGTTTTTGCTTCAGGCGATGGTGATTTACGCATAATAGTGGGCTTGTCTAGATCACTGTAGTCCGTTTTTGTCGATGGATTACTATTATCGACGACAACTCGGGCTTTTGTCGATTTTGCTACGCTCTCGGTATTCTGCAATCCGGTGGCGACAACCGTCACGCGTAATTCGTCTTTGAGTTCTGGATCGATGACTGTACCGACGACGACGGTGGCATCGGCAGATGCAAATTCCTCAACTGTTTGGCCCACTTCATTAAAATCGCCCAGTGAGAGATCGAGACCAGCGGAGATATTGACTAGAATACCGCGTGCACCCTGTAAGTTGACTCCTTCCAATAGTGGGCTGCAAATAGCTGCTTCTGCAGCTTCACGAGCACGATTATCACCCATGGCGGAACCACTGCCCATCATCGCCATACCCATTTCAGACATTACGGTGCGTACGTCGGCGAAATCAACGTTGATCATTCCAGGGCGAATAATTAGATCGGCGATACCTTGCACTGCTCCCAATAGCACGTCGTTGGCTGCTTTAAATGCATCCAGCAAGCTGGCGCTGGAACCGAGTACCGTCAACAGACGTTCGTTGGGGATAGTAATCAATGAATCCACATGTTGCTCTAACATCTGAATGCCTTCATTGGCAATTTGCATGCGCTTACGGCCTTCGAAAGGGAAGGGCTTAGTGACAACGGCAACGGTTAGAATACCAAGGTCCTTAGCGATTTCTGCTACTACGGGTGTACCTCCGGTACCGGTGCCGCCACCCATGCCAGCAGTAATGAAGACCATATCGGCACCACTGAGCATTTCGCTGATGCGCTCTCGATCTTCAATCGCTGCCTGACGGCCTATCTCCGGATTGGCGCCGGCCCCCAATCCTTTGGTAACGCCGCTACCCAACTGCAATACCGTACGCATGTCGACATCACGTAATGCCTGAGCATCGGTATTGGCGCATATAAAGTCTACTCCCTCTACTTGACTTTCCATCATATGACGCACGGCATTACCGCCACCACCGCCGATGCCGACGACTTTTATCACAGCATTCTGAGGTGTACTATCAACTAATTCAAACATAATTATTCTCCCCGTTTATCAAAAAATATGCATCCGGTTAACTGCCGGATAAATGTGTTAACTGTTTTATCTTACAAGGCCTAAAGATCAGTCAGCCGTCAAACCACTGTTTTACTTTAGCCCACCAACTCGGTCGATTCTCTCTGTTTTTTACAGTGCGGCCTTGGTATTGCTGTTTGCCGTACAACAACAATCCCACTCCGGTAGCATAGATGGGATTGTTGACAATATCTTTTAAACCACTGATATTTTGCGGTGATCCCAATCGCACCGGCATATGGAAAATTTCTTCCGCCAATTCAACTACACCTTCCATTTTTGAAGTGCCTCCGGTCAATACCACACCGGCTGCTACCAAGCCTTCAAAGCCACTGCGTCGCAATTCTGCCTGTATCAAGGTGAATAATTCATCGTAGCGAGGTTCGACGACTTCCGCTAATGACTGTCTGGACAAACTGCGGGCAGGGCGATCGCCGACACTGGGTACCTGTATGGTTTCGTCAGAACTTGTTAATTTAGCTAATGCGCAAGCATATTTAATTTTGATGTCTTCAGCGTGTAAAGTTGGTGTTCGCAAAGCCATCGCGATATCGTTGGTTACTTGATCACCGGCGATAGGAATGACTCCAGTGTGCCGAATCGAGCCCTCGGTAAAAATAGCGATATCTGTGGTGCCACCACCAATATCGACTAGGCAGACACCCAATTCTTTTTCATCGTTGGTTAATACTGCGTAACTCGATGCGAGCTGCTCTAAAATAATGTCTTCCACTTCCAAACCGCAGCGGCGGATACACTTTTCAATATTTTGTGCTGCATTGACAGCGCAAGTAACTAAGTGAACTTTGGCTTCCAGGCGCACGCCAAACATCCCCAAAGGCTCTTTTACGCCATCCTGATTGTCGATTAAGTATTCTTGCGGCAATATATGCAGCACCTTTTGATCTGCCGGTATTGCAACGGCCTGCGCTGCATCGATCACCCGTTCAATATCGTGAGAAAATACTTCGCGGTCCTTGATCGCTACGATCCCGTGGGAATTGAGGCTGTTAATATGACTGCCGGCGATCCCGGCAAAAACGGAATGTATTTCACAACCCGCCATTAGTTCGGCTTCTTCTATGGCGCGCTGGATCGATTGCACAGTCGACTCGATATTTACCACGACGCCTTTTTTCAAACCGGATGAACGATGGGAACCAATACCGATAATTTCAATGTCGCCACTGTTATTGATCTCACCGACAATGGCGACAACTTTGGATGTGCCAATATCCAGACCGACGATTAAATTACTATCATTAGATTGAGACACCTAAAACTCCTCTTTATCTGCCACTTACCAATGAGATGTTGTCTTTTACCAACCATTTGACGGCCAGTCCGTGCTGATAACGCATATCGATCACTGCAATAGAATCCCTTTTGTATGGCATTAGCTGATCTTTTAATACTAGGACAAAGCGCTGTATTTTTTCCATGATCTGTCCTTTACCCAGGTTAATGCGCCAACCATTGTCTAATTCAATTGCCCAGCGATGGTGACGGCTTTTTATCAGGCTGGCGATTTCGAGATCATACTTCCTGAATAATTTCGAGATAATGTGGTATTGGTTTAACATTTCCACTGAATCCTCTACTGGGCCAATCAAATGCGGTAAATGCGTTAGTTGTCTGGTATCGCCGACCATCACTAACTCGCCACGGTGATTGATAAAGCCGGCATCTGACCAATGAGCAATAGGAATCTGTTCAGTGATCTTCACATGTAAATGGTCCGGCCACCGGCGGCTTAGTACGACATTGTCGATCCAAGCAATTTTTTCCAGTTCCGTTTTTACTTTGTTTAAATTTTCAGATAAAAAATTTCGACGCAAAGTATGGTTAATCACGTTCATGATTTGTTGGCGATCAACATAGTTAAAATCACTCTCTACCGAAATCTCGGCTACCGGACGATCGATAATGCGACCCAGAGACTTAGCCATAAAGTAACCCGAAAAGGCTATCAGCGAGACCGCACTGGAGATACATGCCACAACGATAAACTGACGCCACAATCGACCCCATGCAGCGGCTTTTCGATCGTCGCCGGTTGTCGTTAAGAGTCTATTTTTTAATGATTTACTTGGCATATCTAGTCAACAAATCAATTGCCGTTTTACCAACTCAGCAGCTAGCTGATTAATACTTCCCGCGCCTTGGGTGATAATGATATCGCCCGGTTGAGCAATGTCTTTAATTATGGCGGGAACGCTATCAATGCTGTCGACGAAAATTGGGTCGACTTTTCCACGATTGCGGATACTGCGGCTTAGTGTGCGGCTGTCGGCGCCGGAGATCATATCTTCACCAGCCGCATATACGTTCAACAATATCAGTACATCGACTTGAGACAGCACCTCCACAAAGTCTTCAAATAAATCGCGCGTGCGAGTATATCGATGAGGTTGGTAGATCATTACCAGCCGTCGTTCTGGCCAACCTTCGCGAACGGCGTCAATAATGGCCATAACCTCGCGTGGATGATGGCCATAATCATCTACCAACATTGCCGATCCGGAACCGACGGCATACTCGCCATAGATTTGGAATCGACGACCGACACCTTGAAATTGCGTCAGGCCTTGTTGGATGTCTTCGTCGCCAATGCCTTCATCGCTGGCCACAACGATGCTGGCGAGCGCATTGAGAGCATTATGTCTGCCCGGCATATTTAGTGATACATCCAATGATGATTGATTATTAGGCCGCAGCACGGTGAAATTCACACTGGCTTTGTTCTGATGAATATTAACTGCCCGATAATCACAGTGCTCACTGCATCCGTATGTTATGACTTGACGCGATATCTCCGGCAGCAACTCCTGTATCACTGGATCATCTCCACACAATACGGCTAGGCCATAAAAAGGCAGGTTGTGCAGAAACTTCAAAAAGGTGCTTTTTAATCGAGAAAAATCCCCTTCGTAAGTTTCCAGATGATCCATATCAATATTGGTAACCACAGCAGTCATTGGCTGTAGGTGTAAAAATGAGGCATCGCTTTCATCAGCTTCGGCAACCAGATAACGACTGCTGCCCAACTGTGCATGGCTACCCGTACTATTGACTAATCCACCGATAACAAAAGTTGGGTCTCTGTCGGCCGCCGCTAACACCGCGGCAATAAGGCTCGTTGTCGTGGTTTTACCGTGCGTGCCGGCCACGGCGATACCGTGTCGATAACGCATTAATTCTGCCAGCATCTCTGCACGTCGCACCACGGGAATGCGGTTGGCTCTGGCGCTGATTACTTCTGGATTTTCTGTATCAATCGCACTGGAATTAACCACTACATCGGCGCCTAGAACGTTGTCGATATGATGTCCGATAAATACCTTGGCTCCCTTAGCCGTCAATCTTTCGACGGCAGCGGATTGGCGTAAATCCGAACCGGTAATGGTATAACCTTGGTTGAGCAATACTTCCGCAATACCACTCATCCCCGCGCCACCGATACCGACAAAATGAATCCGCTTAATTCTTCGCATTTCCGGAATGCAGAAGTCTCCATTAGCTTGCACTGGCGACCTCCTCACAGATGTCTGCTACTCGGGCTGTCGCTTTGGGTAACGATAGCGCTTTTGCCGTTTCGGCCATATGAATTAAACGTTGTTTGTCTTGCAATAGGGATTGCAAGACATCCGCTAAACGCTCTGCAGTCAAGGTCATTTGTTGTTCTTCCAAGGCAGCGCCTCTCGCCACTAACCAGCGAGCATTTTGAGATTGATGGTCATCTACTGCATAGGGGAAAGGAACAAATAGAGCAGGTAACCCGGCAACTGATATTTCACTGACTGTCAGTGCTCCTGCTCGGCAAATGACCAGATCTGCCCAGTTATAAGCAGTTGCCATGTCATCGATAAATTCAGTGACGCGGGCACTGATACGATTATTTGAATAGAATTTATCCAGCCCTACATGTTTATCTTTACCTGTTTGGTGCCAAACGTGTGGACGCAGTAATTTTGGCAACAGGGCTAACCCTGCAGGTACAATGTCGTTTAACGCCTGAGCACCGAGGCTGCCACCAATAATTAATAACTTTAACGGTTTTTCAGTGTGTTGATTGACAGGATGGATTTTTGAATCTGACTGACTCAAGGCGACAATCTCGCTTCTTACCGGATTGCCGACATAGAGTGCGTTAGGCAAACTTCCATCAAAGCCCACCAGCTTTTTAATAGCGAGTCGCGCCAACAATCTGTTGGTGGTTCCGGCTACTGCATTTTGCTCGTGAATAATTAATTTTTTGTTCAGTAACTTTGCTGCTAACGCACCCGGTGCTGAGACAAAACCACCGAAACCAATGACGACTGAAGGTTTGATTTTTAACAGAATATTCATTGCCTGAAATACTGTGATTCCTAGCATAAAAGGGGCGCCCAACTTTAATAACCAGTGTTTGCCGCGCACTCCTTTGGCGCTAATAGCGTAAAAAGGGATATCTTCATTAGTAACCACTTTTGATTCAATATGGGTAGCTGTGCCTAACCAACTGACTTTAGCGCCACGCCTTAATAATTCCTTGGCTACAGCCAGCGCTGGAAATACATGACCTCCGGTACCGCCTGCCATAAATAAATAGTGCGCCCTAGTCATAATGCCCTCTTGGCGAGGTGAATAACCTTAGATTTCAAGTCATAATCCATGCGCAGTACCATCGCAATTAACAGGCAACTCGCCAGTAAACTGCTTCCACCATAGCTTACCAGCGGCAATGTTAGTCCTTTGGTAGGCATAAAACCTGAAGTAACCCCGATATTAATTAGTACTTGAATGGTCAGCAATACGCCTACACCGAACACAGCCAGTCCTTTAAACACGTCACTGGCGGCAAAAGCCCTTCTAGAGATAAGAAAAACTTTTATCAATAGGGCAATGAATAGACTAAATAACAGCACTACACCGACAAAACCAAACTCTTCAGCGTAAATGGCGAAGATGAAATCCGTGTGTGCTTCCGGTAGATATAGGAGTTTCTGAATACTATTGCCTAGTCCCAAACCGAACCACTCACCGCGACCAAAAGCAATCAATGACTGGGTCAACTGATAGCCGCTGTCAAATTGATCCTGCCAAGGATCGAGAAATGTCTGTAAACGCTTAAAACGATAGGGGACAAATACAGCCAATACAAACAATGCGCTACCTGCAGACAACAACAACAATAGACACTGCCATAGCTTTGCGCCTGCTAAAAATAGCATCGCGCCTATTGTGGTTCCGAGTACCAGTGCGCCACCAAAGTCCGGTTCTAAAAGTAACAATCCAATCAATATCAACAGTAGTAGTACCGGTTTACAAAATGATTGCCAATGGGTACGCAGTGATTGCTGACAATTGGAAAAATAATTAGCAAAGAAAATAATGCTGAATAACTTAACTAGCTCGGAAACCTGCAGCGTCATTGGGCCCAGCTGTAACCAGCGCTGGCTGCCATTAACCCGGCGGCCAACACCAGGCACTAGCACCAGCATTAACAGTAATACAGCAGCAATGAATAGCAACCAACTGTACCTATGCCAGAGATAAGTTGGCATAGATAGCATGAATAGGCTCGCTGTTAATCCAATCAATAGATACATGGCGTGACGTTTGGTAAAAAACCATGGGTCACTGTAGAGGCCAACAGCATACTCCATTGAAGAGGAAGCCACCATGATCAAACCGACGGATAATAAACTCAGTGATAACACTACAATGTGCCAATCTAACGTCATGGATGCAGTCAATGAGCAATCATGGGATTTAAGTGAATATTTTTCCGAATCGTTGCGGGTATTTGGATTGTTGTGGGTCTCTGGATGGTTGCTTGGATCCAACAACGTTGCAGACGGAATATTAATATACTCTGTATTCATGCCGCCGCCTTGTAAACTGCTTGTACAAACTGATCACCGCGATCTTCAAAATTGACGAACATATCAAGGCTGGAACAAGCTGGAGATAACAACACCACGTCTCCCGCCAATGCATAGTTTTGCGCAGCAGCGACTGCGTTAATAATTGAATCAACTCGTTGGCATGGAATGATTTTATCGACAATGGTAAGAAATTTATCTGCATCTTTGCCCATCACAATTAATCGCCGCAGATATTTTCTAAATGTCGGCAACAGCGATGAAATGTCGGCATTTTTACTGTCGCCACCGGCAATTAATACAATTTTTCTACCCTGCTCGATACATTCGTGACCAATACCTTCAAGCGCTGCCTTAGTAGCATTGACATTAGTGCCCTTAGAATCATTAATGTACTTAACTCGTTTGTGACTTAATACATACTCGCAGCGATGACGAAGTCCGCGGAATTTTTTCACCGTCAATAACATGGCATCCATGGCGATACCCAAGGCAGAACCGATAGCTAAGGCGGCTAATACGTTGGCGTAATAATGGCCGGCTTGCAGCGATAATTCAGTAACGGCGATTAATGGCTGCTGTTGATGAGTTAAAAATTTCTTGCCGTCGATAATCGATAGACCGAATTCGTTAATACCGGATTTGTCTAAACCAAAACTTAATTCCCCGGTAAGGGATTTGTAGGGTGAATAAGTCAAAGGGTCTTGCCGATTAATGATTGACCATCGGGCACCTCGGTAAATACTCTGTTTAACAAGGGCGTAAGTATGTAAGGAGTCGTATCGATCCATGTGATCAGCGGATACATTGAGCACAGTGGCTACTTCGGCTTGTAAACTATAAGTGGTTTCCAATTGGAAGCTGGATAGTTCTAGTACATAGAGATCGACCTGTTTGCTGTCTGTTAATAGATCCAGCACCGGAATACCAATATTTCCGCCCACTGCCACGTTAATGCCGGCGTCGTACGCCATCTGTCCCACTAGTGTAGTCACCGTACTTTTACCGTTAGATCCGGTAATAGCAACCACGGGTATAGCTGTTTTCGCAGTGTGCTTTTTTGCCTGATAACGTGTGAATAATTCGATATCACCGATCGCCTTGACTCCATTTTCAGTCGCTGATTTGATGGCGGGAGTCTGCAAATTTAGCCCCGGACTGACAACTATTTCTGTAGCGGCCTTTAGTAAATCTGCATCGAGTTCACCCGTAATACAGTCTATGCCGGGAAATTCTTCGGCAATAATTGCCCGGTTAGGCGGATTGTCTCTCGAGTCCATCAGAGTAAAAGGCTCCTGCTCCCGCTGCAGAAAGCGCGCCACTGACAATCCGGTGGCTCCCAATCCAACGACAACGGTGTGGTTACGATTCGCCATAGTGTTTATACAGTTTTTTACCTTGCCGATTTATTTTTTATCGTACTTTCAATGTCATCAAACCCAATAGGACCAGTATAATGGTGATGATCCAAAACCTTACGATAACGCGTGGTTCAGGCCAGCCCTTGAGTTCAAAATGATGATGCAAAGGCGCCATGCGAAAAATGCGCCGGCCAATTAATCTATGGGAGGCCACTTGTAGGATCACGGATATAGTCTCTATCACGAATACGCCGCCCATGATAAAGAGTACAATTTCATGACGTACAATAACCGCGATAACTCCCAGCGCAGCGCCTAACGCTAGAGCGCCGACATCTCCCATGAACACTTGTGCCGGGTAGGTGTTAAACCATAAAAAACCCAAGCCGGCACCGCTGAGGGCGCCGCAAAATATGACCAGTTCACCAGCCCCAGAAATATTCGGAATGTTTAAGTAGTTGGCAAATTCTGCATGGCCAACTAAATAGGCGATCACACCCAATGCCGAGCCTACCAGCACTGATGGCATAATCGCCAATCCATCTAAGCCGTCAGTTAAATTGACCGCATTGCTACTGCCGACAATGACACAGTAAGTCAAGGCGATATAGGCTAACCCCAAATCTATGGATACATGTTTAAAAAACGGAATAATCAATTGTGTTTCTGCAGGCGACGTCGCTGATAGGTATAAGTAGATGGCAGCTCCAAAACCGGCCAGCGATTGCCAAAAATATTTCCATTTTCCCGGTAGCCCACGGGAATTTGCCATCACTACTTTTCTATAGTCGTCTACCCAGCCTACTGCGGCGAAGATTGCCGTTACAATGATTACAACCCAAACATAGCGGTTGGTTAAATCCGACCAAAGTAGGGTGCTGATAAAAATTGCGGCGAGTATTAAAGCGCCACCCATAGTTGGAGTGCCAGTTTTGCTTAGGTGAGATTGAGGTCCGTCATTTCTGATGGATTGCCCTATTTGTAAATAGTTGAGGCAGTTAATCATCCATGGCCCCAACAGTAACGAAATGACCAATGCCGTCAATATACCTAGAATTCCTCTGACAGTGAGATATTGAAAGACGGCAAAACCACCGTGGAATTGTTCCAAATACTGGGCGAGTAGAACTAACACTGATATTCTCCAACAACTATTTTTTCCGGAAATTGAGGCATGGCGATAATACGCTTATTCATATACAACTTATCCATTCTGTTCGCGCAATCGTAGAGCTGTGCGCGCTTGTACTTGATCACTAAACGGCAACTTTTTATCGCCGATTTGCTGATAATGCTCGTGTCCCTTGCCGGCAATTAAAAGTAAATCCTGTGATTGCATTTGCTCAATAGCTGCACTAATTGCCAAACGTCTATCTTGAATTATCTGGTAATCGGCAGATGGACTGAAACCGGTGCAAATATCTTCAATGATTCCTGCTGGGCTTTCATCGCGAGGGTTGTCGCTAGTGACGATAATTTTATCTGCAGATCGCTCGGCAGCAGTGGCCATTAATGGCCGCTTGCTACTGTCCCGATTGCCACCACAACCAAAAACACACCACAGCTGACCGATGCAATGTGGAGCAACTGCAGCCAGAGCTTTTTCCAGGGCATCGGGCGTGTGGGCAAAGTCGACGACTACATCTATACCCGCATTGTTGACAATGTACTCCATACGGCCGGCGACAGGTTTCAAGAGGCTGGTATAAGTTGTTATCTGTTGTAACTTGTTGCTGTTGGTAGTAAATACTGCAAACACGGCTAACAGGTTACTGAGATTGAACTCTCCAAGCAGTTGACTATGAAAGCCGATAGCGCCATAAGGACTGTGCAGCATTGCCGATACACCTTTGCCCTCAAATTCAATATTAGTCAGATAAAAATGCGCACTGGAATCATGAAGACTGTAGGTAACAATTGAGAGAGAACTTGACAATTGAGTGACCAATTGTCTGCCGAATGCATCATCGATATTAATCACCGCGCTATTGACGGAAGGCATAGTAAAAAGTAGGGATTTTGCCTTGCCATAGCTGTTCATATCACCATGGTAATCTAGGTGGTCGCGCGTCAGATTAGTGAACACAGCTGTATTGATATCGACAGCGGCAATACGCCCTTGAACAAGGCCATGAGAGGATGCTTCTAACGCAATTATTTCGACGCCATCATCGACCATCTCGTTCATTTTTGCTTGTATGGTCAATTCATCGGGTGTAGTCAAAGGTGAAATTAAATCCGTGGCATTGGTCTTGCTGCTATTTGACCTTCCGTCATTATTTGATGGATAAATGTCGCACCCCAATGTTCCCAAGGTTCCACAGCTGTGACCGGAAAATGCCAACAGTTGGGCCAGCAAATGTACGCACGTGGTCTTTCCGTTGGTGCCGGTAACACCAATGACAGGAATTTTAGTTGAGGGATCGTCATAAAATCGTGCTGCTATAGCGCTCAAATGCCGTACTAAATTTGGCATAAAAATTAATGGTATACCTTCTCTCCACTGATAGGTAAATTCAGTTGAAACAGAGGGCAACAAAATCCCTATTGCACCTTTTGCAATGGTTTCATCAATGTAGTCCGCACCATCGTATTGTTCACCAGGCAGTGCGATAAACAAGTCGCCAGAAGTTAAGCGGCGACTATCTAACACTATATCTGCTGTTATAGCTGTCTGCATCGCTGGAGAAAGCCTTTCACTGTTGTTCAGCCAATTTTGTAGTAACCATCCAATGGTTTTTACTCCAGAGGATTGAAGATGTGCCATCATGTTGAAGGCTCTCCAGAGGTAGTTGCTGGCGCAGCTACTTTACTCAGTTGTTGCTCGTTATTCGATGGAGGAACTTGCAATAATTTCAGTGCATTATCGACAACTCGTGCAAATACGGGCGCAGCGACTTCACCGCCAAAATACTTACCGTTACTGGGTTCATTAATAACAACTGCCGCGACAATGCGAGCACTGTCGGCGGGTGCAAAACCAACAAATAGGGATAGATAGCGATCATCAGCATAACCATTCGCGCCTACTTTATGAATCGTACCTGTTTTGCCTGCAATCGGATAATCTTTCAAATTTGCAATGGCAGCAGTACCACCTGACTGCGTCACCGTTTTTAACATGGCGATAGCCTGCCTAGCGGTTTTTGTAGCGATAACTTGCTTAGCGACTGGTTGTTGTTGTTTTAGCATTGAAACAGGTCGTTTGATTCCCTGATTAGCTATGACACTATACGCTTGGGCAAGCTGTAGATTGGTTAATGTCATCCCATAGCCAAATGAGAAGTTTGCCTGCACAATGGGTCGCCAGTTACTGTGATTCGGCAATATCCCCACTGCCTCACCAGGGAATCCTGTTCCTGTACTTTGGCCGATACCCAAACGGTAAAACATGTCGCGGATGGTGTCTCCTTCCAAGTCGAGACTCACTTTAGTCAGTCCTACCTGACTCGATTTGGTGATGATCTTAGTGACATCGATAACACCGTAATTGACAGGGTCTAATAATGTCTTATCGCCCACTCTTATGTGACCCGGATGAGTGTCGATTGCTGTTGTAGGTGAATAGCGTCCACTTTCCAGAGCAGCCATAATTGTCAAAGGCTTCATGGTTGAGCCAGGCTCAAACTGGTCGGTAATGGCCCGATTACGTAATGTATCGGGCGATAAGCGACTGCGATCATTGGGATTGTAAGAAGGTTGATTGACCATGGCCAAAACCTCACCGTTGTGGGCGTCCAATACCACCAGTGAACCGGATTGGGCATGGTGTGCTTTTACGGCTGCTTTTAGTTCTTTGTAAGCCAAATACTGCAAGCGCAGATCGATGCTTAAAACAATGTCTTTACCCGGACTTGCCGCGTTCAATAAACCAACATCCTTTATGATCCTACCACGAAGATCTTTTAATACTTGCTTGCTGCCACGTGTTCCACTCAGCCATTGGTCGTAGGATAATTCTATGCCTTCTTGTCCTTTATCATCGATGTCAGTGAAACCCACCAAATGGGCAGTGATTTCTCCCGCTGGATAAAAACGCCGGTATTCTTGTTGACTATAGATGCCGTTAATCTTCAGATCTAAAATCGCTTCAGCGTCTGCTGGGGTTAACTGGCGTCGTAAATAAACAAATTTTTTGTTTTTGTAGGACATCAGTTTACGATGTAGGTCATCGTCATTCATTGCTATTGCTTGCAGTAGTTCTGGCCATCGTTGTCTAGCATTCAGCAGTTTCTCGGGATCAGCCCAAATCGAAATAACCGGGGTACTAACAGCTAGTGGTTCACCGTGGCGATCAGTAATAACCCCACGATGGGCAGGTATTACTTCTGTACGCAACGTTCTCGCCAACCCTTGGCTTTGAAGAAATTCAAAGCCTTGATCCTCACCAGGTAGTATCTGGATATTTACCAGACGCCACAATATTGCGGCTACTAATGTGGATAAAACTACGATGACGCTATAAAAACGCCATTGATAAATGCCTTTTTTAATTGATTTATTGAGCGGCATCCTTATAAACCTACTATAACGATATGATCGGTGGCTGGTGGTAGCATGGCTAAATGTTTTTTGGCGATTTGTTCAGTGCGACTGTAGGCAGCCCATGCGCTCTCTTCCAATAAATATTGACTCCACGCAACCTGTAGATTATTTTCTTGCCTCCGTAATGTCTCTAGTTGATGATATTTCAGGCGTGTATCGTGGGTGACGTAAACGACACTCAATGCCGACACTATAGTTGACAACCATAGCGCCATTAAAAGTAGTAAATGCCGTATATCAAATTCTTTTAAACCAAACATTCTTATAACCAATTATTATCAGGCTATTTTTTCTGCCACTCGCATCACTGCGCTGCGCGCTCGCGGGTTTTTTGCAATTTCTGAAGCGCTGGGTTTAATGGCTTTGCCAATAATACGCAGGCGTTTATTCAATTTGTCATCGGTTACTGGCAGTCCTACAGGAAAAGTGTCGCCTCGATAGTGACTTTGTATGAAGCGTTTTACCTGCCGATCCTCCAAGGAATGGAAGCTGATCACAATCATGCGTCCGCCTATCGCCAGAGTGTCTAATATCTGCGGCAAAACCGCTGCTAAATCTTGTAGTTCATCATTAATATGAATACGTATGGCCTGAAAAACGCGTGTGGCGGGATGTTTGCTTTTTTCCCAGGCCGGATGAGCTTTGGCTACCACATCTGCCAATTGGCAAGTGGTTATTAATGGCTGCTTTATCCTCTCGTCGATAATTTTTTTGGCTATACGTCGAGCGAAACGCTCTTCTCCGTATTCTTTGAATACCCAGATCATCTCTTGTTCGTCTGCGCCATTTATCCAGTCGGCCGCAGTCATACCAGCAGATAAGTTCATGCGCATATCGAGTGGCCCTTCCCGCAAAAAACTGAAACCCCGTTCGGGTTGATCCAATTGTGGTGAAGAAACTCCTAAGTCCAATAAAATCCCGGTTGTATTACCATGCCATCCCATGGTGATTGCCGACTGCTTCAATTGGGTAAACGATCCGTGCACCATTGTCAGACGCCGATCTTTAGCAAGCAGTTTGTTGGCTGTAGCCACTGCTTCTAAGTCTTTATCGAAAGCCAATAACCGGCCATTACTATCAATATTGTTTAAAATTGCGTTGCTATGGCCGCCACGGCCAAAAGTGCCGTCAACGTAGCGACCGTTGGTGTCTGTGATCAATGCAGAAATTGCTTTCTCGAGCAATACAGCATCGTGTTCTCTATTGCCAGTAAGCGGCATGCTAATTAAAAAAATAATTACAATGATAAATTGCGCATCGCTTCAGGGATAACATCATCACTATCGATCGGTGCATCTATATATTCTGTAAACTCTGCTTCTCCCCATAATTCCATGCTTTTGCCCTGACCTACCAAAATCAATTTTTTTTCTAAGTTACCGTAATCCCTTAAAGTAGAAGGCAGCAATATACGGCTGTTAGTATCCAACTCGAGTGGACAAGCATGTCCGATTAACAACAACTTGGTGCGTCGTGATACTTTATTGAAACTGGGTAGGGATTCTATTACTGGTAAAATCTCTAACCATTGAGATTCTGGAAATACATGCAGACATCGATTTTCAGTATGAGCTGTAACGACGATTCGCCCACTGCCTTGCTCTTGAAGTGACTCGCGCACCCGGGCAGGGACAGCTATACGCCCTTTGGCGTCCATATTGATTGAATGACTGCCGTAAAACACAATTACCTATACCTAATGCCCTAATGAGCACTTTATACCACTTAATTCCACTTTTCACCACATTTAGACACTATATATTTAGGCGTGGCAAAGTCAAGCAAGAAAAGATGGAAAATTGAATAAAAGAGTCACTATGGACAGTTGTGAACTGAATCACGACAATATTATTAATATTGTGGCCTGTCGTTGAGTGTAGAAAGCTGGTTAAACGAGTTTGGGTTTGATCAGCGGATGGTAGGGTATTTTAGGTTATAAACCAGCCGTAGGCCGGCTACCAAGAGTGGCTTCTATGTCAATGTTGCTGCCATTTCGCAGCACACTGATTTTTATCTTATCTCCTGGCCTAGCCTGGCCGACAAGGTTAACGCCGTCACGACTACTGCCAATGCGTTGTCGATTGATGTGTGTAATGATATCTCGCAGCATTAAACCGGCACGATCCGCAGGGCCATCGGGATATATCTCGGTAATGTAGACTCCTCGCGCATCTGTTAACCCATGTTCTTTGACGATATTGTGATCGATAGGACTGGCACCAATGCCTAACCAGCCGCGGCTAACACTGCCGGTCTCTATGATTTCTTCCATAATATCTGTGGCCATATTGGCGGGGATAGCGAAACCGATGCTGATCCCGTTGGCAACGACCTTGCTCTGATCGATAATTGCCGTATTAATTCCTAACAGACGACCCTCAGTATCGATCAGCGCCCCACCTGAGTTGCCTTTGTTGATAGCAGCGTCTGTCTGCAAGTAGTTTTCATAGGTATTAAGCCCGAGACCGTACCGACCGGTGGCACTGATTATCCCTTGAGAGACTGTTTGGCCTATCCCAAAGGGGTTGCCGATAGTCAATGCGATATCGCCAACTTCAGTGTTCAGCGGATCACCCAATTCCATAGCGGTGAGGTTGGGCAAATTAATTTTTAATACGGCTAAGTCAGTCTCGCGATCAGAGCCAATTAATTTAGCCAGTGCTTGGCGGCTATCTGCCAATATAATAAATATACTATCGGCATCGGCGATGACATGGTGGTTGGTCAGTATAAAACCGTTATTATCAACAATGACGCCGGATCCCTCAGATAGTTTTCTCTGTTCTAGAGGAAGACTGCCACGTTTGAAAGAAGAACGAAATTTAGAATCTTTAAAAAGAGGATGAACTGAAGCTTGATGTTTTTGTTGAGTAAAAATACTAACGACGGCTGGCGCGGCTCTTTTAACGGCAGTGGCGTAAGAGGCTGGTTGTCTACGGTAATCTGATGTTAACTGAAAAAACTGCTTAACAAATGAGCGACGCAACTCAGGTTGAAACATCACCAGTGAAATACCCAGGCACAATCCCAACACCGTTGGCCAGCCGATATAGCGAAGTAATTGCCGCATAGCAATATAAGGCTCTTTATTTGTTAAATTTTTTCCCTTGGTTAGCAACGGCATTCATGGCTGCTTCGAGCTGATTTTCATCGGCCAAATAATAATTTTTGATCGGTTGTAGTTGTTCGTCGAGTTCATACACTAGAGGTGTGCCGGTGGGTATGTTGATCTTCATAATGGCTTCTTCATCCATGTCGTCCAAAAATTGGACTAATGCCCTCAAAGAGTTCCCATGAGCAGCAATCATAACCTGTTTGCCCGCTTTAATATCCGGCACAATATTGGATGTAAAATAAGGAACCACGCGGTTGACGGTGTCAGCTAAGCATTCGCTGAGAGGGATATCTTGCTCATGAAGTGAGCTATAGCGACGATCATTGCCAATATAGCGCTCGTCATCCCGCGACATCGCTGGCGGTGGAGTGGCATAGCTGCGGCGCCATACCAGCACTTGCTCCTCACCGTATTTGTCGGCAGTTTCAGATTTATTCAAACCCTGTAAATTGCCATAGTGGCGCTCATTTAATTGCCAGGCGTTGATAACTGGCAGCCAGCAGCTGTCGAGTTCAGACATAATGGACCAGGCAGTCTTAATTGCTCGCTTCAGCACTGATGTATAAACTTTATCGAAAGAAAAACCTTCTTCCAGGAGACGTTTCCCGGCAGCAGTGGCCTCGGCTTGTCCCTTTTCGGTCAAATCAACGTCTTTCCAGCCGGTAAAGCGATTTTCACGATTCCAGACACTTTCGCCATGGCGGACGAGAACAAGCTTATACATAACTAATCTCCACATGTTGAAAAATAGGGATCTTAACATAATTACAACCTGCAAGAAGGTTGTTTCAATGCCGGTTTTTTTATACAAAATTAGGGCTGATCTTGACAGGCTTATCTTTCGAACCTAACGTTCGCACTGAAGTTTTTACGGAGAACCTATGTCAATCGGTCCAGTCATGTTGGATATAGAAGGCACAGTCTTACAACGGGAAGAGCGTGAGTTATTGAAGCATCCGGCTGTAGGTGGCCTTGTCTACTTTTCGAGAAATTACCTTTCACCTGATCAGCTTCAGGCTTTGACGGCCGAAGTTAGAGATCTGCGTCCTGAATTGCTGATTGCCGTAGATCAAGAAGGCGGCAGGGTTCAGCGTTTCCGGAAGGGATTTACCCCGTTACCGGCGATGCAGTCTTTTTTGCCACTATTCATGGAGAATCGGTCAGTGGCATTGTCATTGCTGAGAGACTGTGGTTGGTTAATGGCGGCAGAATTGCTCGCCGTGGGTGTAGATTTCAGTTTTGCGCCAGTCTTGGATGTGGATAGCGATTATTGTCAGATCATCGGCAAGCGGGCGTTTGCTGATGATCCAGAAGCAGTTGTGGTGATGGCGGAAGCATTCATTGCCGGCATGCATGAGGCAGGCATGTCGGCGACCGGTAAACATTTTCCCGGTCACGGTGGCGTGACCGGCGATAGTCATTTGGTACTGCCAACTGATAGACGCCATGTTTCGGAAATTCGGCAGCGTGATATGCACCCTTTTATACAGTTGAGCTCACAGTTAGACGCTGTTATGTCGGCACATATTTTCTATCCGGCTGTTGATGATAATCCCGCCAGTTTTTCTAATGTCTGGTTGCAACAAATTCTCCGTGGTGAGTTACAATTTAATGGCGCTATCTTCAGTGATGATCTATCCATGGCTGCTGCCGCCAGTTTAGGCAGTTATATTCAGCGCGCTCAGCGCGCATTGTCCGCCGGTTGTGATATGGTTTTGATCTGCAACAATCGTGCGGCAGTTGTCGATGTGCTCGATCAACTGGGTGATTCTCGACAACAGGCTGCTCGACAACAGGCTGAAAGTCACCGCCGTTTAACGGCAATGTCCGCTCGACGTCTTTGGTGTCGACAGGAATTACAACAGCTTGATAGATGGCAGCGTACTCATGAGGCTATTCGTAAGCTATGTTAATCGAGGCAACATTACACAAATGGAAAGTTAATGATGGCTGTTGCTAAGCTGGCTATTATTGGTGGCTCAGGTCTCGATAATTTAGCTCTGTCGAATGAAATCGAGCCCATCTTTCAGGATACGCCTTATGGTTCTCACTCAACGCCAATTATGATGGGACGGCTGCCTATCGAAAACGATTCGTCATCGACAAATGTATCGCAGACGAATCAGATCATTTTTTTGCCTCGCCATGGTGCTGATCATAAGGTGCCGCCACATTTGGTCAACTACCGAGCTAATATCTGGGCATTAAAGCAGTTGGGTGTCGAGCGAATTTTAGCCTGCAGTGTTGTTGGCGGTATTAGTCAATTAATGTCGCCTGGTACATTTGTCATTCCCAATCAAATTGTCGATTATACCTATGGTCGCGAGCATACTTTTTTTGATGGTACTAATCAGGATTTATGTCACGTAGATTTCACAGAGCCTTACTCAAAAACTTTGCGTCAGCGATTACTCACTTACTTCAATGGCTGTGAGTTACCCTATCAATCGGAAGTGGTTTATGGATGTACACAGGGGCCAAGGCTCGAAACTGCTGCCGAGATAAAAAGGATGCGCAATGATAGGTGTGATGTTGTGGGCATGACAGCCATGCCCGAAGCTGTTCTCGCCAGGGAGATGGGTATGGAGTACGTGGGGTTATCTTTAGTCGTTAATTGGGCTGCAGGTGTTAAAGAGGGTATATCGTCAATTGATGATATCACTAAGACAATAGGAACGGGTATGCAACGCTTAACGTCGTGTTTGCCTGAGCTGATTCGGTCATTGATTTCAACAGCTTGCTAGATAGTGTTTGATGCAAATTTCTAAATCGCTCGCTCTGTTATCTTTGATCAATCAGCCGAAAAGTCAGGTTGATTCGTGGTGCGCTAACTCTTTTTGTTGGTGGCAATTGGTGCAGCCAGTGTGTTTGCGTTGTGCCTTTCATTACCAGAAGGCTGCCGTGGTCTAATAGTTGGCGTATTGTTTCTTTAGTTCCTTTGTGCTTAAAAGCAAAATTGCGCCCCCCGCCTAAACTGAGTGAAGCGATCGCGCCATCACGTTTCAACTCTTTTTCCGCATCACTGTGCCACGCCATACCTTCACTGCCGTTGTGGTATAGATTGAGCAGGCAGCAATTAAAATGCTCGCCAGTCGCTTTTTCGATCAGATTTTTTAATGTTGTAAGCACCGGTATCCACGGCCTCGCCTTTTTGGTGATTTTCGAGTAGGTGTAGGAAAAGGGTCGGTCGGCGTGCCAGGCTACTTTGCGTCTGGTAGTGATGGTTCTACCATAGATAACAGCTTGATCGTGCTGCCAGGCGATTTCTCGCATTAAGGTGTCAAAATAATCATCGGCCTGCTTACGTGACATGACGGGTCCGTAATAATGTACGATACCATCTTGCGGCAATAGATTACGCGGTTGCTGGTCTGCCTGTTCAAAGAGATCCATAGTTGCAATTATTTTCTAGTGGACAAAAAACTTTTAAGTAAAACAATTTCATGTTATAAAGCGTCACGCTAAATTACTAGCGTTAGGAATTTTTATATCTGCTGTTAGTTTCGCTAGCACAATCTAAAACCAACGTCACACATATATCGTCACGCTGATCCGGGTGCTCTCTTGAGTTGGTCAAGCGGGGTATATGGAGGCTTAACCCAAAAGGAAAATATTATGCCTACAGTCAGCATGCGCGAAATGCTCCAATCCGGCGCCCATTTCGGTCACCAAACCCGTTACTGGAATCCAAAGATGGAACCTTACATCTTTGGTGTCCGCAATAAAATCCACATTATTGATCTCGGCAAGACGGTGCCTGCATTTAACCAAATGCTGGAAATTGTTTTGAGAATGGCTTCACAGAAGAAAAAAATACTGTTTGTCGGTACCAAACGTGCCGCCCAAAAAGTTATTAAGGAGCAAGCAGAAAGAGTGAGCCAGCCCTATGTTAGTCATCGCTGGTTGGGTGGAATGTTGACTAACTACAAGACCATTCGTGCATCCATTAGACAGTTTCGTGAACTCGAGGCGCAGAGTCAAGATGGCACTTTTGACAAACTGACAAAAAAAGAAGCACTAATGCGCACACGAAAGAAAGATAAACTGGAGCTTTCTATTGGTGGTATCAAGGATATGGGTAGTCTTCCGGATGCCTTATTTGTCATTGATGTCGAGCATGAGCGTATTGCTATTAATGAAGCCAATAAGCTCGGTATTCCGGTGATAGCGGTTGTGGATACCAATAGTGATCCAAGCGGTGTCGATTATGTTATCCCCGGTAATGATGATGCCATTCGTGCTATTAAGCTGTATGTGACTGCTGTAGCTAATGCATGTGCAGAGGGTGCTGCTACCCTATTGGAGTCGACCAATACTAATGATGATGAATTTGTCGAAGTTAAGGCAGAAGCTGAAACTGTAGCAACGGAAACTGCAGTGAAAAGTGATGCAAAGTAATAAACATTGACAACAGTAAGTGTATATATGAGGAATAAATAATCATGCCGGCAATTTCCCCAGCAACCGTAAAAGAACTCAGAGAGCGAACCGGTTTAGGTATCTTAGAATGCAAAAAAGCCTTGAAAGAGGCTGATGGAAACATCGAGTTGGCCATTGAAAATCTACGTAAAATCAGTGGCGTAAAGGCATCCAAGAAAGCTGGCCGCATAGCTGCTGATGGAGTAGTCGCTACCAAAATTGCGCCAGATAACAGCTATGGTGTAGTGGTTGAAGTTAATTGTGAGACAGATTTTGTAGCCCGAGGAGAAGACTTCCTTAGTTTCGTCAATTCTGTCGTTGAAACAGCCTTCTCAAACCGACAAACCGACGCTAGCATTTTGACAGAAGAATTGGACACTGAGCGTCAAGAATTAGTGCAAAAACTGGGTGAAAATATATCTATTCGTCGGGCAGAATTGCTAACGGGCGAAGTGATAGGCAATTATGTCCATTCAAATAACCGTATTGCCGTACTGGTACAGCTGTCGGGAGGCAATGCTGAGGTGGCCAAGGATGTTGCCATGCATGTGGCTGCTGTCAACCCTCGAGTAGTAAATCCTGATGATATGCCGAAAGATTTGTTGGACAGAGAAAGGGAAATTATCAAGGCTCAACCGGATATGGAAGGCAAACCGGACAATATCATAGAAAAGATGGTCTCGGGGCGAATCAATAAGTTCTTAAAAGAAAATAGCTTGACGCAACAAGTGTTTGTGAAAAATCCTGACATTACTGTCGGTAAGCTAGTCGCTGAAGTTGATGCTAACATACTGAATTTTGTGCGCTTCGAAGTCGGTGAAGGTATTGAGGTGGAAAAAGTTGATTTTGCAACCGAAGTGGCCGCACAAGTCAAAGCGTCATCTTAGTAAATGCATGTTCCGAGTCGAGTATGGACAAACCGATAGAAGTCTAATAAGAGCGAAAACTCACTATATCAATCATGCAAGGTAAACAGCGCTATAAGAGAATACTTCTAAAGCTGAGTGGCGAACAGTTGATGGGGGAAGAAAGCTTCGGCATCGATCCCGCTGTTCTCGACGATATGGTGTCGGAAATTTCCCAAGTCGTTGAAGCAGGCGTTCAGGTTGGTTTAGTTGTTGGTGGCGGTAATCTGTTCCGCGGTGCTGCATTGAGCTCAGCGGGGTTAGATCGAGTAACCGGCGACAAAATGGGCATGTTAGCTACGATGATGAACGCTCTGGCAATGTGTGATGCGCTAGAGCGCGGCAGTATATCTTCTCGGGTAATGTCGGCAATTCCAATGAGTGGATTTGTTGATCACTATAATAAAAAAGATGCCGTCAGTTATTTGAAAGCAGGTCAGGTTGTTATTTTTGCTGCGGGAACCGGTAATCCTTTTTTCACAACAGATTCGGCAGCATGTTTGCGTGGTATTGAGATTGAAGCTGATGTTGTGTTGAAGGCCACTAAAGTTGACGGTATTTACAGTGCTGATCCGATTCGAGACCCTAACGCTAAAAAATATACTCGTATCAGTTACGATCAAGTGATAGAAAAAAAATTAGCAGTCATGGATTTGACTGCTATTTGTTTGTGCCGAGAGCATAATATGCCATTACGCGTATTTAAAATGGGTAAGCCCGATGCCTTGTCAAACATAGTATTCGGTGGTGACGAAGGTACATTGGTTCAACCGTAGGCGCTGCAGATTAAGCGAATAAACAGATAAAGGCTGATAAGCATGATTGAAGAGATAAAAGCAGATGCTAAAAAACGTATGCAGAAAAGCCTGGATGCATTGGCTAATAACTTTAATAAAATTCGAACGGGTCGTGCAAACCCCAGTATTCTCGACGGTGTTACGGTCAATTACTACGGTGTAGAGACACAGCTATCCATGGTGGCGAACATTTCGGTGTTGGATGCTCGTACCTTATCAATCAGTCCTTGGGAAAAGCAACTGACGCCGGAAATTGAAAAGGCCATTTTAAAGTCTGATCTGGGGTTAAACCCCTCTACTACGGCAGATCTAATCCGCCTTCCCATGCCGCCATTAACGGAAGAAACGCGAAAAAAACTTGTCAAACAAGCCAAAGTTGAGGCCGAGACAGCCCGTGTATCTGTTCGTAATGCACGTCGCGATGCAGTGAGTGATATCAAGGAGTTGCTTAAGGATAATGAGATCAGTAAAGACGACGAACATCGAGAGTTAGTTGTTATTCAAAATTTGACAGACGAATTCATCAAAAAAATTGATAGCTCTTTAGCAGCCAAGGAAGAAGATCTGCTGGAAATTTAACGATATGAGTTTCTACGTTGAATAACACATCCTTACGACATGCAGCGATTGTGATGGATGGTAACAATCGCTGGGCTAGACAGAGAGGTCTCTTAAGCGTTGAAGGGCACAGGGCAGGCGTGGAACGTATTCGCGACATGCTACAAACTTGCCGCGATAACCAGTTAGAAGTGCTCACAGTGTTTGCCTTTAGCAGTGAAAATTGGCAACGGCCAGCTAAAGAAGTCAATGCATTGATGGGGCTATTCCACCTTTACCTCAACAATGAGTCGAGAAAGTTACATAAAGACGGGGTAAGGCTGCGCGTGATTGGTGATCGTCAGCGCTTCAGTGAGAAAATTTGCAAGGCCATAGTCAATGCAGAGAAGATTGCCAATAGTGGTGATATCACTCTGGTTATTGCTGCTGATTATGGTGGTAAATGGGATATAGTGAATGCCGCCAAACGACTGACCGCTGATGTGTTGGAAGGAAAGCGTGAAATCGATAGTGTCAACGAGGATATTTTTGATCAATACATGTCTCTCGCAGATTTACCTAACCTGGATATGTTGGTTCGGACTGGAAATGAACACCGTATTAGTAATTTTTTATTGTGGCAGTGCGCCTATGCGGAACTATTTTTTAGCCAAAAATTATGGCCAGATTTTCAAAAAGAGGACTTTGAGAAGATTATTGCCGAATATTACACTCGACAGCGCCGTTTTGGACTTAATAGCCAACAGTTAGCTGGTAATTATTTTGCTTAGGCAGAGAGTTATTACCGCACTGTTAATATTGTTGATATTTCTTTGTACTCTATTTGCAGCTCCCGGGTTCGTTTTTGTCATATTAATAACTATTTTGTTGCTAATTAGCGCCTGGGAATGGGCTGATATTGCTTATTGGCACCGACCAATGCAGCGCTTTATCTATGTTTTAGCGACAGGGCTATTACTATCCGTTGTTGTTGTCATTGCAGATATTTCACCTAAATTGACCATGAATACCGAGATAATTCGTTATCTTTTGATTATATCAGTTAGTTGGTGGGGGTTGTCTCTGTTGTGGCTTCAAAGTTACCCCGCTAGCGCAGTGCTTTGGAGTAGGCGTTGGGTACTGGCCCTGGTAGGTTGGTTAATTCTGATCCCTGCCTGGGCAGCGCTACTCTATCTACACGGACTCAAACATGGTAACTGGTTGATTGTATTAGTTGTGGCAATAGTTATAACGGCAGACGTAGGCGCCTACTTTTCAGGTAAAGTGCTCGGTAAAAATAAATTGGCTCCAATAATCAGTCCCGGTAAATCTTGGGAAGGGTTTTGCGGTGGACTGATTGCCACTGCGTTCTTAGCTTTATCGGTTGCTTGGATACTCGACTTTCCTCAGTGGATACAACTTGTTACTGTTATTGTGCTCGTTGCCTTGGCTTCAATCGTAGGTGATTTAGTGGAAAGTATGGCCAAACGTAATCGTGGCATTAAAGATAGTGGTAGCATGTTGCCAGGTCATGGAGGGTTTCTCGATCGTCTCGATAGCTTAACAGCTGCAGTTCCAGTATTTGCTCTTGCAATTATTTCTTCTGATTGGGGAATGTAATACTGTGCCCAGCTCAACTGTATGGGTTCTGATTTTATGAATTCAGCAACGAACGGAGGCCCTCAAATAGTGACGGTACTGGGTTCAACCGGATCTATTGGTCGTAGTACCCTGGAAGTACTTTCACAACATCCGGAAAGTTATCGTGTGTTTGCCCTTACTGCCAATAATAATACTGCGATGTTAGTGAATCAGTGCAAGCGGCTGCGCCCTCACTTTGCTGTATTATTGGACGTTAAAGCCGCTGCCGAAGTGCGCGAGCAACTGTCACAGCTGAAAATTCCCACAGAGGTGCTTGAGGGCATAGATAACTTGGTTGCGGTAGCATCTGCCAGCGAAGTAGATACCGTAATGGCTGCTATTGTCGGAGCCGCTGGCCTTCTACCCACATTTGCAGCAGTAAAGGCCGGGAAAAAAGTACTGCTCGCCAATAAGGAAACATTGGTGATGGCCGGTGGCCTGTTTATACAGGCTCAAATGCAGTCCAAGGCTCAACTGTTGCCTATTGATTCTGAGCACAATGCCATATTTCAGTGCCTGCCTCACGATTATTCTGATCCGAAACAAGCAGGAATTACTCGTCTATTGCTCACTGGCTCCGGTGGTCCTTTTCGCCAGTGGAGTTGTGAAGCCATGCGTTCGGCAACGCCTGAACAAGCATGTAACCATCCGAAATGGTCAATGGGGAAAAAAATTTCCGTGGATTCGGCAACCTTGATGAATAAGGGATTGGAAATTATTGAAGCCTGCTGGTTATTTGGAATGACTCCTGACCTTATCGATGTCGTTATTCATCCGCAAAGTGTGGTGCATTCAATGGTAGAGTACATCGACGGATCGATATTGGCTCATTTAGGTAATCCTGACATGAAGGTGCCTATTGCGCATGCCTTGGCCTGGCCTCACAGAATAGTTTCCGGTGCTACTGCTCTAGATATTATCGCCTCTGCCACTTTGGACTTTGAAGCACCTGACAATAGCCGCTTTCCAGCATTGTCGATGGCTGTCGATAGTATGTGTGTTGGTGCCGGTGCGCCGGTACTACTCAATGCAGCCAATGAAGTGGCTGTAGAGGCTTTTTTGCAGCGTGCAATTCGCTTTGATCAGATTGCGGAAATATGGCAGCGGGTAATGGATTCTGTTGAGTCCTCAGAACCTGAGGACTTGGATATGGTCCAACACCTCGATAGAGTTGCTAGGAGTAAAGCCGTTGAACAAGTTAGACAATTACAGGCTTAACTGATAAGGATAACGGATGATTATGACCATTTTATGGTTTCTACTGGCGTTAGCTATATTAGTCACCATTCACGAATACGGCCACTTTTACGTTGCCCGTCGTTGTGGTGTCAAAGTTATTCGCTTTTCGGTGGGTTTTGGTAAACCGTTATACACTCGGGTGGATAAGCACGGTACGGAATTTACTTTGGCGGCTATTCCACTGGGTGGCTATGTCAAGATGCTTGATGAGCGCGAGGGCGAAGTTGAGCCTTCCGAACTTCCACACGCATTTACTCAAAAAAATGTTTGGCAGCGAATTGCAGTAGTTATTGCTGGTCCTTTAGCCAATTTTTTACTTGCATTTTTCTTGTTTTGGTTCCTGGCAATGCTGGGCCGTGATGAATTAGTCCCCGTTGTCGGCGAAGTTGCTGCTGAGAGCCTCGCTGATCGTGCAGGCGTCAAGTCCGGTCAGCAAATAGTTGCTATTGACGGCGTTGAGACCCGAACCTGGCAAGAAGTCAACCAACAATTAATTAGTCGTATGGGTGAGTCGGGCGTATTGACATTGTCGCTTAAAGATCAGAAGTCTCAACGCCTATCAGATAAACAAGTGTATCTAAATCAATGGCTGGAGGGAGACGATATGCCAGATCCTTTGGCTAGTTTGGGATTGAACATCTATCGACCATTACTGACTGATATTGAAATCGCCGGAATTACTCAAGGCAGTCCTGCTGAAACTGCTGGTTTACAGGTAGCTGACAAGATTATCGCCGCAGATCGTAATACGATGGAACATTGGGAACAGTGGGTTAGTTATGTCAGAGACAGGCCTGAACAGGTCATCACCTTAACCATAGTAAGAAATGGACAAACTCGCTACGTGGATATTACCCCCCAATTAGTTGAGCAAGATGGTGAGCAATTTGGACGTGTTGGTGTCTATCCAGTGCCGCCTGAGTGGCCACCGGATATGATCCGGCACATAGACCATAGTCCGTTGCAAGCTTTTGTCGAGGGAGTCCAAAAAACTTGGAACACTTCGGTTTTTGTGCTTTCGTCAGTAAAGAAAATTATTTTTGGTGAAATTTCAACCAAGCACTTAAGCGGCGTTATTACTATTGCCAAGGTCGCTGGGGAACAAGCCGAAGCCGGAATTATCTATTATACGGGGTTTTTGGCGCTGTTAAGTGTCAGTCTGGGTGTCTTTAACTTGCTGCCAATCCCCGTGTTAGATGGCGGACATTTGCTATTTTATTTAATTGAGGCCATCAAGGGCAGCCCAGTACCGCAAAAGTTGCAGATGGTGGGTTTCCAAATAGGATTTTTTATTGTTGCCAGTATAATGTTATTAGCGCTCTATAATGATATTATGCGTGAGTTTATTAATAACTAGTCTTGTTATTTGTCTATCATTTCACCTTCATAGATGCGTGAAAAATACCTTGTTTAATTTTTTATTCGACTATCCATCCAATTGTGATTTCTAGGTTTGGTTTAATCGCCAGGACTGTGCCACTGCTTTTATGCTTTTTAGTGCCGCTGCTTTGGCATGGACATAGTGTGGCGAATTCTTTTATTGTTGAAGATATTCAGGTCAGGGGATTACAGCGGGTTTCCGCAGCGACTGTCTTTGCGGCAATTCCTGTTAAGGTAGGTGCGCTGGTCACATCACCACAGTTACAAGAATCGGTGCGGGCATTATTTCGCACCGGGCTTTTTGCCGATATTCAACTTGGCAGAGAAGGTAATGTGCTGGTCGTGTTAGTTAAGGAGCGGCCGGCTATTCTCAGCTTATCCGTCGTCGGCAATAAAATTATTCCGACGGAGCAATTGCTGACGATACTTAAAGATAATGGTATTGCTGAAGGTCAAATATTTAAGCATGCAACATTGGCTGCGATTGTTCGAGATTTGCGCCGCCAGTATTCTTCCCAAGGCCGCTACGCAGCGCAAGTCATTGTTTCAGTTGATACGCTACAGCGCAACCAAGTTGCTATTAATATTGATATTGATGAAGGGCAGGTGGCAAAAATTAAGCATATCAATATCGTTGGCAACCAGATTTTCAATAGTGAGGACTTAATAGAGTTATTTGAATTGAGTACCTCTGGTTGGTGGTCGTGGGTCAGTGGCGATGATAAGTACGCAAAAGAGAAGTTGGCAGGTGATTTGGAGCGTCTAAAATCCTTTTATCTGGATAGAGGTTACCTGCAATTTAGCATTGACTCTACCCAGGTATCGTTAAGCCCTGACAAGCAGACAGTTTTTATCACCATCAATGTGACGGAGGGTGAAGTATTTAGTGTTGACGAACTAATATTAGCCGGCAACCTAGTCATTGATGAATCGATTATAAGCGGCTTGATTTTACTGCGCGAAGGACAAACCTTTTCCCAATTGCTGATGACGTCTACTCAAGACAGAATTTCCAAGCGCTTAGGTAACGAAGGCTACAGTTTTGCCAAAGTGCGAGGATTTACTGATCTCGATAAGATAAGTAATACAGTAAAAGTGACTTTTTTTATCGATCCTGGGCGTCGCGCCTATGTTCGTCGGATTAGCTTTCGTGGCAATCAGAGTACGGCAGATCATGTGCTACGGCGTGAAATGAGGCAAATGGAAGGGGCGCCTTTTTCCACAGCTAAATTAGAGCTGTCCAAAGTCCGATTAGAGCGTCTGGGATTTTTTAGCCGTGTCGATATGCAGACTCGCGAAGTGCCCGGCACGGACGATCAATTGGATATTGAATTTGTTGTGGAGGAGCAGCCTTCAGGGAATGTGAATGCTAGCATTGGCTTTTCTCAAGACAGCGGCATCAATTTAGGTGTAGGCGTCGAACAGGATAACTGGTTTGGCACAGGCAACCGGGTAGGTTTTAGCATCAATAGAAGTAACTCACAGAAAAGTTACAATTTTAACTATACAGATCCTTACTTTACTGCCGATGGTGTCAGCCGAGGTATTGGTTTATTCTTCCGCGAACGCGACTTCGATGAGCTGGATATCAGCAACTATACTACCGATACTTTCGGCGCTAGGGTTAACTTCGGTTATCCCATTTCTGAAGTTTCCCGCGTCTCTATGGGTTTCTCATTCGAAAATATTAAAATCAAAACAGGCGCTACGGCTGTGGGAGAAATTATCGGTAGTCCGAGAACACGTGATGGAGTGACGGAGTTTTTTGTCGAAGAGAATTATAATAATTATGCGTCGCCTATTATTGATAGTGTTGACGATAATAATAATGATTTTCTCGATGAAGATGACGATTATCGCGGTCAAGAGCCTATTACAACGGACCGCACGCAACTTCAGCCACTTAACGACTCTTTGTTGTTGGATTCACCTGATGGTTTTATCGACGAGAATGGCGACACATTTGATACCTTGAAGCTAAATTTGGGTTGGTCAAATTCCACATTAAATCGCCGTGTTTTTGCCACCGAAGGATACTCACAGCGCATTGATTTTGAGGCTACGCTACCCGCCAGCGACGTTGAATTCTACAAATTGACCTATAATGCTCAATTATTCAAGCCGTTGACGGAAAGTCTGACCTTGCGTTTGCGTACGAAAATAGGCTACGGTAGTAGCTACGGCGGTACCAGTCGTTTTCCTTTTTTTGAGAACTTTTTTGCCGGTGGTATCGGTTCAGTCAGAGGTTTCCGGCCCAATTCACTGGGGCCGAAGAGTACGCCTGCATCAGCTTACCCCGCTGTACCTGTTTTCAAAGAGGGCGTGGATGATGACGATGGAGTGATTGATAGTAATGATGATATAGAATTTGTCTACGTTGTCGATCCCGACGATCCCGCACAACTAGTCAGCTATGATGAAACCGATATCGATACATTTGGCGGTAATATGTTGTTCGAAGCTGGTGTGGAAGTAGCTTTCCCATTGCCTTTTGTAGAAGATCAGCGATCAGTGCGTACATCCTTGTTTATCGATGCGGGTAATGTATTTGATACTCAATGTGGTGTTATGCAGCAAAACTGTGATGATTTTGATATGTCTAAACTGAGCGTTGCCGCCGGCTTGGGTATACAATGGCTTTCTGGTTTCGGCCCCTTGACATTTAGTATTGCCAAACCTCTTAAAAAGCAGCCATTTGATCGCGCCCAAGTTTTTGAATTTTCGCTGGGTAGAATTTTTTAAATACGCCCACTTTTTTTAGTCAAAACCAACAGAGGATATCCATTGTGAGAAAGTTAATTCAGTTGCCAGTTATTTTCATTTTATCATCGTTACTTGCGCCCCTTGGGTTTGCGGAGCAAACTAAAGTTGCTGTCATCAATTTGGAAAAAGCCATATTGACAACCCAGTTTGCCCAGCAACAGCAAAAAAGTGTTACCGATAGCTCTGAATACAAGTCGTTGGTAGAAAAGTTTCAACTGTTACAAGCAGATTTGCAAGACCTGGAAAAGGAAGCAAGTAGTAAAGGCATGACTTGGTCCAATGAACAGCGAGCCGAGCACGCCAACAAAGTCAAATATAAATCTTCAGACTATCAACTGGCCCGAAAAAAAATCGAGTCACAGCGTAAAAACGCGATCGATGCAATTAAAAAGCAGTTTGAACCTTCTATTAAAGGGGTTGTTGAAGAAATCATAAAGAACGAAGGAATTAGTTTATTATTGAATGCCAAAGCTGTTCACTTTGCGGTGCCTGATTTGGACATTACAGGCCAAGTGACAGCTGCATTGGACGCTCGAAACTAAATTTACACGCTATTCTCTATGACTCGGGATAATGGCCATGCATTGAAGGATATTGCTGCTTATCTTAAGGTTGAGCTAGAGGGTGATCCCGAATATCGAATCCATGGTTTAGCGACTTTATCGGAAGCCGAAAATACTCAGCTTGCATTCTTAGCTAACAAAAATTACCAGAAATATCTGGCAAGTACCGCTGCCGGTTGCGTGCTGCTGAGCCCTGACATGTCGGCGCTATTTTCCGGCAATAAACTGGTGATGAATGATCCCTACTTGGGCTTTGCACGCCTAACAGCTCTGTTTAAGCATTCAGCTGTTGAGATGACTGACTATGATGGCAGCAATGTGCATTCTGCCGCAGTAGTTCATGATAATGCATTAATTGCCGAAGATGTGCTCATAGGCCCTCAGGTAGTCATCGAACAAGATGTCACTATTGGTAATGGTACAATTATTGGCGCCGGTTGTTTCATTGGTAAAAATTCAACAATTGGAAAAAATACTCAACTACATGCCAACGTAACAATTAACCAAGGTGTTGGTATCGGATCCAATGTAATCGTTCACAGCGGTGCGGTAATCGGCGCCGATGGATTTGGTTTTGCGCGCGATGGCCAGCATTGGCAGAAAATCTATCAGTTGGGTGGCGTTGAAGTGGGTGACCACGTCGAGATTGGTGCTTGTTCAACTGTAGATCGTGGAGCTTTAGGAAATACCGTATTGGAAGAAGGGGTCAAGATAGATAACCAGGTGCAAATTGCACACAACGTTCGCATTGGCGCCCACACCGCGATAGCTGGATGTGCCGGTATTGCAGGCAGTACGGTTATTGGTAAGCACTGCACTATTGCCGGTGGGGTGGGTATCGTCGGCCATATCACGATTGCTGACCATGTTCATATTACCGGTATGACCTTGGTGTCAAAATCAATTGATACAGCGGGGTCTTATTCATCCGGTGTGCCGATGTTGCCGACAAAAAAATGGCGCAAAAATGC
>CAZEUZ010000013.1:0-15672 GCA_964515805.1 uncultured Cellvibrionaceae bacterium | reverse complement strand
GTACCCAAACAGTGATGGCTGTCATTGAACTCACTAATCACGCGCAAACCTTGAAGTTGGTACCAATAGTAACTCCCTACCGGCAAAGGCGACAGGTGATTCTTTTCTACACTGATCTGCAGGTTACAAAGCAACTCAGCTCGTTGCCGATCATCTATCCCATGTATCTTGGCCACAAAACCTTTGCTATGGCTTTGCCATTGGTCTACATGAAAAGATATCGAATCATTGGGCGTACCTAATAACCAGGGCTGATAATTAAATATATTTTCAGGCGGCTCAGTGTAAGAACAAATCTTCAGCCACCCCTTGACTCCGTATGCAGAAGCTAGGCGACCGAGGACAATGACATTCGGTGCCGACACCATCATAATAGACGGTAGTTACGAACAAGAGCTACAGGTGGTCACTCTTAATACTTTACGCAACTACTTTATCTTGAGCCGAAACTTCTTGCACTGTTGTTTTACGATTATGCTTTAGTAATTTTGCCACTCGATCCGAAGCTTTAGCACCTTGGCTTAGCCAATAATCTACCCGTGTGGAATCAATTCTCAAGCGTTGTTCTTGGCCTCGGGCTATGGGATTAAAGAAGCCGACCCGCTCGATGTAACGACCATCTCGAGCTCTGCGACTATCTGCAATTGTCAAATGGTAAAAAGGGCGCTTTTTAGACCCACCTCGCGCCAGACGTATTGTAACCATTTTTTCATCCTACGTTTATTGAGTTAACTACATATAACCAGTTATAAAAATCATTGATTGCCACAAGCGAATTTAAATCGGGTGGCCTTATTCAAAAGGAGTGCATACTACAACAAGGATCTGAATTTGTATAGAACTGAAACAAAGCATTTGGATACTAAGCTTTATATTTTTCAAACACAAGGCAGGCATTAGTACCACCAAAACCAAAGCTATTGGACAATACCCGTTGTAAATCAACATTGAGTTGTTTTTCTGTAACAATGTCGATATTGGCAGCAGCTGGGTCTAAGTTTTCTATATTGGCAGAAGCTGCCACAAATTGATTCTCCATCATCAGCAGACAATAGATTGCTTCTTGCACACCGGTAGCACCCAACGAATGACCCGCCAATGATTTGGTAGAAGCGACAACAGGCGTATCGCTAGGAAACAGTTCTTTAATTGCTTGAAGCTCCGCTAAGTCACCCAGTGGGGTACTGGTACCATGAGCATTGATATAATCAATAGGGCCATTGACATGACTCAATGCTTGTTGCATACAACGAACGGCGCCTTCTCCCGAAGGCGACACCATATCACAACCGTCAGAGGTAGCGCCGTAACCAACTATCTCAGCATAAATTTTAGCACCCCGCTTAATGGCATGTCCTAGCTCTTCAAGCACTAGACAACCACCACCACCAGCAATAACAAATCCATCGCGATCGACATCGTATGGACGTGAAGCTTTAGTCGGCGTTTCATTGAACTTCGTCGATAGCGCACCCATGGCATCGAACAACGATGTCATTGACCAGTGTTCCTCTTCACCACCGCCAGCAAACATAACGTCTTGTTTGCCTAATTGAATCAGTTCCATTGCATTGCCGATGCAATGTGCACTGGTAGCGCAAGCCGATGAGATTGAATAATTGACACCCTTTATTTTAAAAGGGGTTGCGAGACAAGCAGAGGTTGTGCTGCCCATGGTTTGAGTAACTCTGTATGGACCTAACTTCTTTAAACCCTTTTCGCTGTCGCGTAATGTATCTGCAGCTTCCACCGTACTCTGCGACGAGGCACCGCCAGACCCCATAATGATACCTGTACGTTGATTGGATATATCTGTTTGCTGAAGACCGGCATCATCAATAGCCTGCTGCATTGAAATATAGGCGTAACCAGCAGCATTGGCCATAAAACGACGTGTTTTGCGGTCTATGTGATCTTTAAGGTCGATATCGACACTACCCGCAACGTGACTACGGAGCCCTATATCCGCATAGTCCTGTTGAAAGGTAATCCCGGAACGACCGTTACTCAATGAGTCCAGAACACTATCTTTTTCGTTTCCCAGGCAAGATACAATACCTATTCCAGTGACAACTACCCGTCTCATAGATTACCTCTCTACAAAAGCTAACTTGTTATCAAAAAGCATCTGTATTACTAAACAAGCCAACCCTTAAATCTTTGGCAAAGAATATATCTTTTCCATCGACAAAAACCGTTCCGTCAGCTATTCCCATGATTAGACTGCGTTCAATAACACGTTTTAAGTGTATATGGTAAGTGACCTTTCGAGCTGTGGGCAAAATTTGCCCGGTGAATTTTATTTCGCCCGAACCCAGAGCACGGCCTTTACCAGGGTTTCCTTTCCAGGCCAGAAAAAACCCGACCAACTGCCACATTGCATCTAACCCCAGACAGCCAGGCATCACCGGATCACCTGGAAAGTGACATTCAAAGAACCACAAATTTGGATTAATATCTAATTCGGCAATGATCTCACCTTTGCCATAGCGCCCTCCTTGGTCAGATATATGCTGTATTCGATCAAGCATCAACATATTAGGCAGTGGTAGTTGCGCATTACCTTGGCCAAATAGTTTTCCTTCACCACAATCTAACAATTCAGACTTTTCGAACGAGCTTTTTTGCTTTATTTGTTCCATAAAAAAATTTTCTTACGTAGTAAAGTGTTGTTTTAATCATTCTCTATAATGATCACGCATTATCAAATGCTTTGATTAGGCGGGCGGAATTTATTGTAACGCTTAAATAACGCAAGTCCAGTCCCGACTTCCACATTTAGTTGTTTTAACTGCGTACTATGTTAATATGCGCGCAATTATAAGTAGTTATGGAAAAGAGAAGTTAAACAGATGAAAGCTGATATACATCCAGAATATAGCGAAATGACCGCGAACTGCAGCTGTGGCAATGTGATAAAAACTCGATCCACACTAAATAAGGATATCCACATCGATGTCTGTGCGGCCTGCCACCCTTTCTACACTGGAAAACAGAAAGTATTGGACACTGGCGGTCGAATTGATCGTTTCAAAAAGCGTTTCGCAACTGGCAGAGCCATCAATAAGTCCTAGTTAAAACGGTTAGTTAATCCAAATATCTTCAGGCGTTGCTCGTTCTTCGCCAATATCCGTAACAGATTTTTTCCTGGAAACAGTGTTGCTTGGCACATTTTCTTTGCGAAAAATCTCAAAAATGCCATTTTTACTCCCTGGAAGGGCTCTTTCACCAGTTTCAGGATCAATACGGATAGTAATAATCCCATCAGGGGGCGACGGTAAAATATCGGGAACTTCGTTAAGTGCGGCTTCCATATAATCTATCCATATAGGGAGTGCTGCCGAGCCTCCATACTCCCTGCGGCCCAAGTTTTTATTGCCATCAAATCCCACCCAAACAGTGGTTACTAAGTCAGGGTTGTAACCGGAGAACCAAGCATCTGTTGGTCCGTTGGTAGTTCCAGTTTTACCTGCTAAATCACGGCGGTCGAGCACAAGAGCGCGACGACCTGTCCCTCGAGCAATCACATCCTTTAACATAGAATTCATAATGTACGCCGTATGCTCATCGATGACTCTTGGCGCCAATAATAACGAATGATTATCGACTGCACTCACTTCTCCATCAGATTGTTGTTTATGAGGCAAAGCTACTTCAGGAATATGGCTGTAAACGATTTCACCTTGATGACTTCTTATAATATCAATTAAAAATGGTTGAATTTTGTAACCACCATTGGCAAAAACACTATAACCGGCGGCAACTTCTAGCGGAGTCATAACATGACTTCCCAAGGCCATGGATAAATTTCTAGGCAACTGATCGGGATCGATACCAAAACGCGCCATACTAGCAATAGCTTTATCAATACCAATATGTTGCAACAAGCGAATTGATATAAGATTGCGGGATAGATAAAGCGCTTCTCTGAGTCGCGTAGGGCCATAGAATTTACCGCTGGAGTTTTGAGGTCTCCATGCACCCTCTAGACCAAAATCATCAATAACTATAGGCGCATCGTTGATGATAGATGCAGAGGTTAAATTATTCTCCAAAGCTAGGGTGTAAATAAATGGCTTAAAATTAGAGCCTAGCTGCCTTTTAGCTTGAGTGGCGCGATTAAAGCTACTTTGATTAAAATCAAAACCACCAATCAAAGATCTTATAGCACCGTTTTGAGGATTTAGAGCAACCATTGCTCCCTCAACTCTGGGTATTTGACCTAAATGCCAAGCCCCTAGTGGATCGTTCCGGACTCTTATCACATCCCCCAATGACAAAATATCCGACGCTTTTCTAGGTTTGGGGCCCTGGGTATTTTCATCGATATAAGGACGAGCGTTACTTAATCCGTTTTCCCAGTAAATGGATATCGACTTACCAGAACCTAGCATAGCGTGTATTTGCTTATCCTCTGCCGCTATAACAACAGCAGGCTGTAAACCGCCATAAACCGGTATTTTTTTAATTTCATCTGCCCAAACAGAAAAATCCCAAGTAGTGGGACTTGACTCTACTGATGATATTGATTTAACAATTGCCCTTGCAGATGAGGACAGTTGCTGTATTACCGGGATATTATCATTTACGTTGTCATTAGCTTTTCCCGGTACTGGTAACTTTAGCAATGATGAATCAAGTTTCTTTTCCGGACCGTAATAGCCGTGGCGGCTACTGTAAGCCAACAATCCGTCAATAATTGTTTGTTGAGCTTTTTCCTGCAATCTGCTGTCAATTGTCGTCACTACTTGATAACCATCCGTGTATGCATTAACCCCGAATAAATTAATTGCTTCGAGCCGAGCCATTTCCGCAATATAAGGAGCATTTAAGTCTAGACGTTGGCCGTGATATCTAGCGCTCACTGGCTCTCTGATGGATTTCTCATAGTCAGCTCCCGAGATGAATTGCAAACTGAGCATCCGGCTCAATATCCAATCCCTTCGAATCAAAGCTCGCTCCGGATTGACAATGGGGTTAAATGTCGATGGCGCTTTAGGCAAACCAGCAATCATGGCCGTTTGCGCTAATGTTAATTCATCAAGTGGCTTGCCGTAATAGACTTGAGATGCCGCTTTGAAACCATATGCGCGGTTGCCGAGATAAATTTTATTGAGATAGAGCTCTAACACTTCATCCTTGGTCAGTCTTTGTTCTATTTTCAAAGCCAGTAGGATTTCGTTAAATTTTCTGTAAAAAGTCTGCGTTCGAGACAAAAAGAAATTTCTCGCCACCTGCATGGTAATAGTACTACCACCACTTTGAATTTCACCAGATATCATTAGTTGCGAAGCAGCTCTTGCCAAACTGCGAATACTGATACCACTGTGCTGATAAAACCGATCATCTTCAGCAGCTAAAACGGCGTTGATCATATTTTGAGGTGTTTCGGTAATACTGATCGGATCTCGTCTTTTCTCACCGAATTCTCCGATCATTTTACCGTCGCCGGAAAAGATTCTTAGAGGTATTTGCAATTTGACATTTTTCAGAGCATTCACATCAGGCAAGCCGGGACTCAGATAAAGATATAAACTTGAGCAAAGCACTACAACAACACAAAAAATTGTCAATACAGGCCAGATCCCGATAAAAAAAATATTTTTTATAAAAGACATTTTTGTAAGTGGATTAATAAGTTAGCATAGCTATAATGGCGGTAGCTTAATTATACGTTATTTTTAAGTTTCAGATACGGATTGTACTGTTGCATATGTAACTTAAAGTGATATAACATAAAGAAATGATAAGTGCTGGATATTGATAGAAAAAAGAATATTATGGAACTCTTTAAAAAGAAGTCGAAGTCTATCGTGGGGCTGGACATCAGTTCAACTTCTGTAAAATTGGTTGAATTAAGTCGTCAAAGTAGCCGCTATCGGCTGGAGAGTTACGCAATTGAATCACTGCCTCCTAATACAGTAGTAGAAAAGAATATTAACGACATTGAAGCCGTCTCCGAGGTGGTTAAGCAAGCTGTCAAACAAGCCCGCTGTAAAACAAAAAATGCAGCGGTAGCCGTGGCCGGTTCAGCAGTCATTACTAAAATCATTGAGATGCCAACTAATAATAGTGAAGATGAATTGGAAACACTCATTTCTATCGAGGCAGATCAGCACATCCCCTACTCCTTAGATGAAGTGGCCATCGATTTCGAAATTCAAGGAGAAAGCCAGAATAATCCGGAACAGATGAAGGTGCTGTTAGTCGCCTGTAGGCGTGAGAATATCGAACTGCGAACAAGTGTAGTTGAACAAGCTAACCTTATCCCAGCCGTTGTCGACGTCGAATCCTATACTGTTGAGAGAGCTTATTCACTAATTGCTGAACAGATGGGGGACCAACAAGAAGAACTTGTGGCAATCGTCGACATAGGCTCCACTATGACCACACTCAGTGTATTAGCTAACGGCAGTACCGTTTACACTCGCGAGCAAGTGTTTGGCGGTAAAGAATTGACTGAAGAAATTCAACGGCGCTACGGGCTATCCTTTGAGGAAGCGGATTTAGCTAAGAAGCAGGGAGGTCTGCCCGACGACTATGAGTCTGAGGTATTAACTCCCTTTAAACACTCAGTTGAGCAGCACATCACGCGTTCGCTACAGTTTTTCTTTGCTTCAAGTGAATACAATAAGGTTAGTCGTATTGTATTGGCTGGTGGCGTAGCGTCCCTAGACGGAATATCCGATTTGGTAGAAGCGAGCTTACAGACTCCCGTAATTATAGCCAATCCATTTGCCAACGTAGCCATATCTTCAAAGATAGATTCAACGAAATTAGCTAATGATGCACCTTCATTAATGATAGCTGTCGGTTTAGCCATGAGGAGTTTCGACTGATGACCCTTATTAATTTGTTGCCTTGGCGAGAAAAGGTTCGCCAAGAAAAAAAGAAGGAGTTTTTGTCAATACTGTCACTAGTCTGTTTATTAACACTATTCGGCAGCTATCTATGGGTCAAATCAGTAGATGGAAAAATAAACAATCAAAATAGCCGCAATCAACTGCTGAAAACTGAAATTACCCACTTGCAGAAACAAGTAAGGGAGATAGAAGAATTGAAAAAACAACGCCAGGATCTATGTGACAGATTGGCAGTTATTCAAAACCTGCAAGGCACTAGGCCATTCATTGTTCACTACTTTGATGAGATTGCCCGCGCCGTGCCAGACAACTTATTTCTAACCGAGATAAAACGCGAAAACGAATTACTTGCACTGAAGGGCATAACAGAATCTAACAACCGTGTCTCCGAGTTAATGCGCAACCTAGACAATTCTAACTGGTATCAAAAGCCCAACCTTAAAACCGTCATTGCCAATCCAGCATTTGGTGAACAAGCCAGTCGTTTTGAAATGAGCATAAATACCAATTCGCCCAACTTTGAAGACAAAAAGTCAGTTGGCAGCAACTCTTGCTTTAAAAGCAATAGTATAAGAAAAGCAGGAGCTTGAAAGGAGCGTTGATATGGCTTTACAGGATACGTTAGAAACGCTGCAAAACTTTGATCTTAACGATATCAATTGGGATCGTATTGGTGTTTGGCCACTCGGTGTAAGAGTAGCATTATGCCTGGCTACAACCGTACTGATCGTGACAGCGGTATATTTCTCTTCGATTAAGGATTTGCACATAGAATTAGAATCCACAATTCGAGAAGAACAAACACTACGGAAAACGTTTGAAGAAAAGGCGTTCCAATCTGCAAAGCTGGATCAATATCGAAAACAAATGCAAGAAATGCAGAAGATGTTTAAGGATTTGGTTAGCCAACTACCCAATAAAACACAGGTTCCGGGTTTATTAGAAGACATTGATGACAAGGGCGTTACCAGTGGACTCGAAATAGAAAGTATAAAATTACAGCCGGAGAAAATAGGTGAATTTTATGTCGAGCTGCCTATTGAAATTATTGTGACTGGTTCTTTCCACGATTTCGGAGCCTTTGTTAGCGACCTGGCAGCAATGCCGCGAATTGTTACTTTGCATGATTTTTCTATTACTAACGCAAAAGATGGTAAATCAAAGCTAACTATGGCTATTCAAGCAAAAACCTACAGTTATTCTCAACTAGAAGACGAATAAAGGGTTGATTACCTATGACTAAATTGCTTTTTTATGCACTGTTATCAAGTCTATCGCTTCTTTTAAGCGGGTGTAATTCTTCAAAGTCTCATAGCGACTTGACCAATTATATTGCCGAAACAAAACGCAGGCCCAGTGGCCAGATAGAGCCATTGCCGATCTTTAAACCTCATGAAACATTTACTTACAGTGCAATGAGATTGCGCAGCCCGTTCGAACCTCCAGTTGTTATTCAGATACAAGCGAGGAGTGTCGGCAATCAAAGCCATGTCAAACCAGATTTAAACCGTCCTAAAGAAGTGCTAGAAAGTTTTAATTTTAATGATTTGTCAATGGTTGGATCCATAGAGAAAGCAGGTGTTCTATGGGCACTTATCGACGCCGAAGGTGAAATCCACAGAGTCAGTCATGGTGGTTATATGGGCAAAAATCATGGGCAAATCATTGCGCTCAGTGACGTCAAAATTGATGTTGTCGAAATCGTTGCCGACGGTGCAGGCGGTTGGTTGGAACGTCCACGCACCATTGAATTAAACAAGCCAATTCAAACCAATAACTGATAGGTACTTATTGTGTTATCACTCTACAAAACATTTCATAGAGGCTGTAAAAAAAGAACAGCTCCCTTATTCGCACTGGGCTCGCTAACGCCAGCCGCTATTTTTGTTGCCCTCTTACTACCCAGCTGGTCTATAGCCGCGAGTTTGGAAGACGTGAAATTTTCCGAATTGCCCGGTGGCCGCTTTGAAATCCGCCTCAACTTCTCGGAAGTTCCCAGTCAACCGAAAGGATACACTATAGAAAAACCGGCCAGAATCGTGCTGGACTTTTTAAATGTAAACAATCAACTGACGCAAAAAAGATTTCCTCTGTCATTTGACAATGCACAGGATGCAGTACTGCTGTCTAGCGAAGGACGTACACGTCTGACGGTCAATCTTAATAATCCAGCTGCCTATTCAACGCGCATTCAAGACAATGATCTTATCGTCACTGTTGAAGCAGTCACTGCAACAGCTTCACAGTACACTAAGCTGGCAACAGACGAGAAAAAATTCAGTATCGGCGATGAAAATATTATCAGGGATATTGATTTCCGCCGAGGCGAAAATGGAGAAGGTAGAATACTGCTAACACTCGGCAGCGCCAAGATAAATATTGATGTCGAGGAAACCGCCAGCGGTATCGCTGTTAACTTTATTAATACCCGCATCCCCAATGAATTGAGACGACGCTTAGACGTCAATGATTTTGCCACACCAGTCAATATAGTAGAAGCTAATGCGGAAGGTGATAACGCCGTTATTTTGGTACAAGTAAAAGACGAATTTGATTATTTGGCCTACCAGGCAGATGATACCTATGTTTTGAGTGTCAAGCCGCTAACGCCCGCGCAAGCGGAAGAAAAAAAAGCACGCTTTGCTTACGTCGGTGAGAAATTATCACTGAACTTTCAAGATATCCCTGTGCGCTCCGTGCTGCAGATTATTGCAGACTTTACTGAACTTAATTTAGTTGCCAGCGATACCGTTGAAGGTAATATCACTCTACGGCTGGCGAATGTGCCATGGGATCAAGCGTTAGATTTGGTCTTGAAAACGAAAGGGCTGGATAAACGTCAAATTGGCAATGTACTGATGATAGCACCAGCAGAAGAAATAGCAGAGCGTGAGAGGCAGGAATTAGAGACTCGTCAACAACTGGAGGAACTAGCCCCTCTGCGTACTGAATATATTCGTGTTAAATATGCTAATGCAGCCGAATTATTCAATTTGTTTGATAACGAAGGGGACGAAGAAGGTAATTCCACTGGCAGTATTTTATCGGAGCGCGGTTCTGCAATTGTCGATGAACGTACCAATTCCATCATACTGACAGACACGGAAGAGAAAATTAACGAATTTAAACGAATTATCGAAGAAATAGATATCCCTGTACGCCAAGTGATGATTGAGTCAAGGATAGTCATCGCAAACAACGATTTCCGCAAAGAACTGGGCATCAATATTGCCGGTACTGTTACCGGCACCCCGGGGAGCGACAATACACTGGATACTTCCGGCTTAATCGCTTTGGGTGTGGGTCCGGAGACAACATCTACATTATCGCTTGATATATTAGCCGATGATGTGTTGCTGGGCCTTGAGCTATCCGCTATGGAGTCTAATAATGCTGCGGAGGTAATTGCCCAACCCAAAGTAATTACTGGTGATAAACAACAGGCAACTATCGAATCAGGTAGCGAGATACCTTATACGACCAGTGACGGCGATTCAGTGACGACCATCTTTAGAGACGCGGTATTAAAGCTGGATGTAACACCGCAAATTACTCCTGACAATCGCATTATCATGCAGTTAAAAATTAATCAGGATTCTCTAGGAGTAAACGTTGATGCCGCTGAAGGAGGCCAAATTCCAACTATTGACACTACCGAATTGAATACCCGTGTGTTGGTTGGAGACGGACAAACTGTTGTTCTAGGAGGCATTTTTACCCAAACAAACAGCAAAACTGTTTCTAAAGTACCACTGCTTGGAGACATACCTTATCTGGGCCGCCTCTTTCGCAATGACCTGGATGAAAATGAAAAGCGTGAAATATTGATTTTCATCACACCGCGAATTCTATCTGAAAACCTTATCGATTAACGCCTTGCCCACATCCAATCGCTCTTTACTAATCGTGCTGGTAGGGCCTATGGGCGTGGGCAAATCCACTGTTGGTCGACTGCTCGCCAAACTATTAGGCCTACCTTTTTATGATTCTGATAGGGAAATTGAAGAAAGAGCAGGTGCAAATATCAGCTGGATTTTTGATAAGGAAGGAGAACAAGGTTTCCGCGAGAGAGAAACCTCCGTATTAACGGATTTAATGAAAAACACTTCCATGGTGTTAGCCACCGGCGGTGGGATTGTAATGCGAAGAGAAAACCGCAAGTTACTTAAAAAAGCTGACAACATTTGTTACTTGACAGCCAATCCAACTTTATTAATGGAAAGAACCGAAAAGAATAATAAGCGCCCACTTCTACAAGTCGATAATCCTAATGATAAAATATTATCTCTGCTACAAGAAAGAGACCCACTTTATAGGGAAGTCGCGACATTAACTGTAGCGACTGATGCTCACAGCCCTAGGAAAACTGCACAGGAGATCATCAGGCACTTGCATTGATCATAGCAGACTAATATAACTGTCAAATGATAGACCTACAAGAATAGTCTCGTAAAATAATCAGCTTATGAAAACAGTTACCGTCGAGCTCGGCGATAAACGCAGCTACCCCATTTACATCGGAGCTAATTTACTGGGCAACGGTCAGTGCTTACAGCCTCATATTGATGGTCGCCAAGTATGCATTGTGACCAATCAAACAGTGGCGCCATTATACTTGGGCAGCGTTATCGAAAGTCTCAAAACAAACCTACAGAACAGACCTAGCTATCAAATCAATACTGTTATTCTGCCAGATGGTGAAAATTATAAACATTTGCAGACCATAGAATCTATATACGACTCCCTATTAGAAAACAAACATAATCGCACCACTACAATCATTGCTCTCGGTGGTGGCGTTGTCGGTGACATGGCAGGCTTTGCCGCCGCAACTTATCAACGAGGAGTAAAGTTTATTCAGGTGCCAACCACACTGTTGTCACAAGTAGATTCATCCGTGGGAGGGAAAACAGGCGTCAATCATTTGCTAGGAAAAAATATGATCGGCGCTTTTCATCAGCCTCAGTGCGTTATTATTGATACCGAGGTATTGAAAACATTACCTCCACGAGAACTGTCGGCAGGACTTGCCGAAGTTATTAAATACGGTTTGATTGCGGACCAAGCATTTTTCGAATGGTTGGAGCAACATTATGAGACATTGCTAGAAGGTGAGCCTGATATTATGTCTGAAGCGATAGAACGCTCTTGCCGAAATAAAGCGTTAGTGGTCGCCAAAGATGAAAAAGAGGCCGGTGTTCGCGCCATTCTCAATCTAGGTCATACCTTTGGACATGCTATAGAAACCACTAAAGGTTATGGCGAATGGTTACATGGAGAGGCTGTAGCGGCGGGCATGGTTATTGCGGCCGAATTGTCGCATAAGATGGGTTGGTTAACCCGCACTGATGTGGATCGCCTGAAGCAGCTGCTAAAAAAAGTGAACTTGCCCATATCACCGCCAACAGATATCTCCGTCAGCACGTTTTTGGAAACCATGCAATTGGATAAAAAAGTAGTCAATGGCAAGCTCCGGTTAGTTTTATTAAAGAATATCGGTCACGCCGTTATCACCGAGAAAGTCAGTAATCAACAAATACAAAAGGCTATACTGGATGCGGGAACCAATTAATATGAAAGCACAAAAAATAGTGATCTGATGCTCAAAAAGTTACAACTTCCATCGTTATGAAAGCTTGTTATAATCCATTGTGTATTTTTGTTGATTTTAAAAATTTTAAATAAACTAATCTATATATTATGGGTCAACCTACCTTAGACCGTTTTTATCACCTTGCAGCATTGTTGATGATGTATTGGGTGTGCCAAGAAAGTTTGGCAATGGACAATCGTATTGCTCTCATTGTTGGTAATAGTTCATATAGAGATGCACCACTAAGAAATCCAGCTAATGACGCCGCTGATATGGCGAACACGCTGGAAAATTTAGGTTTTAAGGTCAACAAACTACTGGATGCAGATTCGAGAACTATGAAACGAGCCATCCGGAGTTTCGGTAAGGAACTTTCGCAGGATGATACCGTCGGGCTATTTTATTTTGCCGGACACGGTCTACAAGTCGGCGGTATAAATTATCTGGTTCCTATTAATGCGCACATTGAGTCGGAAGCGGATATTGAATACGAAGCGATCAATGCAGGCCGCATACTAAGCCAAATGTCACTAGCCGGAAACGGACTGAACCTGGTCATCCTCGATGCATGCCGCAACAATCCCTTTGCCCGCAGTTTTAGAAGCTCTACGCGTGGTTTAGCGCGTATGGAGGCACCCAAGGGTTCATTAATCCTGTACGCTACCTCACCGGGTGATGTCGCTGCAGATGGAGAGGGAGAAAATGGTCTATTCACTGAAAAATTAATCGAAACCATCAATCGTGAAGGATTGACGATAGAAGAAGTCTTCAAACAAACGGCTATCGCCGTCAACAACGCCTCAAATTCTGCCCAAGTACCCTACATAGAAGGTGTCATTCTAGGTGATTTCTACTTTAGAGAGGCCAGCAGCCAAAACGTTAAACATACTCCTGATCCAACGCCAACGCCTATTCAAACTCAGCCACAAGTGCAAGCGCAAACACAACCGTCGGTAAATACTAGTGTAGTTATAGCCAGTGAGGTTGAAAATACCTTCTGGGATACTGTAAAACAATCTAACTCCGTGGAACTCTATCAGGCTTACCTCGACCAGTACCCGAATGGTTTTTATAGCAGAATTGCCGAAATAATTATTAAAAATGCAACATCACAAGTTGAGAACAATAAAAAAAGTGAAAAATCGGAAACTATTGAAATTTCCAGCAATTCAGCAAATGTTGGGCAATCCGGCTTAGTTCAGACAAACGGTGGGAAAAAATTGGGAGGCGTTAGTGCACGCAATGTCAATGAAAATCACTCGCCACCCATTAATACGAAAGATATAAAAACTGTTACCCCTAATAATGGTGTAACAAGCGACCCGAACGTAATTCCAATGGCAAAAATTCCTCAGGGATGCTTCAAAATGGGCAGTTTCCAAGGCAATAGTAGTGAGAAGCCCGCACATACTGTATGCATTACCAAACCGTTTATGATGGGTAAGTACGAAGTGACCCAAGGTCAATGGAAAGCTATCATGAACTCCAACCCCTCACTTTATCAAACATCGGACGGAAATCCCGTAGAACGGGTCAGTTGGGACGATATACAAATTTTTATTGAATTATTGAATAAAAAAACAAGGTTAAACTACCGCCTGCCTACTGAAGCAGAGTGGGAATACGCCTGCAACGGTACAGAGCCAAGACTGTTCTGTGGTGGAGATGATTCTAATGATTATGCATGGTACGGAGAAGAGTGGGATTCCGGACATCATCTTGTTGGCACTAAACTACCCAATGAATTTGGTTTATATGACATGAGCGGTAATGTCTGGGAATGGGTCAATGACTGGTATGCAAAAGATTACTATCAACGCAGTCCCAAAGATGACCCCAAGGGCCCTAACATCGGAACATATCGCAGCAATCGTGGCGGCTCTTGGCTGAACAGTGAAAAACATGCACGTTCGTATAACCGCAGTAGAAATAAGTCAAGCTTGAGACGTGCATACCTCGGCTTTAGACTTGCAAGAGATCTTTAATCAAAATTGTAGATACCCATACTATAAGGAAGTGAATAATGAAGCAAAATCCTAAAATAAAGCAAAAAACGCAACAAACTTGTACTAAGTTGTTATTGGCTGGAATACTGTCTATAGCTTCCAGTTTTACAACAGCAACTGACGGCAAATGGTTTATCAACCCAACCATTGGCTACCAATCGTTTGACAATGATCGCTATTTGGATGACGACGAACTGGTCGGTCTGGCACTCGAATATCACTATAATAAAGACTTGGGTGTTGAGCTAAAATACCTCAATAGTAGTCCAGACGGAGATAGTGGCAACGTCGATGCCGATCTCAATCAGTTGATGATTGAAGGTCTAAAGATATTAGACAATTATGGTCAATTCCAACCACACTTAGCCATTGGATTAGGTCATGCCGATTTTGATTATGATACTAGTGGCAGCGATAAAGAAACACAGATAACTGCTGGCGGGGGTGTGCGTTATTGGCTCAGTGAGCGCTGGTCAACCAAAGCCGATCTACGGGCAGTTTATAGTGTTGATGAAGGAGATACCGATCAATTATTAACTTTAGCGGTAAGCTACGCCTTTGGTAATAACAAGCCCAACCAAACGAGCAAACGTACACCAGTCCAGAAACAACTGAATCCAAGTGCAACACCCATAGCGGTAACACCTATTAATAAACCATTAAAAGACAGCGATAGTGACGGTATTATTGATAGTATGGATCAATGCCCCAATACCTCTCTTGGGAAAAAAGTGGATGAAACCGGCTGCATAAAAAAATTAGTCGTCAACAAGACAATTAGTATCGATGTAAAGTTTGCTTCCGCCAGTCACATTATTGCTAAAGAGTATTTGGACGAAATTGGCAAGGTTGCAAACTTTATGCAGCAGTATCCAACGGTTAGTGGCGTTATCGAGGGCCATACTGATAGTGTCGGCGCTTCCACCTACAACAAACAACTGTCACAACGTCGCGCCAACGCCGTGCGCCAAGTACTGATTGAACTTTTCGAAATTGAACCCGAACGGCTCGACGCCACAGGCTACGGGGAAGAAAGACCTGTTGCCGACAACAATAGCGCTGAAGGCCGCAGACTGAACAGACGAGTGGTTGCTGTCTTCGGAGCCGAAGTCACCGAGTATCAAGAGTAACTTGTTATATCGATAGTCACTGTTACTAACCGAGTTACTACATTCGCTATCCCAGTGACTTAAACATAGAGAGTGCAGCC
>CAZEUZ010000012.1:0-4746 GCA_964515805.1 uncultured Cellvibrionaceae bacterium | reverse complement strand
GTGCAAGGAGTTTATGACAGACTGTAATCGCTTAACAGTGATAAAGGCGCTAATTACAATATTCTGCATTTTCAACAACATCTCGGTTATCGCATTGCAGGAAGATAGCCGGCAACCTGTTTATATTTACTCTGACCGCGCCCAACGAGATGATAAGAAAAATATTACAGTCTATGAAAGTAATGTCGAACTTACCCAAGGTAGATTAAAAATTCTCGCCGACAAAATCATTGTCTACGACAAAGATAAAAGCATCAGTAAAATCATCGCTACCGGTCAGCCTGCTCACTATCGGCAACAACCTATCGACGGCAAGGATTATCTCATTGCAAAAGCTCACCATATAGAGTTCGAATTTGAGAAAGAACATATCTTACTGCAAGGCAATGCGTCTGTTTATCGAGATGGTTCCACAATTAAAAGCGAAGTCATTAATTACGACATTAAGTCAGCCGTAATGAATGCGGCTAGCGATGGTCGCGTCCGTGTCGTTATTCCTCCTAACATTAATAAGTAGCACACTTTGGAAGTATGTCTAGTTTAGTCGCCAAGCACTTAGCTAAAAGTTATAAAAAGAAGCCCGTTGTTATCGATGTCAGTCTTCGCATCGACAGTAATGAAATTGTGGGTTTATTGGGCCCCAATGGCGCTGGCAAGACCACATGTTTCTATATGATAGCCGGCCTTGTGGCTGCAGATAAAGGCAAAATCAGCATTGATGGCAAAGATCTTGTGCATCTGCCAATGCATGCTAGAGCTAAAGCTGGCATCGGCTATTTACCGCAGGAAGCCTCTGTCTTTCGTAAACTCTCAGTTGCCGATAACATTTTGTCTATTCTGGAAACACGCCGCGAACTCAAGCGTGAGCAACGTCACCAAATCTTAAACCGTTTATTGGAAGAGTTTCACATTACTCATATTCGCGATTCACTGGGTGTTTCGCTATCTGGTGGCGAACGCAGAAGAGTAGAAATAGCGCGGACACTAGCGACAGAACCAAATTTTATCTTGCTGGATGAACCTTTTGCTGGTGTCGATCCTATTTCCGTTAACGATATTAAACAAATTATCACCCATCTAAAAAATCGTGGGATCGGTGTATTGATTACCGACCATAATGTGCGTGAAACACTGGCTATTTGCGATAAAGCGTATATCGTCAGTGAAGGGCATATTATTGCTGCCGGAACACCGTCAAACGTGCTGCAAAATGAAAAAGTCCGCAGTGTCTATCTGGGAGACGAATTCGTACTTTAAAAGCGTGCGAAACGGATCGCTTAGCTAACAGATGCATTTTAAGCGGTTTGCAAAAGTAGGCATACATTTTGCTGGATCTTTTTTAAGATTTACCGCTAATGCTTTCTCTCTTTCTAAAATCGTAGTATAAATACAGTCACGCATATTGCATAACTGTCTAAGTCAACGCTTATGAAACAGTCGTTACAACTAAAAATTGGTCAAAGTCTGACCATGTCTCCGCAGTTACAACAGGCAATTCGATTGCTACAGTTGTCGACACTGGAGTTACACAATGAGATTCAAGAAGCGCTTGATTCCAATCCAATGTTGGAAATAGTAGAGGAAATAACAGAAGAAAAAACACCGAATAATGAGCTAAATCAGGATGATGTGGCCCAGAAAAAAGAGACCACGAGCACGCAAGATGACACTGAAAGTGATCACCAACTTGATGGACAGAATAACGAGGTCGTTGATTCAGACTGGAACCAGAACATTCCCGATGATCTCGCTATAGACACTAGCTGGGACGACGTTTATCAACCAGAGACCAGCACTCCCGGCGCTGTCAATGAAAGCGACCATAACTATCTTGAGTCAAATAACAGTGGTGGAGACACGCTACACGATCATTTGCTCTGGCAACTAAACCTAGCTCACTTCAATGATCGGGACCATCTAATCGCAATTACCCTTATCGACGCCATACTTCCCTGCGGTATGCTGTCCATACCCGTTAAAGATATTTATAAAGATCTAAACAAACATCTTAGTGAATTAAAAATAGAGGAAGTTAAGACGGTACTGCATCTGCTGCAACAATTTGATCCACCGGGAGTCGGCTATCAAAATTTGAGTGAATGCCTCACCATACAATTAAATCAACTTCCGGACAACGTACCTAATTTAACAACAGCAAAAATTATTGTTAAAGAGCACATAGGTCTTCTAGGCAGTAAAGACTACAAAGGTTTGATGAAGAAGTTACGACTTCAGGAATCGGAATTGAGTCAAGCTATAGCACTCATACAAACGCTCAATCCTCGCCCTGGAGAGGAGATTGGCAGCAACAAAATAGAGTACATAACTCCCGATGTGTACGTTAGTAAAAAAGAGGATCGTTGGCTAGTAAAACTAAACTCTTCTCTCTCCCCCAAATTGGGCATCAATAGTAGTTATGCCTCACTGGTTAAACGTGCCGACTCCAGCAAAGACAACACTTATCTAAAAGAAAACTTACAGGAGGCACGCTGGTTCCTGAAAAGTCTACAGAACCGCAATGAAACCTTGTTAAAAGTAGCTTCTTGCATTGTCGAAAAACAAAGCAAATTTTTTGATTACGGTGAAGAAGGCATGCGTCCACTAGTACTGAGTGATATTGCCGAATTAATCAATATGCATCCATCGACCGTCTCACGAGCAACCGCTCAAAAGTATATGCACACACCCAGAGGTATTTTTGAATTGCGATACTTCTTCTCCAGTCATGTGACAATGAGTTCAGGGAAAGAATGTTCGTCGACGGCTATTTGTTCTATCATCAAGAAGCTTATCGCTGGAGAGGATCGTAAAAAGCCGCTTAGTGACAACAAGATAGCCAAAAAACTTGAGGAAAAAGGTATCAATGCTGCCCGTAGAACCGTGGCTAAATACCGTGAGTCAATGTCGATACCTTCCTCAAGCGAACGCAAACAGCTCGTTTAAAGATTCATTTAAAATGATAAGCGTGCTGGCTATGTATTGAAATGCCGTTATTGTGCGTTAATTGATATCCCTTCCGGAAGAGAAGTCATTAGTAACGACGTATGACATATAAATTGAATGTAATATATCTATGGAAATAAAAGCAATTTTATCGCCCAAACGCACACTCTGTCGTATCGATTGCAGCAGCAAGAAAAGAGTGCTTGAAAATATTGCCAATCACATCGCCAAAGACTGCCAATCATTAAATGCAGACGAATTATTTACCGCCTTATTATCTAGAGAAAAGTTAGGTTCGACAGGCCTTGGTAAAGGTATCGCTATTCCTCACTGCAGAGTTAAAGACTGTGTAAACACAATAGGTATGTTGATAACCCTCAAGACACCGATTGATTTTGGTGCGATCGATAATCAACCGGTTGATGTATTATTTGCTCTGTTGGTGCCGGAAGATTCCAATACAGCTCATTTGCAAACCTTAGCCACGTTGGCAGAAAAATTTTCACAGGAAACGTTTGTTACTAATGTAAGGCATGCCACAGAAGATCAAACACTCTATCAAGCGGTTATCGTATAAGTATCAGAGTGATAGCTAAATTGACAACAGCTGGGCTATAAGAAGTGTTAATTTAACCAACATGGTGCTAATTTACTCACTAACATGAAATACCAGAACGATATAATGGCGAAACATTTATTAGTCATAAGCGGTCGCTCCGGTTCTGGGAAAAGCACCGTACTACATGTGTTGGAAGACATGGGTTTCAGTTGCATTGACAATTTACCATTTGCATTGCTGCCATCGTTAATAGACCATGTCAAAAGTGCAGATAACAAGCGTTTCGCCATTAGCATCGACGCCAGAAATGCACTGCCTGACCTACAACAATTCCCTGAAATGACGCGAAGCCCATTAATGGATGGTGTCGACTATAAAATAATATTTATTGATGCCAGCGATACGATTTTACTACAACGATTCAACGAAACACGCCGCAAACACCCGCTCAGCAACAACAATATTGATCTCAAAGAGGCCCTTATTCTTGAGCGACAGCTGTTGTCACCTGTCGCCAAAGTGGCCAATATGGTGATAGATACCAGCAAGTTGGGATTATACGACCTCAGAAATTTAATCAAGCAACGTATCGCGTTTAGTGATGCGCCATCTACTGCTATTTTATTTCAGTCTTTTGGATTCAAACACGGTGTACCGCAAGACGCCGACCTAATGTTTGATGTCCGCTGTCTACCTAACCCCTATTGGGAACCTGAATTACGCCCTTTAAACGGAAAAGATAAACTGGTTGCGGAGTTTTTAAATGCGCAATCCGAGGTTAATCAAATGACTGAAGATATCCGTCAGTTCTTAACAAAATGGCTGCCACACTACGAATCTAACAGCCGCAGTTACATTACTATCGCTATCGGATGTACCGGTGGACAACACCGGTCTGTCTATATTACTGAGCAGCTGCAGCGGCATTTCAAATCATCCTTTGAAAATGTACAAGTTCGTCATCGTGAATTGGACAACCCTGTCAATCAAAAACATTAACTGGGAAAATAACTCATTAAATGACCAAAACTACACTAACCATCATTAATAAGCTGGGATTACATGCACGTGCAGCCGCCAAGCTGGCCAGTACCTGTGCACGATTTTCAAGTAATATTCACATTGACGCCGATGGCAAGAAAGCAGACGGTAAAAGTATTATGTCATTGATGCTACTGGCCGCCGCTAAAGGTTCGGAAATTGAACTGATTGTCGAAGGTGAAGATGAGCAGCAGGCAACAGAA
>CAZEUZ010000011.1:0-6668 GCA_964515805.1 uncultured Cellvibrionaceae bacterium | reverse complement strand
GTTAACGTTTATGCTTGTTGCTTGGGTAGTTATGGTGACGAAAAGCAGCCATAGCACCTGATATTTAGTGCATTTTTGAATGCGTGAATTGGCCCTCAAATGCCTGTTTACCCGCTGTTACTTAAATATAATCTCTACCCGACGATTTTGTTGTGCAATAGCATTCCATTCTCCTGCCGTAGTATCGCTTTCTATAATGGGGTAATTGACCAATGGCTGATTGTCGTAATGGGAATCGACCGTAATGTGAAAACCGACGTCACCACCATTTAATTTATTAATGAAGTTGCTGAATTCAGTCGTCATCATCTGTTTGATTGTGGTGGTAGACTCAATAATTTGACATTGATCAATAGGTGTATCAGTGGCGGGAACCATAAATTCACCACTGGTGTTACGTTGTAGGCAAAATCTACCAGTATGAGCGATAATTTGCATTTCACCATTGAAAGCGGCAGCGTTTAAAGGGTCAGTAATGGCAGAAATTTTCTGTATGCTAGGCGTTCCTAACAACGGCTGCTCCAGAGGGACAGTATTATTTACATTAATTGCACTCTCCAGTCCTTTCAATAGGCTGTCAGTCTGATCATTGTCCAGCTTTTTGGCAGCAAGGTGATATGATTGGTCAGTGTCGGCGGTGTTAATACTCGTATCTGCATATGACTGTTTTAATGATGATAACGATTGTTGCATTTGAAAATACAACAATCCAAACACCAACATTACTCCGAACAATAGGCATGGCCAGAATAAACTCGCTAATCGCGACGAAGCTCTTTCTGCGTTTAGGTCATTATTTGTATCGGTTTTTGTCGCAGTCAGATCACTGAGGCCATGACTGATTTTCTGCAATATGGCAGTGAAACGCCGATGTTGTTTCTCCAATTCTTGTTGAACAAATTGTTTTAAGGTTTCTTTTTCTAGAGCGGCTTCAGCCTCTCTCAGAAGCTTTGATAGCTCCTCAATGTCCGAGTTCACTGTTACTTTTTTGTCGGCAGCAGATTTGTCAGTAACAGAGGGACGTATTTTTTGCTGTTTTGTCGACTGTTTTGAAATATTTTGGTCGTCGACTAAATGCAGTTTAGCTAATACTTGCCTCAACTCTATTGGCTTCAATTGTTTAGGTAAGATATCTGTAGCGCCTAATGCCCTGGCTTGATTAACATACACGCTATCCCCTTGAGAGGTATACATCATCACTGGAATAGTTGCTGTGTCGGGGTTATTTTTTATGACTTTAAGCGCTTCCAATCCATCCATGCCCGGCATCGTATGATCCATAAAAATGACATTGGGTTTTTGATGGGAGAGATACCCGAGGGCCTCTTCGGCAGATTCTGCGGTATCCACCTCAAGTTTATATTCCAACAACATATTTTTGAGAACAAATTGAGCCAATTTCGAATCATCAACAATTAGCGCTTTTTTGGTTATCATTAAACGATATCCTTCAATGTTTATTCATCAAATAATAATTGCCTATTTTTGATGTTAACTACCGTCTCGTCAATAGCCATGATAATCCCAAATGATCAGAGAGACAGCAAGGTACGCAAGGTACGGTGACTATGAGACTTTATGCTATCATGACTAATGATTATTCGTAACATGAGTACTTTCAATTGCATTGTCCTTTTTGCTGTGATGAAAACACAAAGGTTATCGATTCCCGTCTAGTTGCGGATGGTAGTCAAGTTCGACGTCGGCGTCAGTGCCTGTCTTGCCATGAGCGTTTTACCACCTATGAAATAGCAGAGTTGTTAATGCCTCGTGTTATCAAGCAAGACGGTTCTCGCGAGCCTTTCGACGATGACAAGTTGCGTGCCGGCCTAAACCGTGCATTGGAAAAACGGCCTGTGAGTATCGAGTCGCTAGAGACTGCAGTTGATCACATTAAACACGCCCTGCGCAGTACTGGGGAACGCGAACTGGCCTCTCGGGTTGTCGGTGAAAAAGTCATGGAGCAACTGCAACAACTGGATGAAGTTGCTTACGTACGCTTCGCTTCCGTCTACCGCCGTTTTCAGGATCTGAACGAATTCCGCAGGGAAATTGATTTTCTTGAAAAGCGACAGCCAAAAGCGTCTGCCAACAAAATACCGGTGAATCCGTAACGCTATAAAATGGTGCTCAAACCCATTGACACGCAATATATGAGTCGTGCATTACAGTTAGCGAAACTCGGATGCTATACTGCTCGTCCGAATCCTTGTGTTGGTTGCTTGCTAGTTGATGAAGTAGAACAACAGGTAATCGCTGAAGCTTGGCATCATCGTACCGGCGAAGTGCATGCAGAAATCAGTGCACTACGAGTAGCTGGTGCCAAAGCACGTAACAAAACGCTCTATGTCACGCTTGAACCTTGCAATCATCATGGCAGAACCAGTCCATGCACGGAAGCCATTATTGCTGCCGGTATCAAGCGAGTTGTCTATGCTATGGAGGATCCTAACCCTTTAGTGAGCGGATCGGGCTTGGAAATGCTGCGAACAGCTGGAATAGAAGTGGATGGCCCTCTATTGGCTACCCAGGCACAGGCATTAAACCGCGGTTTTATTAGACGAATGGAAACATCGAGACCTTTCGTTTGTTGTAAGTTGGCAATGAGTATTGACGGCAGAACGGCCATGGCTGATGGCCAGAGTCACTGGATAACGGGAAAGGCAGCACGTAACGATGTTCAGCATTTGCGCGCCCGTAGCTGCGCTATCATTACTGGTATTGGCTCAATTCTTCAGGATAATAGCCGGCTAACTATTCGGGCTCAACAATTGCAACATGCTATACCACCTATACGCGTAGTGGTTGATACACATTTGCGGACTCCGATTAATGCAGCAGTCTTTAATGGTAGCGGTAAGGTAATTATCGCCACTTCTGAACAGTCGGCTAACACTGATAATGCCAAAAGTTTAATCGAACAATGGCCGCAAAAATTGGTCCTTGAAACGATTGCGTTCGACTCTGCCGGGCGCATTGATCTCGATATTCTACTGCATCGATTAGCGACAGCTTATCAGTGCAACGAAGTGCTGATCGAAGCGGGTTCAACACTCAGTGGCGCTTTTCTAAAACAAGACTTGTTAGATGAGATCATTTTATATGTGGCGCCTATAGTGATGGGAAGCAATGCCAGGCCGCTATTTGACTTGACGCTGTTATCGATGGATAAAAAACGCCCAATTGCGATTACGGATCAGCGTGCAATAGGAAACGATTGGCGTATTACGATATGCCCCAAACTTTAAAAAGACTATAATCAAAAGCTTGTTGTAAGCTGTATTGGCTGTTATTTGCGCAAATATTCAACTGGAGAAGCATGTTTACCGGGATAATTGAAGCCGTTGGCTCTGTCGTTGCTATTGAACCGCGCAGTGGCGATAAACGTTTGCGCATTAATACAGCAACAATGGATCTTAGCAATACCGGTATAGGCGACTCGATCGCAACTAATGGCGTCTGTTTGACCGTAATCGATTTGCCTGGCGATGGTTTTTGGGCAGATGTTTCTGCAGAAACACTGAGCCTCACCACGATTGAGCACTGGCGAGCCAACACACGGGTTAATCTGGAAAAAGCGCTGACACCATCGACTCCTCTCGGTGGCCATATTGTCAGCGGCCATGTTGACGGAATTGCCCGATTTACCGGTCAGCAGACGGATGGCCGTTCCTACCGGTTAACGTTCAGTGTTTCCTCACAATTGGCGAAATACATTGCCCAAAAAGGGAGTATTACCATCGATGGCGTCAGCTTGACGGTCAATACGGTTGATGAATGCCAATTTAGCGTCAACATTGTTCCTCATACCTGGGACAATACTGTTATTGCGCATTATCGGATTGGAGATCAAGTCAATATAGAAGTTGACTTACTGGCCCGCTATGTAGAGAGGCTATTATTAGATCGAGAACAGCCGCCGAAGAATTTAACGAAGTCTTTTTTGCAAGAGCATGGTTTTGCTCAAACGTGAGTCGTCACAACATTGACTAAATAGCTCTTTGCTTACTCGTGAATACAAAATCAATGGAATTAAATAGTATAGAAGAATTAATTGAGGATATCCGTCAAGGAAAGATGGTCATCTTAATGGACGACGAAGATCGCGAAAACGAAGGCGACCTAGTTATGGCCGCAGAAAAAGTTCGTCCCGAAGATATTAATTTTATGGCCACGCATGCCCGCGGCCTTATCTGTTTGACATTGACGGAAGAACGTTGTCGCCAGCTGGAATTGCCATTGATGGTCAACGACAACCGGGCTCAACATTCGACCAATTTTACCCTCTCTATCGAAGCGGCAAAAGGCGTGACTACTGGTATTTCCGCGGCAGACAGAGCAACTACAGTACAAGCTGCAGTTAAGCGAGATGCGCAACCGAAAGATATTGTTCAACCTGGACATGTCTTTCCTCTAAAGGCACAGCCAGGGGGTGTGCTTAGCCGCGCCGGTCACACCGAGGCCGGTTGTGATCTGGCCCGTCTGGCAGGTTGTGATCCATCGTCGGTAATCGTTGAGATTATGAATGCCGATGGTAGTATGGCTCGCCGCGGTGATTTGGAGCAGTTTGCCCGCCAGCACCAGTTAAAAATCGGTACGATCGCCGATCTTATCCACTATCGCTCAGTGAAAGAGAGAACGGTTGAATGCGTCAATAGCCGGGAAATTAATACTCGCTTTGGCGATTTTATGCTGCATGTCTATCGGGATATTGCCCGTGGCGATGTGCATTTCGCACTGACAAAGGGGGCGATACAAAGTGACCAAGTAACATTGGTTCGCGTTCATGTAATGGATGTCGTTCGTGATTTGCTTGCCTTGCAAATAGGTGATTCAGATACTATAGGATGGACATTTCAAGATGCTTTGCGGGTCGTGGAGGTGGAAGGCAACGGCGTGCTGGTACTGATCTACTATAACGAAACCAACTGCGAGATTGCAGAGAGGATTGACTCCATACTGTCTGGCAAACAGACGCGCGCAGCTCCGGATACAGCTTACCGGCAAGTAGGCGCCGGCGCGCAAATTTTACGGGATCTAGGCGTACAAAAGATGCGGCTGATGTCTTCACCTTTTAAGTTCTCTGCACTATCCGGCTTTAATCTTGAAATCGTCGGCGTGATCCCCAGCCCGGATAGTCAAGAAAATGTTGAAATGCTTAACAAACCAAATAGGCAGAAATGATGAATACAACCAACCATACTAAAACGATTGAGGGCGACTTTGCGTCGGCGCAGGGTAAATATGCGCTGCTGGTCACTCGTTGGAATAGCTTTGTGGTCGAGAACTTAAAAATTGGAGCGCTGGATACTTTGCACCGTCACGGCGTCAGTGACAGCGATATTACAGTATATTATGTGCCCGGTGCGTTTGAATTGCCGTTGATAGCCCAAAAAGTGTCAGTTTTAAAAGAGTACGATGCCATTATTGCACTCGGTGCAGTCATTCGCGGCGGCACGCCTCATTTTGAACATGTAGCGGGCGAGTGCACCAAGGGCTTGGCGCAGGTCTCACTGCAGTTTGGTATTCCTATTACCTTTGGGGTGCTAACAGTAGACACTATCGAACAGGCGATTGAGCGGAGTGGCACTAAAGCAGGCAACAAAGGCACAGAAGCGGCATCGACTGCATTGGAAATGGTTTCTCTGTCCAAGAAGATTTAACGACTCGTTTTGCAGATTGACTAACCTCTTGATAGCAATTCGCGTAAATCAATAATTGCCGCATTGGCGCGGGAAATATAAGAAGCCATAACCAGTGAATGGTTTGCCACTAAGCCAAAGCCGCTGCCATTGAGGATAATAGGGCTGTAGACGGTTTCTTGTGAAGATTCCAGTTCACGAATAATTTGCCGGAGACTAACTAATGCATTCTTTCTTTTCAATATTTCTTCAAAGTCTATCTCGACGGCTTTTAGTAAATGTACTAAAGCCCAAGTTGTACCACGGGCTTCGTAAAAAATATCGTCTATTTGCAGCCAGGGTGTTTTGGCTTCGATTTCCTGTGGTGCCGGTGTCGACTGAGTAGCGGCGCTATCACCTGCCAGATCAGTATTAATGCGACGTTGACCCACACTGGCGCTCAGGCGCTGAGATAAACTGCCAAGGCGAGTTTCTACTGTCTGCAACCAATAATTTAAATTATCGGCGCGTGCGTAGAACTGCGCATCGCTGATATTTTTATTCAACAATCGATTGTAGTAGGATGACAAAAATTCGATAGCTTCCTCGTATTGACTCTCTGATGCAGGTATCGCCCAGCTTTGATGATCAAAGTTAAAACGCGGCTCAACCCGGGACAAATCCCTATCTTCTTTAGATTGAGATTGTGAACGGCTGAAGGCTTCGCGCATTGCTTTGCTGGCATCACGCATTTGAATAAGCACGCCGTACTCCCAATTGGATATATTGTCCAACCAGACGCCGGGAGGCAAAATGTCATTTGAGATAAATCCGCCGGGTTTTTCCAGTAAAATTTCAGCCATATGTATTAATGTCGCTGTGGTAGCACTACCAGTAACTATAGGAGTTTCGGCCTGCTGCGCCTTCTCCAGGTTTATAGCCGTCACTGAAAATTCACCAGGCTTCCAATTCCAATGTATTCCCACAAAGATAGCGAATAATAAGTAAACGCCAATAGGTATTAGCAGCCAACGAATCCACCTTGGC
>CAZEUZ010000010.1:0-6378 GCA_964515805.1 uncultured Cellvibrionaceae bacterium | reverse complement strand
TACTTCCCGCCATTCACCGGGCTGTAAATCGCCGATATCCCAGTTTGCCACGCGCTTGCGAACCAGCCGCAAGGTTGGATGACCAATCGCAGCTGTCATTCGTCTGACTTGACGATTTCTACCCTCGCTGATCTCCAGTTCCAGCCATTGAGTTGGAATATTTTGACGTTGTCTTATCGGTGGTTTGCGTGGCCATAGCCATTTGGGTTCGTCAATTATTCTTACGTTGGCTGGACTGGTTTTCCCATCTTTTAATGGGATTCCTTCGGCAAGGTGTTTGAGATTATGGATGTTAGGAATATTTTCTACCTGAACTAAGTAGTGCTTTGGTTGCTTATGACGCGGCTCGGTGATGCGTGCCTGCAAGCGCCCATCATCAGTCAATATGACTAGTCCTTCGCTGTCAAAATCGAGACGACCGGCAGCGTATACTCTGGGGACTTTAATAAAGTCAGCCAGGGTTTGCTTACCTATTGCAGGGCTAAACTGACATAAAACCCGGTAGGGTTTGTTGAAGAGGAGTATTCTGCTCAAAAAAGACGGTCTATTTTTAATAGAACTTTTGATAAAGCCACTGATCAACTCTGGGAACCAGCAACGCAGCTGTCAGGCAACCTAACCCGTTGGCTATAATGTCACCAAACGAGAAGAACCGTTGCGCGATCATGGGCTGTAATATCTCAACGCCAGTTGAATAAACAAAAACAACTATCGCCGCGATGATAAAGTGCTGTTGTGACTGGCAGCTATAATAGCTCAAAGTGACGACTATACCCCACACGCCAAAATGCGCGAGTTTATCCCAAACTGAAACCGATCCAGTGATAGGGTTGTCAGTTAGCATTTGCTGACTAATAAATAGTAAAGTCGCTAAAAATAACAAGCGGCTGGGCCATAAGCTCCAACTGGGAAACAATGTCTGTCTAAAATTATTCATCGATAACTTTTTGCTAATATAATCGGCTAGTTTACAGTTGGCCGCCGAGGGTTTTCAAATATTATGTCCACTCAATTGTACCCGCCGTTATGGCGACGTTTTGCCGCAATGGTCTACGATTGTTTGCTTCTTTTTGCTGTTAGCATGGCTTACGGTGGATTCTCTATCGCTATCAACAAGATTATTTTCCAATCGACGAATGATAATGTAACCGGTTTATTATTTCAGATTGGTTGGTTGCTTGCATGCGTAGGTTTTTTTTGTTACTTCTGGCGTCGAGGTGGCCAGACATTGGGTATGCGGGCATGGCGGTTAAAACTGGTCCGGCAGGATGGGCTACAAACCATTACTTACTGGCAGTGTATGCTGCGTTGTTTTTTTGCCACGCTGTCGCTATTACTATTTGGCATTGGTTACTGGTGGACGCTTGTCGATGCAGATCATCGGACATTGCATGATCGTTTGACCAAGACACAGGTTTTGCTAATCCCAAAAGGCTGATGTGCTCAAAACAATTTAACCCACTTTTCGCAACGACAAAAACCCCCATAGAGAACAGCAAAAAATAGGTAACACCACAGCAATCAATGGTGGAAAGCCATAGACTAGGCTGGCTGGAGCCAATAAGTTTTGCGCCATTTGAAATAATATACCGACAATCACACCCGCAAATAGTCGATACCCCATGGTTGCTTCTCGTAACGGGCCAAATATAAACGACACGGCGATCAATACTAAACTGATAGTTGCCAACGGCTGTAGTAGTTTTTTCCAAAATGAAAGCCAATATTGGCTGCTACTGATTTTTTGTCGGTCCAGATAACGGCTGTAGGTATACAGATTAACTATCGCCAAATCGTCTGGTTTCAGTACCAATATGTTCAGTAGTTGTGGTGATAAGACATTGTTCCAATCTCTCGCGGCAATTTTTTGAACTTTTGTACCTTCGGTGGTGAACGTTGTTTCAGTGATATTTCGTTCCTGCCAATAATCACCTTGATAGACAGCGGTTTCTGAAAAGCTGGAAGACTGCATGACACCTTCATTATCAAATTGATAACGTGTAACGCCATAGATAACGCCGTCAGTTTGCACCGCGTTGAAGTGCATGAATTCGTTGCCTTCACGATTCCATAGGCTCGCACGTGACTCCAATACTTGATCTTTGCCAAGTAACAGCGCCCGGCGAGCCTCAGCCGTTTGATTGGTAATAGGAATGACGTATTCTCCCAGTAATATCGAAAATATTACAAAAATCAGTACGGGCTTTATTACTCCCCACACGATAATTAACAAGCTGATGCCGGCGGCACGCATAATGACCAGTTCATTCGATGTTGCCAGACTGCCCAGTCCAGCTAAACTGCCGACTAAGGCGGCGAACGGCATAAATTCATAGATACTAGCGGGCATGGACAACCCAATGTAAACGACTATTTCGAAAAAAGTATAAGATACTGATAGACGACCGAGTTCATCAATCAAAACAGCCAACAAATCCAGACTAATAATGACAACTAAAACCATTATGGTTGCCATAAATATTGTGCGGAAAATATAGCGATTTAACAGTCTCATGATGATTTAATCGACACGCAACTTGTTTATCCATAATCGTTTATCGATCCACAGTATTAATGCCAACACGATAAATACAGCATGCACCCACCACAAACCCGGCATCGCGGGCAGGTCACCCTTTTCCAGCGCCCCTTTGGCGGCGTTCAACGATACGAGATAGATCAAATAAAGAATAATGGAGGGAAATAGCTTAGTATAGCGCCCACGGCGCAGATTGGTCTCACTCAGTGGAATACCGAGCAACATAACTATTAACATAAGTAATGGCAGCGAAAAACGCCATTGCCAGGCTGCAATATGCTCAGGGTTTGACGATTGTAATAACTCAATGGTTGGTAAAATCTCCGTGTCGTTATTGTCTACGATAAAAATTTCAGGCTCCGGAATATATTGACCGTAACTGGAAAATTGCGTGACTTGATAATCAGCTGATCCAGGCTGCCCTTGATAATAGGCGCCATTTTCAAATACCCAATAGGGCTGATTGTATTCTCCATTATCGACGCGTTGAGCCGTTGCCGATCGCACGATTACATGCTCATTCTCTTTGGGAGTGGTCTGAGCGATAAACAATTTTTGAAGCATACGGTTATTGACGAGAGATTCAGCATAACTGACGACATTCCCCTGCCGCGTGATCTGAAAGCGGCTCGGTTGCATGGCCTCAAATTCACTTCGGGATTTTTGTGATTCCAGTAACAAATCTGCCTTTTGTAGACTCAGAGGCGATAACCATAGGCTTAACATTGCCACGATCATAACCAGTAAGCCTGCGGGAACGCTGGTGTAGATAAGAATACGCCGACGACTAACACCACAGGCGTGCAATACGGTCATTTCACTATCGGCGTAAAGTCGGCCATACGCCAGTAGCAAGCTGATGAAAAAACCCAAAGGTAAAATTAATTCCAGGAAGCCGGGAATGCGATAGGCCATTACCGCTAGAACAATATCGATATCCAGTTTACCAACAGACGCTGCCGCCAGGTACTTGATAAAGCGGCCACTCATAATAATCACCAACAGCACCAGGGTGACGGATGCCGTTGTCTGAAATAATTCGCGGGATAAGTAGCGTAAAATGATCATTTATCAAATATAATAACGTTGGCCATCAATTATAATGCTATGCCTATTTGCGTCGTATTAGGTACAAGTACAGCACGGGAAATATTTATGAAGCTAACGGCTAAAGAAATCTCATTTACTGATCAAAATTCTGTCAATGGTAACACTGATTGTGTTGTTGTTGCCGCTTACGAAAATGCAGCGCTTTCAAATGACGCAAAAGCTTTTGAGAACAGTAGCGAGTTTTCATTGACTGCAATGTATAAAACCAAACAGCTCAGCGGCAAGGTAGGCGATAATGTACTGATTTATCAAACCAATGGACGACCGAGCGTTCTAGTTGCTGGTTTTGGTGAAAAAGATTCGGTGACGCCTGATAAATTTCGTCGTTCGATGACGGCAGTAGCAAAAAAAATAGTCGCTAGTCACTTCAGTAACATTACTTTTTTTGTCGATGAAGTGTCTGTTTCGAATTGGTCAACGGAGGCAAAGGCCCGCTATTGCGCACAAGCCATTACTTATGCAAATTACCAATTCGCTTATTGTAAAAGCCAAAAACAAAAAGCAGATCAATGTCTCGATATCAGCATTACTTACGCGACAACAAAAGATGACGATAGTCAACAAGCTGAACAAGGGCTAACAGTGGGTAGCGCTATCGGGGAAGGTATGAATTTAGCGCGGGAGCTAGGTAATCTGCCGGGCAATATTTGCACCCCTACTTATCTCGCCGACAAAGCTCGTGAAATGAAACAACCAGCGTCGTCGCTGCAAGTTGAGGTTCTGTCCGAGGAGCAAATGGCAGCATTAGGTATGGGTTCATTACTGTCTGTTTCCACTGGCAGTGAACAACCGGCGAAATTGATCGCTATGGAGTACCAAGGCGCTGACAAGAGCGTCCAGCCTACTGTTTTAGTGGGTAAAGGGATCACCTTCGATAGTGGTGGTATCAGCTTAAAGCCTGGCGCTGCTATGGATGAAATGAAGTTCGATATGTGTGGTGCCGCCAGTGTATTCGGTGTGATGCAGGCTGTTTTGGCATTGAAGGCAAAAATTAACTTGGTGGGCATTGTTGCCGCCGCTGAAAATATGCCCAGCGGTTGTGCGACTAAACCCGGTGATATTGTCACCTCTATGTCGGGCAAAACTATTGAAGTGCTTAATACTGATGCGGAAGGTCGTTTAGTGCTCTGTGATGTGCTCACGTATGCGAAACGTTATCAACCAAAAGTAGTAATTGACATCGCTACATTAACCGGTGCTTGTGTTATCGCACTGGGCAAACACGCTACAGGCTTGTTTAGCAACAATGACCATTTGGCAAACTCTCTTTTAGATGCCGGCTCCGACAGTGGTGATCGCGCATGGCGGCTACCGATTTGGGAAGACTATCAGAAACAACTAAAAAGTAATTTTGCCGATATGGCCAATATTGGTGGACGCGACGCGGGCAGCATTACAGCCGCTTGTTTCTTGGCGCGCTTCGCTGAAGATTATCCTTGGGCGCACCTCGATATTGCTGGTACTGCCTGGCTATCCGGATCGGTAAAGGGCGCAACTGGACGGCCGGTGTCACTGTTAATTCACTATTTACTTAACTTGCAGTCTATTCAATGAATCATGATTGTCGATGACCAATATTGACTTTTACATATTGCAAGACAGCGCTATCACAGCTCGCGAACAATTTGCCTGCAGATTAGTAGAGAAAGCCATTCAATCAAACCATCGCGTTTTTATCGCATTGGACGATAGCGATCAAGCGCAGAATTTCAGTAATCATTTATGGAGCTTCAAACCTGAATCATTTGCTGCCCATGTTACACAGGAAGATAATCAAGGGGATTCGCAGGTGCTATTAGCTTGGCAAGCGGATGACGAATCTCATCACGATGTGATGATTAATTTACAGTCCCGAGTGCCTGATCATTTCAGTCGATTTCAACAGCTTATGGAAGTCGTTGTGCAAGATGAGCTGATACTATCAGCCACCCGTGCAAACTTTCAGTTTTACCGCCACCGTGGTTATCCGCTAAAATGGCATAAAATTGGTAACCGATAAAGAATACGTAAGTAATGGCTCAAAAACAGAAAACAACGGAATTGCACCGAAAGGAACTGTTGAACAAACTCGAGTCCATTATCAAGATACTCAATGATAAGGTAGAGGCCGATAGCCCCATTCCTACCCTACGAGAGACAATTGATACGTCGAAATTGATCGAAAATGAACCGGACCTACTAAATGATTCGTTAAAAAATCCGGCAACTTTAGAATCGACAAATCAGCCATCGTTATTTGAGGGAGCATCCGTTCAAAAAAAAAGCCCTTCTGAATCTATCGGAAATCCCAATCAATCGACCAATTCACCAACCAAAACGGACAATCCATTTTTACCTCGCCACCTTCGCACACGGCGCTATGATGAAGACAAAAAAAAACCATCTCCAAAAAAATCGTCTAGCGAGGCTTCAGGGGGTGTCAATTCGCCAAAGGGTTTACACGACGCCATTATCGACAGTTTAATCGCCTTTTATTTGCCCCAAATAGAAGCCGATCTCCGTCGTCGACTAAAGGCGTTAGCTACAAAAGAAACACACAATAAAACACAGTAAATAGGTTTTTACTGTGTCATCTATTTGTTATTCACTCACTTAAATAATCAGCTAGTTACAGCAATAGTAGAAATTCATGGATAAAACGTATCAACCACAGAAAATCGAGCAACACTGGTATACCACCTGGGAACAGCAAGGATATTTTAAACCTTCGCAAGAGGGTGACAGCTATT
>CAZEUZ010000009.1:0-2506 GCA_964515805.1 uncultured Cellvibrionaceae bacterium | reverse complement strand
TCAATATCTGCAGCTGGCGTCCATAGACTTCAATCTCCCCTGTCGGCATGTTGGGATTGACTGTCTGCGCCGAGCGAGCGCGCACCGTGCCCGTAACTTGCAACACGTATTCACTGCGCACCTTGTCTGCCAGCGCAAAATTATCCTTGCCATCGGGGTCGAAAACCACCTGCACAATACCTTCACGGTCGCGCAGATCAATAAAAATAACACCGCCGTGATCGCGGCGGCGGTCAACCCAGCCACAAAGCGTCACTTCGCGATCAATGTAAGAAGCGTTGATTACGCCACAATAGTCACTGCGCATAAATAGGAAATCCTCTAATAATAGCTCATTGTTTTACAGTGCAAGGGAGTCCTGGATGAATTGCATGCGCTGTTCATCTTGATACAACAACGAGCAGCGCGATGATAGTAGATATTTGTAGTGTTAACGTCAAGTTTGCTATTGTTTAGGTATCTCTATTCCCAGAGCCTGTTGGTATATAAAAGTGATTAAATCGTAACATTTGTGCTTATGGATTTTGCTTCCAGAGAAAGGAGTCGGGATAACCATTAGATCGCATTTCATCAAGTACCGGTTCGACCGCTGCTCGTGAATCAAAAGGACCGATCCGAACTTTTTTTGCATTGCCGACTTTGGCAATATGTGTTTTATAACCCATAGCCTCTATCTTTCGACTGATAGCTTCCAGTATGCTCGGTTTATCTTCGGATAAGGAAATCACTTGCACAACCCAAGCTTTGTGAGTCTTCGATATCCCTGCGGAATTTGTGTTTTCTTGTTTATCGTCGTTGTTTAAATAGTCGTCTAAAGAATCACCTGTAGAGTCGTTTGAGGGTTCTGAGGATATAGTGCGAGTGGCAATATCGATTGCCTTTATTTCGCCGTGGGCTTTGCTATCGTTTACTGTGTCATCGTTGACTTCGACAGCCATATTACAGCAGCTAACAATCAAGCTGGAACCATTGCGCACAGTCACACTATGAAGTACCAAGCTATCGTTCTTACTCAGTCGGTATACCAAATCCATTTCATAGTGAGGATCGACACGAATATCCACGCGATATGTGTCAGGAACTAATTCATCGAGAAGATAAGTCAGTTTTTGAGCGTTTGAATCAGTGGAAACAAGCGTATAGCCCGTTTTTTGCAGCTGCGATTCCAGCGCTTTACCAAAATGGCCATTATGCTTGCCGCCATCAAAGAAAAAGTTGGTTGTCTCTACTGAATATCCATTAAGCAGTAATAAGTTGACAACATAATGCGCTATCTTTTGATTTTCTATCGTAGCCAAGGTGACCGTTTCTTGGCTGTTCCGAGAATATGTTGTGCCGCAACTACTTAAAAATGCAGTCATAAATGGTATGAGAATTAAGTACTGAACCCAATTTTTAAAATGATTGTTCATAATTATTTCGATTAGTTTTAGCTTCTACAAAAAATCAACAGGCCCTAAATTTTCTCGCATTGGATATTACATCCAAAATATTCTGAGTCGGTGCTTTCACGTTAATACCAGGTTCATCAAACGATGATAAATTAATCGTTGGTATCTGTGACAATATTCGCTTTAGCAAATGTACAACTGATCGGAAAGACTGTAAACAATAGAATAGCTATGTCATTGAAAACATCTTTGCAAGACTGATTTTATAAATTTCTAACGCCATACTGTCAATGAGATAGCAGTTTGAAGTGGGCGATAATTTATCGACGATCTGTTGCCGGAACTGTTCCATTTTAGCGCCTAGCTGACGCCGTCCTCGGTTGTAAACCGAACGTTCAATTCGACCAATCAACGTGTCTGGAAGTTACTTGAAAAGATAACGTTCTAAATCAATGCCGACACTCTCGGCGGCCAGCGTGAGAGCAATCAGCCTCTTATCTAACCCTTTGGGTACTTGAGTTTGATTGAAAAATTGCCCATGGGTTCGAGTTTGTGTATACAACCTCACGAATAAAGCTCATACTAACTTGCTGATTATTGCTTTCATCTAGTGTCTGTTGACGTTCGTCTTTTCTATTGCGGAGGTTTTAGCCTCGATTCTATCAATCCCAGCTTGCATGCCACTTACTTATGTATAAATACATTGGGATTACTATGAATATTGAAATCATTACCACACCAAACGAAACACTCAAAGAAACAGGTTTTGGCAACCTACATTCATGTCGAAGCGTTTTGAATTCAATTCAAAAAATAGGTCATGATGGTCGATTGAACACGTGTAAATCTTTAATTGACTTGGATCGCATCTTAAAACGAAAACCTGACCTGGTTCTCCTCGCAGTTAAGTATATTCCCATAGAAAATGGTGAAAATATATGGTTATCGGAGTATTTTGAAAGCCACTCCATTGCCTATTCAGGTTCGCCGAGAGAGATACTTCAGTTCGATTCGAATAAAATATTGGCAAAGCTACATTTACGAAAAAAAAACATTGCAACTGCGGGGTTTTTTACTGCATCGGTGGGTGAATTTCAACAAAATGAGGATTTACC
>CAZEUZ010000008.1:0-10379 GCA_964515805.1 uncultured Cellvibrionaceae bacterium | reverse complement strand
AGCGTTATGGCAACAAACCCTGGACGGCTACGCTGTGGGCGCTGTAGAAAACATATCCAGCAGCACCTACCGCGCTTCTGGACTCGATCAGCAGGATTATTTTAACTCGGGGGTTTTGCTGATTGATTTGCAACGTTGGCGAGAGCAACGTATACCTGAGAAAATCCGCGCTTTTAAGCAGGAGCACCCAGAGCTGATTTGCACCAATGATCAGTGCGCGCTCAATGGTGTATTTCGTGGTGATTGGAAGCGATTGCCATTGCATTGGAATCACCAGTCGGGATTATTCCGTTCTTCTAAGCAGGTGAAGCGATTAAAATTACACGCTGACTTTGAAAAAAGCTTGTGGTCGCCCAATATTATCCACTATATCGGCTGGTCAAAGCCGTGGTTAATGCCTTGCTATCACCCGCTTGCAGGAGAGTATCGCCGCTACCGCAAACTGAGCAACTTTATGGCGGATCATCCTATTGAAACTCACACTGATATCGGCGAACGCTCAGGTTTTTCATTGTGGAAAAAACGGATGCGCCAATTGCTTTGGCAATGGCGCTATCGGCAGCATGGCTATGAAATCTACTCTATTGACTAAGATAAATTGATTTAGAGCCAGAAAGCAAACAATACTACGAGTAGTAGATTTAATACTACTGATAAGGTAAGAAGTATTATCAGTTGCTTAGTATATTTTTTATAGGCCTCAAGTTTTGACCTGACTGAACTATAGTATCTTTTCTGCGTTTGGTAATACTGAAAAATTTCTTGTCCTAGTTGTTCAGCATTAAGGTAAGGCTTTAACTTAAGAAACACTGTGTAAGGAATAAAACCAGCAGCTGCGAGTAGCTCTTCTAAAAATGATTTGAGTTTCCTAGGATCCACTCCCTTAACTAAATAGGTCATATGGTTTTCGATAAGCCTATCGCTCGCCAGACGCCAATCTGCATTACAGTCCAATGCTTTTTCTAGGCTGCGAAGTTCAGTAATCATTGTCATAACATCTCTATTGGGAGAACGGTTTTGTATTTTGGTAGTTGATTGCAAGTGTTGACGCCAAAAATAAATGGCATTCTGATTCGAACAAACTGCTTCTGCAAAGAAAAACGCTTTGTAATTAAAGGTAACATCCTCGTGGACAACACCCTCCAGAAATCTTATATCGTGATCAATAAGCAAGTCTCTACGAAAGATCTTGTTGTAACAAGCGGTCATCTTTGTCAAAAAGGGGATTTCAGATGTAATGTACTTGTCTGATTTAAAAAAAGATTTGTTGTAATGCAATCTTTTCGCATCATTTGAATTTTGAGTACAGACCACCTGACCAAAGCATATATCTGCACTTAACTCACAAGCCTTTTTATAAAGCAATTCAAACATATCCTCCGCAACCCAATCATCACTGTCACAAAAGCCAATATAGTTGCCGTTTGCCTGCTGGATACCAAAATTTCTACAATGTCCCTGTCGCCCTCCTATCACTTGAAATACTTTAAATAGCGGGGAGTTGAGTTTGTTTTCTAGTTCCCGGAGACGTTCATAGCAGCCATCTTGAGAGCCGTTATCGACAAATATCAATTCGATATTCTTCAGGCTTTGATTTAACAAGCTATCAATACATTCATCTAGGTATTTAACGGTGTTATAGACTGGAATAATAACGCTAAGACTGATGTTTGATGTTGCCATGTGGTTTTTACAGAAAAAGTCTTTTAAGGATTGCTGCGAGTGTGACAATATTATACTCATGACTTAATCCCAATGCTCAAGTCATCTTTACACAGCATATATAGGCGGCGTATTATCATTCGGCAATAAAACAAGGTAACTATTAATAACTAAGACATCCGTTAATAACTAGGACAACCATGAAATTTTTTATCGATACCGCCAACTTGGACGACATTCGCGAAGCCAATGATCTTGGAATTTTAGATGGCGTAACAACCAATCCATCGTTAATGGCAAAAGAAGGCATTACCGGGCAAGAGAATATATTGAAACATTATGTCGATATCTGCGACATTGTCGATGGCGATGTCAGTGCAGAGGTTATCGCCACTGATTTTAAGGGAATGGTTGAGGAAGGAGAGCATTTAGCTGCGCTAAACAAGAATATTGTCGTGAAAATTCCCATGATTAAAGAGGGCGTTAAGGCGATCAAATATTTTTCAGAAAAAGGTATTAAAACGAATTGCACGTTGGTGTTTTCCGCTGGTCAGGCGATTTTAGCGGCAAAGGCGGGAGCAACTTATCTATCTCCATTTATCGGTAGATTAGATGATATTTCATCAGATGGTTTAAATTTGATTGCTCAAATTAGATCAATTTACGATAACTATAACTTTGAAACAGAAATTCTAGCCGCTTCTATACGGCACACCATGCATATTATTCACTGTGCTGAAATTGGCGCTGATGTGATGACCGGCCCACTGAATTCAATTATGGGGTTACTCAAACATCCATTGACGGATTCCGGATTGGAACAGTTTTTGGCGGACCACTCCAAGGGAAATAGCGCCTAAAAACAATTAAGTAAAAATAATTTTAATTAAGGAGATATCGAGGTGAAAAGACGCGAACTGCTGAAAAAAGGCGCAGTAGGCATTGGGGCAATTGCAACATCGGGAATGATTTCCGCGCCGGCGATTGCCAGCAAAAAGATAAAAATTACCATGGTGTCTACCTGGCCACGTGACTTTCCCGGTTTAGGGACTGGCGCTCAGCGCTTTGCCAAAAGTCTCAGCGATATGTCGGACGGCCGCATGGAAGTGGAGTACTTCGCGGCTGGTGAGCGCGTTAAAGCATTTGATTCTTTTGACGAAGTCGCTTCCGGCAACGCACAGATTTATCATGGAGCCGAGTATTACTGGAAAGGAAAACACCCGGCCTTTGCTTATTTTACAACAGTGCCTTTCGGCTTGACGAACGCTGAATTTAACGGCTGGGTTAACTTCGGCGGCGGCCAACAATTGTGGGATGAATTGTCAGATCAGTTTGGTTTAATCGCCATGCCTTGCGGTAATACCGGCGTGCAAATGGGCGGTTGGTTTCGCAAAGAGATGAATAGCATCGACGACTTTAAGGGACTAAAAATGCGTATTCCCGGGCTCGGTGGTGATGTGATGTCCAAACTAGGTGTTTCGCCTGTGTCTTTGCCTGGCGGTCAAATTTATGAGAATTTGGTCTCGGGAGCTATCGACGCCACCGAATGGGTAGGCCCATGGAACGACAGCCATATGAAGTTCTACGAAGCCGCTAAATTTTACTATACCGCGGGCATGCACGAACCCGGCGCCTGCCTTAGCGTCGGCTTTAACAAATCATGGTTTGAGGGGCTGAGCAAATCAGATCAAGCATTAATCAGAGCTGCTGCCAATCAAGAGAACCAATTGATGATGGCTGAATATAACGCCAACAATGGTAATGCATTAAAAAAATTGATCACCGAACACGGCGTCGAACTGCGCGATTTCTCCGAAGAGGTTTACGATAGCTTTGGCGAAGCTGCCGCAGAGGTATTTGAGGAAACCAGCGATCATAGTAATCTGGCCAAGAAAATAAACGATAGTTTTCTCAGTGCTCGTGCTGACATCGGTGCCTGGATAGGTATCTCAGACGTGGCTTATCTGCGTCAACGCAACCGTGTATTAGGTTTGTAACGTTTATCCATTGTGTTCAGAACCGACATCATTGATACGACGTTAAGGATTCTTTCTCTTTCTATTGCTGCCATTACTTGGGTATTCTTACTCAATAACGTATTGAATTTCTGGTATGACTGGCCAGGAGCAGTCAATTATTTATTGAATATAGGCCCACTCGATAAACCATTGCCAGCAGACTATTTGGCGCTGGGATTACTGCAAGTGCTGACTTATCCAATTGCAGTCTCATTTGTTATCTTTTTTGTAATAATCACGCCAAGCCGCAGTATAAATGCCGATGCCAATAGTTTATCCAATGTTTCATCTTACTTTATTCGCGCCTGTTTTTTAGCAGTAGTGGCCGTCGGTTTAGTTGACGCCAGCCTTGCTATGCTTCGCGTAGAAGGGCTGATGGAGAAACTGTTGAATAAAGAGCTGACAACAAATATGGGGCGCTCTAGTTACCGTGGTATTTATGTTCATTATCCATTAATTGTGCTTGCTTTTACCGCTGCATTTTTTATTCGCCGGGTCGATTTTTTTTGGCTAGTACTATTAGTGGTTTTAGCCGAATTCATTATTGTCGTCGCCCGCTTTCTCTATTCCTATGAACAAGCTTATATGGGAGATTTGGTGCGCTTTTGGTATGCGGCGCTATTCTTGTTTGGCAGCGCTTATACCTTTATCCACGATCGCCACGTGCGTGTCGACGTGCTCTACGCTTATTTTACTGAACGCACTAAAGCAAAGGTTAATTTGCTGGGTTCCTTGTTGTTCGGCATACCGTTATGCTGGATTATTATCAGCCAGGGACTGTGGTACAAAACCAGCAGCATTAACAGCCCGTTAATCAATTACGAGATATCTCAGAGTGGCTACGGCATGTATGTCAAATACTTGATGGCAGCTTTCTTGATTGTGTTTGCCGTTTCGATGATGATGCAATTTTGCAGTTATATACTTCATAACATATCGATTATTCGCAACCATCGAGATAGTGACGATGAAAAAGACCGTATCGTAGCGTGACTGATACACGCAAATAATAAAATACGTTAAAAAACTGTGGAGCTGTTATTTTTACTGATTCTCGTCCTATTAATGGTAGCAGCCATGACGGCAGGATTTCCTGTTGCCTTTGCTCTGCCGGGATCAGCAATTTTAGCCATTGCATTGGCGGCGCTTTGTGGTTACTTATTTGCCGGTGACACCAGCGCCTATTTTGCCCAAGATGGGCCCATTCAGTGGCTAAATGCTGGCGTTACTAACTTCCGCAGCCTCTATTGGTCGGTAGAAAGAGACACCTTGATTGCAATTCCGCTGTTCATTTTTATGGGTATTATGTTACAGCGGTCAAAAATCGCCGAAGATTTGTTGGTGGCGATGGCGCAGCTGTTTGGGCCGGTTCCTGGTGGGCTTGGTATTTCTGTCGTATTGGTAGGAGCTTTGTTGGCTGCCACTACCGGCATAGTCGGTGCCACTGTTATCGCTATGGGGTTAATTTCGCTGCCGGCGATGTTGCGCAATAACTATTCACATTCTTTGGCGAGCGGTACCATTTGCGCTTCGGGTACCCTCGGGCAAATTATTCCACCCTCGATTGTATTGATTATTCTTGCCGATCAGCTGTCTAACGCCACTAGCCAAGCCAGTAGTACCCGCAAAGCAGAGTACACTGCGGCGACAGGTGAGTTCTCTATGCCTTCCCATTTAGATGTGGTTTCTGCGAGTGCCGGCGATATATTTATGGGTGCCCTCATTCCGGGATTAATTTTAGTAGGGCTTTATGTTGCTTATATTCTGATAACTGCACTGATCAATCCAAAGTCGGCACCGCCAGTGCACTACGATGGCCATTACGATCGCAGATTTGCTTTTAGAATGTTATTGGCATTGTTGCCACCAATGTTATTAATTACGGGAGTCTTGGGCTCCATCTTATTGGGCATCGCCACGGTTAATCAGGCAGGAGCTATTGGTTCCATCGGTGCAATACTCATGGGCAGTTACCGCTTAAAAGCGGGTGGAAAAAGAAGCTACGGACCATTGTTGCTAGCTATTGGCGCCTTGGTTGGTATCGCTGTGGTATCCGGCATCAATCCAGTCAATATTAAAAATATAAAAACCGTCCATGATCATATCGCCACAATGACACTGACTGTATTTGTCATTGTTTTCTTTGTCGCTATTTTCTGGAGTCTCGTTCGCATTTACAGGATTAAAGATACACTGCGTCAAGTGATGTCCGAAACCGCCAAAATGACTTCTATGGTTTTTATTATTTTAATTGGCGCTGCGATGCTGACATCGGCATTTCGAGCTTTCGGCGGCGAAGAATTGGTCAGACAATTGCTAACAGGACTGCCTGGAGGGTTCTGGACCCAATTTATGGTCGTCATGCTAGTTATTTTTTTACTAGGGTTTTTCCTCGATTTTATTGAAATAGCGGTAGTGGTTGTGCCACTAGTGGCGCCTATTCTATTGTCCAACCCTGAAGCCAATATCACCGCCGTATGGTTTGGAGTGATGGTGGGTCTGAATATACAGACTTCCTTTCTGACGCCACCATTCGGATTTTCCCTCTTTTATCTGCGAGGAGTGGCCGCGCCGATAGTGAAAACACTGTCCATCTACAAGGGAGCATCGGCCTTTATTTTTTTACAGCTGCTCTGTTTGGCCATTGTTGGCTACAACCCATCACTAGTAAATTACCTGCCCAATCTTATGCAGTTAACTTCAGAGACTGCACCACCACCGATCAATCCACGTTTGCAGGACTGCATTGAGGACTACGTATTTGACCAATACCAACAAGATGAACTGAAAATCCGGCAATCCGTTGCCGCGATAGCAACGACTAATCTCAGTTATTTACCTGATGACCTGCGAAATAAGTTAGTGAAAACTAACAGCATCGCTGAGAAAGTCTTTGATTACGTAGTAGACGTACGTATTGCCGAAACTGCTGTCAACCAACTAAATAGTCAGTATGCCAATATTGAGAAAGAATTGGCTGGCCACGAAGAAGGTAGCCGGACAGATATTAAGGCTCTCGTGAATGCGGAACAAAAAGCGCGCCGAGTCTACCGCAACCACGTCGACAACACCTATAAACCGGTTGCTGAGTTATTGACGTTAATTGAAGCGACATCAGCACTGGTAGAATATGAACAAGAGTTAACTGCGCTCGAATCGTTGATCACATCGGAAGTGACAGCAGCAACTGCGAAAAGCAGAATCGCACAATTAAAAGCATCAGAAAACCGTCTCATTAAAATTCCCGGAACCCATCAAATCAAAAGCCAACTTTACAAAGCGAGGCGCGCGCTGAAAAAAGGCGATATTGACAAAGCCCTTGGGTTCTATTTAAAAGCCAAGACTCTGTATATCACTGAAGTTTCTTGGCGACAAAGGGCCAAGCAAGAGTTACTGCCCTTATTACAATCTCATGAAGCCGTATTGCGGGATACAATCGGCCTACGCATGCAACCCAGATTGTCTTTGGATCAAGCAAAGTTTGTCGCTAAATGCCAGTCCATTCATCGAGATGTCTCGCTGTATTTTTAAGTTGTGATGAAATCAGTCTACTGTCTCGCCCGCACCGAATCTTAACCACTGATCGAGCGCGTATAAACGTTCAGGCGTACCGATATCCCACCAATTACCCTCCGTAATTTCCGCAGACAGTAATTGTTTTTCGAGAGCATAGTAAAAAACTTCAGCTAACGGAAAGGCTAGCCGCTTTTTTGGATATTCGCTTATTAAACGGGGAGACAATTTGCTGATGCCGGTAAAGGTGTAACTCCGATTATTAGCATTATTCGTCGATAACTCACCATCAACAACACAAAAATCACCATTCGGATTATGTTTGGGATTACGAGTCAACACCAAATGCCCTTGATAAGGCGGCAGTTTGTGGTGAACCAGCGTAGACAATTGGCAATCCGTCCAAATATCGGCATTAATCAGAATAAAAGAGTCACTACCTAACAACGGCAACGCCTGTAAGATAGCACCGGCGGTCTCCAGCGGCTCCGGTTCTTCGGAGTAATGGATAGTCAGACCCCATTGAGACCCTTTACCAAGCGCATCTTTTATTTGTTCACCTAAATAAGCAACATTAATAATAACCTCACGGATGCCAACTGCTGACAAATGTTCCAGATGGTGGACAATTAATGGCTTGCCACCAGCAAGGAGCAGCGGCTTTGGTGTTGTCATTGTCAACGGCTGCATGCGTTTACCGTGTCCGGCCGCCAGCAACATTGCCTTCACCTTCGATCTCCCGCCATGCGATAGTCCCGATACCAAGGTTGTTTTTCAATGCTATCCAGCAGACAGGTGGACAGCCAAGTTGCCAACAATCGAGTTTCTCGATAACGTTCGGCGATCTCAATGGTATAACGCAATACTAGCGGTAGATCATTGAGATATTGTGGTTTATTGTCGCGCAACCATAAGCGTGCAAAGATACCCAATACTTTAATATGACGCTGTAATCCCATGGTATCGAACCATTGCAGAAATTGATCCTGCGACACTTTAGGCATAACCCCTGATTCCATGGCCATATCGGCGTAGTCAATAGTCCAATTTGCTACTTTTTGCAGTGGCCAGCGCAGGTAACAATCACGTAATAGTGATACCACATCGTAAGTTACCGAGCCCCAAGCTGCATCCTGAAAATCAATAATTCCCAGCGCTTTATCTTGGCGAACCAAGAGATTACGAGAGTGATAGTCTCGATGAACGAATACTTGGGGTTGCGCCAATGCTTGTTGTTCAAGAAAGGTAAACGTACGATCAATCATCCGTTGTTCTTGCATCGACAACGAATAGCCGAGAAGCTTATCGACAAACCATTCGCGAAAGAATTCCATCTCGCTTCCTAAAATAGATTGACTGTAGCGAGGAATATTAACTTTATCTCGCGGTATTTTTTGCAGTTTGATCAGCTCTGTCAGCGCCTTGCGATAAAGATAATCGGTGGTATTGTCATTTAATTCATTGAAAAAAATCCGGTCGCCAAAATCTTCCAACAACATATAATTATCGTCAGCCTGATAGGCCAACACATTGGGGACAGCAATACGCGATTGGCGAAGTGAATGAGAAAGAGTGGCGAAATAAGCAGCGCTCTCACTGGTTCCGCTATTTGCTGGCGCGGTTACAGCCAATAGTGATGGTTTACTATTCAACCGATAGTAACGCCGGAATCCGGCATCACCCGATAGCGGAATCAGCAGTAAACCTCCATCTAACACAATATCCGGACGTTTATTGAGTGTTTGTTGGATCCATTTTTGTAAGCCAGTTGTATCGTCAATGCTTTCTTCTGTGAGAGTTTCTTTTATCATCAACTATCTTAATGTTATGAAGATTTGACACACATTCTGTACACCATAACATGCGCCAGTCTATCATAGGTTTTTTTACAAATTTAAGAATACTCAGCTGCTGTTACAACGCAGTCAATAGACACTGGTTTAACTCAACCATCTTAAAAAATTCAGTCTTAGAGAACTCAATTATGTTGCTCCATCAAATGTTCATCAAGTCCGCCAAAGAAAATAGTGACAAAATTGCCTTTGTCGACCGTACGACGGGCAGAACAGTTTTATATGACAAAGCATTGATTGGCTCGATTATTCTTGCCAAACGATTTTCTCGATACCAAGAACGTCATGTCGGTGTCATGCTGCCCACGTCCGCCGGGTGTGGACTGACGTTAGTGGGTCTATTGATGGCCGGCAAGGTCCCGGTAATGATCAACTATGCCACTGCTGCTGCGGATAACATTAAGTTCGCTAGGGAAAAGTGTGAATTCAGTACAGTCGTTACATCCAAAACACTGTTGAAAAAAATCGAATGCCCGCGTTTTTCTGAAATGATTTTCTTGGAAGACATCATGGCGGATATTTCAATTCTGGAAAAGATAAGTGCAGCACTGATCAGTAAGATACCAACATCTTTACTGTATAAAAATTTTCACCAAGGCAAGCCATCGGATACCGCAGTTATTTTATTCACCAGCGGTAGCGAAAAAAATCCTAAGGCGGTGCAATTAACACACACAAATCTGTTTTCTAACGTTGTGGCAACTCATCGGCTTATTCAAACCAGTCATAACATTGAAAGCACGTTGACAATCCTACCGTACTTCCATGTTTTCGGATTGACCGTATGCCTATGGTTACCCGTTTATGGTGGCCAAACGATAATCACTTATGCCAACCCATTGGAGTACAAAACGGTCGTCGATATCATAAAACAAGAAAAACCGCAATTTATGGCGGCTACACCGGCTTTTTACCAAGGTTATCTAAAAACCGCCAAGCCTGGAGATTTAGCCTCGCTAGATTTATGTATTGTGGGGGCCGACAAAGCACCAGACTCTCTGCGTAAAGCTTATCAAAGTGAGCACGGCATTGTACTGTATGAAGGTTACGGAACTACCGAAACCAGTCCTGTTATAGCGGTTAACACACCTGATGCTAATCGCCCCGGCAGTGTCGGAAAAATTCTCTCCGGAGTGGATGTCAAGATTATTGATATGGAAACCGGCAAGCCAGTCGAGCAATCCGCGGAAGGTAAAATTCTGGTGAGAGGTAACTTGGTCATGAAAGGCTATTATCGCGATCAACAAGAAACCGAATTGAGAATTATCGATGGATGGTATGACACTGGAGATATAGGGTTGATCGATACAGATGGATTTTTGTGGCACAAAGG
>CAZEUZ010000007.1:0-10667 GCA_964515805.1 uncultured Cellvibrionaceae bacterium | reverse complement strand
CAATGATTCCATAAGCACTTCGCGGCGCCCTGCCGATTCCGCGCAAAATAACACTCGGTGTTCTGTCTCCAGCAAAAACTGTTGCAATCCGCGAAAAGGCGTCTTCAGTGAATTATCGATGGCTATATGAGGTATTGTCTGGCTGTTAAATAGAATATGAGCGTTGGTTTTGTCACTGGATAGGTGGCAGCGTCGAAAACATTTCAGGCTGCTGAATACTTCATCCAGATTGAGAAATAGCGCCTTTGGCGACAGGATTGGCCGTTCGATATCACCACTACGACTTTGATAACGTGTTTGGATTTGCTGCCAGTATTGGTTGCCGGACTCTTCAATAGAGTCATAGGTGAATAGTTGTGTATTTTTGGGTAGATAGTCGAATAGTGATACACACTGATCAAAGAACAGTGGCAGGTAATATTCGATACCTGCAGGCGCGAATCCAGCGGTAATGTCTCGATAGATAGGGCAACGCCGATGATCGACATCGAATTGTTCATGCCAGGCTAGCTGAAATTGCTGTATACCTTCTTTATCTAGCGGAAATTCCTTCGCTGGCAACAGGCGAATGTGTTCGATTTTTTGAATGCTGCGCTGTGTTTCCGGATCAAATGTGCGCAAGGATTCCACGCAGTCATCAAATAAATCAATGCGCAGAGGTAAATCGCTACCCATGGGAAATACGTCTATCAATGACCCCCGCAAGGCGAATTCACCATGCTCGTAAACGGTATTTACGCAACGATAACCGCATTGCTCCAATTGTTGACGTATTGCATGAGGATTGAGTTGATCGCCAGTTGAGATAATTAAACTGTAGCGGTTGAGATAGTCTACCGGCGGTAGACGTCCCATCAAGGTGGTGATCGGTACGACGACTAGGCCCGTTCGAAGATGAGTGAGATGGTACAGTGTTTCCAAGCGCTCGGAAACGATGTCATCATGTGGAGAAAAATTATCGTAAGGTAGCGTTTCCCAATCTGTTAAATGCAAGATCGGAAAACGGGAATCGTTGCTATTAAAAAACCGCAGTTCCGACAACAATCGATGAGCATCCGTGCTGCTTGCGGTAATAACCAGGGCGGGCAGTTTTGCCTGTTTGGCGGCAGTGATTATAGCCAAGGCGGCAGCAGCACCTTCTAGCGCTGCCCATATTTGTCGGTTGCCACTATCACCTAAATTCGGCGGCTTTATCGGAGAAAAAAAGGACATTGGTCGTTAAATAATTACAGCCTGTGGCTCTTAATACCTACGCACTGTATGCGCAGCAATAGCGTGTTCAAAAGTTGTCTTATTAAGAGAGGTGGCCTGAAGATAGGTGGCCTGGCCTTTGGTTCACGGCATCGTTGAGCTTTTCCGCCATCATTCGCAGAGTTGCTAAGGTTTTATCCCAGCCTATACAGGCATCGGTAACTGAAATACCGTAGGTCATTTTAGAGTGATCCGGAAGAATTTTTTGATTGCCTTCGCCGATATTACTCTCAATCATAACGCCGATAATCGACTGGTTGCCATCCAGAATCTGATTGGTAATATTTTCAAGCACCAGTGGCTGCAATTCATGATTTTTATTGGAGTTGGCGTGACTACAATCTACCATGATATTGCCGGAAAGTTTTTGCTCAATTAGTTCCTTTTCACACATGGCAACATTAACAGAGTCGTAATTGGGTTTACCGCCACCACCACGAAGAACGACATGGGCATAAGGGTTGCCGCTAGTACGTATGACGGCGACCTGCCCGTCGTTGTTGATACCGAGAAAATGGTGTGAGCTCGATACTGATTGCAGGGCGTTAATGGCTACCGTAAGACTGCCGTCGGTGCCGTTTTTAAAGCCGACAGCACAAGACAACCCACTGGCCATTTCCCGATGAGTCTGCGATTCTGTTGTTCTAGCCCCAATGGCAGACCAAGAGATTAAATCATGTAAGTATTGAGGCGAAATAGGATCCAATGCTTCAGTTGCCGTTGGCAAACCCAATTCGGCAATATCTAACAATAGTTTGCGACCGATATGTAGACCTTCTTCTATATTGAAAGAGTCATCTAAATTGGGATCATTGATGAGGCCTTTCCATCCTGTGGTTGTTCGCGGCTTTTCAAAGTAGACGCGCATGACGACCAGTAGTGTGTCCTTGACTTCTTCAGCCAGTGACTTCAATCGTCCAGCATAGTCCATCGCAGCGGCTGTATCGTGGATAGAGCAGGGGCCGACTACGACGAGTAGGCGAGGGTCTTTGCGGTCGAGGATATTATTGATTGCCTGCCGTCCTTCGACGATAGTTTGTAGCGCCTGGCCGGAAGCGGGCAGTTTACTTTTTAAGTGCGCAGGCGTAATCAGCACATCCTGAGAAATTAAGTTGATATTCTCAGTAACCTTTTCTAATGTAACTTTTTTTGACATACAGCAATCCGGATTTTTGACGTATATATTTTTTGACGTGTATATAAAGAATTCAGACAATGTCTTTGAAAGTCTATTGTATCGTAAAATACCAGCACCTGTTGATGTTTCATAAGACCTTCGTCAGCAAGATCAAATATTTCACGATACCACCGCCAGCTCTTCCCATTGTGTGGTGTAGCGTGATGAGCGATTACTGCAGCGTGTTTGCCAATTCCTCTCCACGCCTTGTGATGCGTGGAACACTGTGCCCGTGCCCATCGTTTGATTGATGCGATCTATTGTCTGCATCAGGTAATCGGTAGTCGACAAGTCTTCCTGAACAAATAAATGTCCTTGCTTGAAATTCTCCGGCGTCAAATCCAGCAACACAATGCCACATTTATGATAGCGGTAGCCTGGTCGGTAGAGACGTTTCAATAGGTGTTTTGCTTTGTTGATAATAAATGCAGTATCTGACGTTGGGTGGTCGAAGCCAATCGTTGCGCCATTGCGGTACTGGGGCTCGTCGTCTCTGAAATGGTTCGTTTTCAAAAAAACGCGAATTGCCTGAGCTTTACTTTTTTGCTTGCGTAACTTTTCGCAAGCGCGTGCTGCGTAGTTGGCCAGTGCTTCCTGCATAGGTTCGAGGTCGGTAATGTGCCTGCTAAAAGATTTTGAAGAAATGATGTTTTTCTTCGTTGTGGTTGTTTCCAGGTCGAGACATGAAAATCCCCGTAATTCATAGACGATTCTTTCTCCTATTACACTAAAATGCCTGCGAATAAATTTTGGATCAGCATCTCTCAACTCCAATGCTGTCCGTATGCCTAGAGTCTGCAATTTCTGACTCCAGCTATGGGATATGCCCCACAATAATTCAACTGGAAAGCTGCTCATAATCTCGCTTTGCAATTCTGAGTTGAGCATATTAAATACGCCACTGGAACGGTTTTTTTTGGCGATATAGCTGGCAATTTTTGCTAGTGTCTTGGTTGGTGCGATACCAAATGAGGTTGGTATGCCCGTCCACTGGTAGATTTTCGACCTTATTGTTTTGGCGGTATCGAAAAGGGTATGGGGGCTAAACCCATCGAAACACAGGAATGCCTCATCGATGGAGTATACCTCCATGTCAGGTGCAAGCATCTGTAGAGAACTCATCACTCGGTGGGACATATCACCGTAAAATTGATAGTTAGATGATAAAACAGTGACACCGTTTTGCTTAATAACGGCTTTGTTGCAGTGATAGGGCGAGGCCATGGAAATACCGAGCGCTTTTGCCTCGTTAGAACGAGCGACAATACAGCCGTCGTTATTAGAGAGCACGACAATTGGTTTTTTTCGCAGTGCGGGATTAAACACCCGTTCACAGGAGACGTAAAAATTGTTGCAGTCAACCAATACAAAAATGTTGTTCATGTTTTATCCGCTTGTTTTTCTGTTCGCTATGGCAGTAATAGTTTTTATTTAGACTTCGTGCAGCACGTTGGTAACAACGCCCCAGATGATCATATCGCTACCTTCATTGATCTTAATAGGCTGAAAGGCATCATTCTCAGGCATCAGATACGTCCCTTTACCGTTTTGGTGAAGGCGCTTTACAGTCAACTCACCATCCACGGCAGCAATCACTATTTTCCCATGTTTGGCCTCCAAGCTCCTGTCTACTACCAGAATATCTCCGGGGTGAATTCCCGCCTTGATCATTGATTCACCTGCCGCTTTGACAAAAAATGTCGCTGTGGGATGTTTGATTAGATGTTTGTTAAGGTCCAGTTTGCCTTCCATATGATCATCGGCAGGCGATGGAAATCCCGCCTGCACCGCACAGGCATAGAGTGGTAGTTGGTAGCCGCTTGATTCGACAAACGCCAGCACATCATTCACCATGCTTTCTGGTATTCTGACCGGTTTGGTTTGCTCGTTATATTTCCCTTGTCCTTTTGGCCTACCGGCACCCGCACGCGCTCCACCACGAGGCATTGAAATTCTCCTAATGTAAACTTAAGGCTTTTTCAGAATCAGTTTGACAATCCGCCTGCCCAGAGAGCCGGGACCATTGACTATAGAATAACGTACGATATTCAAAAATCAAGTAGTCTATTTTGTGAAACGATAGAAAATAGGGTGGGAGTGGTTATGAGCTGTCAGCAGACTTCAGGTTTTGAGTAGAACTTTTTATCAAGGATGTAAATGCTGCCAGTATTGCGGCAGTAGCTTTTATAATCCATACCGCAACCAAAGAGGTATTCATCCGGGGCTTGTAATTCGCAGTAGTCGGCTTTCATACCCTTTAGTGCTTTTCGATAGTGACACTTTTCGATCATGACTGCAGTTTTCACAGATGCCGCTCGAAGCGTTAGGCATTGGTCAATAATGGCTTGCAGTGTCCGGCCTTCATCGAGAATATCGTCCACTAAAATAATGTGGCGATCGCATACATTTTGTTGTGGTTTAACTTTCCATTCAATACTACAGCCAGATGTTTCATTGCGAAAACGCGTCGCGTGGCAATAGTCCACTTGCACCGGGAAGGTGAGTTTAGGTAGCAATTTGCCGGCAAAAACCAACCCACCGTTCATCACTACCATGAAAATAGGGTTAAGATTTATATAATCGCGATTGATTTTTTTCGACAGGCTATCGAGGGCATTTTCTATGGTGCACTCATCGTAGAGCAAAGTTGCCGTTTCCAGTACGTGAGCGAAATGTTGCGGTTTCATCAAAACTTATGTTCTGGCATCTAGGTCTAATGGAGTTTACACTGAACACTGCTTCATTGAAATTTTTTGGCTATGGTCTATTTCTTACCTTTATCGCTCTTACTATTACTGATCCATGGTTGCAGTGTCCTCCCAAAGAGCTCAACTGTACAGCAACAGAAGGTTAAGTCCGCCCCGGTAACGGTATCAAAACCGTTTGAACCGGAGACTCTCTATGCACTGTTGGTAGCCGAAATAGCAGGCAGCCGTCAGCAGTATAAGGTGACTCTCGGCAATTATATCAGGCAGGCCTATAAGACGCAGGATATTGGTGTGATTGCTCGTGCTGCACGTATTGCACAATTTGTGGGTGCGCACCGTCCAGCATTGGAAATGGGATTATTGTGGCTTAAACACCAGCCTGATAGTGAACAGGCAAGTGCTGTTGTCGCAACTCGGTTAATTGCTATGGGGAGGCTGACAGATGCATTATCTTATGCGGATAATGCTGTTAAAGATGGCGATAAGCCTTTATTTGAGACGATTGCTTTACATAGTAGGAAACATAAGCCGTCGACCAGGGATACTTTAATCGAGGCCTACAATGAATTATCCGCCAAGCAACCCACCGTAGTATCAATCAAAATCGGATTGAGTATTCTCTACATGTTGCAAAGTGACAATGTCAAGGCATTGGCTGTTGCTGAGCGAGCTCTCGATATTGATCCGGAGCATATTCCGGCAGTCATGCAAAGGGCCAAGATTTTACATCTACAGCAAAAAACTGAACTCGCTATTGACAGTATCAGTGCAGCACTTGACCAACACCCTCAAGACAATCGACTGCGTTTACTCTATGCGCGCCTGTTGACAAAAACAGATCCCGACGCTGCTTATCAAGAGTTTGCCTACTTGTCGCAGCAATCTCCCAATCAGCTGGATTTCAAATTTTCCCAGGCGTTGCTCGCGCTACAACTTGAAGACTATGAAACAGCTCAAGCGCTGCTGTCGGACTTGTATGATAAAAATTACAAGTCCGATGATACAGCATACTATCTGGGGCGTATCGCCGAAAATAATCGCCAATTTGATCAGGCGTTAACTTACTATCTGCAGGTGAGTCAAGGAGCCAATTTTTTCGCTGCTCACACACGTGTAGCCAATATAATGATAAACCGTAATGAACCGGATGCCGTTGGCAATCACTTCGATGAACTGCGTAAAAACCACAGGGAAAAAGAAGCTAAATTGTACGCTGTTGAAGCTGGCGTAATGACGAAAGCGCAACAGCATCAATTGGCGCTCAATACCTTCGATGAGGGAATTGTACGTTTTCCGGACGATATTGCATTGCGATATAACCGCTCATTATTGTATGAAAAACTTGATCGGGTTCAGTCGACGGAAATCGATCTGCGACACATATTGACATTGGACCCGGACAATGTGTTAGCGCTAAATGCGCTCGGTTATTTTCTCACTTCATATACTGAGCGCTATCAAGAAGCACTGGTAATGATTGAAAAGGCCCTTTCTCAGCGCCCCGATGATCCTGCTATCATGGACAGCATGGGTTGGGTGCTATTTCATTTGGGCGAATACCAACAGGCATTGGATTATTTACGCAGAGCACTGGATAAGTTTCCCGACGGTGAAATCGCTGCTCACCTGGGTGAAGTGCTATGGACCATTGGCGAAGTGCAGGAAGCTAAAGCGGTCTGGTCCCGAGCTTTGGTGCAGCAGCCACATGATCCTCGTATTTTAAAGACACTAGAGCGTTTAAATGTCACTTTAGATTGAATAAGATGCGCTACTTAACGGTAACAGATCGGTTAGTCTGCAAATTATGTATAGTCGTCGCGTTAGTGGCGCTGACTGCCTGCAGCCAATATTCTGGTATAACGGAGTCCAATCTATCTTATTCTGCGCCGCCTGATCAGTGGCGGCTGATCGGTAAGCTGGGTGTGCGAACTGAGGCTGACAGCGGCAGTGTCACTATCGATTGGCGGCAGCGGAGAGATTCATACACTATTCGTATCAATGGTCCCCTTGGTCGAGGTAACGTGCGGATTGAAGGCAATGCTCAATCGATCACCCTACAGCAACCGGGCCGTCAGCCTGTCGCTTCTACAGCACCCGAGTTGCTACTAAGGGAAACGTTAGGTTGGTTTGTTCCTATTGATAATCTGCGCTACTGGGTTCAGGGCATGCCGAGTAGCGATGACATCATCCATAGGCCGGTCTACGATGAGCAGGGCATGCTAGTCGCGTTTGAACAGGCTGACTGGTCGGTCAGTATCAGTCGCTATGGATCGGTGGAAAAGTGGTTGCTGCCTTACAGGATAAAAATCAAGAAAGACCAAATACAGCTCGTATTGGCCGTTCACCAATGGCGATTTCCTGAAAATACAGATCGGCTTCCTTCCGTGTTATGACCTTATTCTTGGCTGCACCGGCAAAAATCAATCTCTTTTTGCATATCCTTGGTCGTCGGCAGGACGGTTATCATGAAATACAAACGTTTTTTCAGTTACTTGATTACGGTGATCAGCTCAGTTTTTCTGTTAGATGCGATGGTCAGCTGACGCTTACTCCCGCAATGGTAGATATTGCCGACAATGATAATTTGATTATCAGGGCAGCTAAAAGCCTTCAAGCTACGACGAAAACGCGATTGGGTGCTGACATTCAGTTGGACAAATGTTTGCCATTAGGCGGTGGCTTGGGTGGTGGCAGTTCCGATGCTGCGACGGCGTTAGTTGCCCTGAATCATCTCTGGAAGACAGGTTTAACAGCTACCGATCTGGCCAATCTAGGTGTTCAGTTGGGTGCCGATGTTCCCGTTTTCGTGCATGGTTGCAGTGCCTGGGCTGAAGGTATTGGCGAGCAGTTACAGGCTATCGCTATGCCCGAGCGTTGGTATCTGGTTATTAAGCCAAACTGCAGTGTTTCTACGAGACAAATTTTTTCTCATCCGCAATTGACAAGAAACACCCCGCCGATTACAGTAGCCAGCTTCTTGGAAAAGGGTGGAATCAATGATTGTCAAACGACGGTCAGCCAAATCTACCCAGAGGTAGCTGAGGCGATAAGCTGGCTCGGTCAGCACGCGGACGCTCAATTAACAGGAACAGGGGCTTGTATCTTCGCTGCATTGCCTAGCAAGTCTGCCGCTGATGAATTACTGAGAAAAGTGCCAACACATTGGCAGAGTTTTATCGCCAAGGGGATAAGCCGTTCTCCCGTTGTCGATCTACTGCTATAATATTTTTACCACAATCTGACATACCGTAAAACATAGCACTTAAAACATAGCACTGAGAAAATTTACATTATTGGGGTGTAGCCAAGCGGTAAGGCAGCGGGTTTTGATCCCGTCATGCGAAGGTTCGAATCCTTCCACCCCAGCCAAAACACCCATGCATACCTCCTCCAACTGTAACCTCATAATATGTGCTCTTATCCAGCAGTCCGTTAATTAAATAGGTCAGAATCGTGACAGACTTGAAGGTATTTACCGGAAACGCCAACCCGGACCTAGTAGAAAAAGTAGTTAGTAAACTATGTATACCATTGGGTAAAGCCAGCGTCAGTCAATTTTCTGATGGTGAAATTTCAGTTCAAATTAATGAAAACGTTCGTGGTGGCGACGTGTTTGTTGTGCAATCCACTTGTGCTCCGACACATAAAAATCTTATGGAACTATTGATAATAGTCGATGCTCTGAGGCGCGCTTCTGCCGGTCGAGTGACGGCTGTTGTTCCTTATTTTGGTTACGCCCGTCAAGATCGTCGGGTGCGTTCGGCCAGAGTGCCCATCACTGCTAAATTGGTTGCTGATATGATGGTCGGTGTCGGTATTGATCGGGTACTGACGGTTGATTTGCATGCTGAACAAATTCAAGGTTTTTTTGACGTGCCCGTAGACAATGTCTACGGAGCGCCAGTATTGTTAGATGATATTGAGCGACAAAAGTATGACGATTTGATAGCAGTATCTCCCGATATCGGCGGTGTGGTGCGTGCACGAGCCGTTGCTAAACAACTTCATATCGATTTGGCGATTATTGATAAGCGCCGCCCGGAAGCTAACGTTGCTGAAGTCATGCACTTGATTGGCGATGTTGTCGACCGAACCTGCCTATTGGTTGATGACATAGTAGATACAGCTGGCACTTTATGTAACGCAGCTAAGGCGCTGAAACAACATGGCGCAAAAAGGGTTATCGCTTATGCAACCCACCCTGTGTTGTCAGGTCAGGCTATTAATAACATTGAGAACTCAATGTTAGACGAGCTGGTTGTCACCGATACTATTCCATTGTCGCAAGAAGCACGAAATTGCAATCGAATAAGGCAATTAACTATTGCCAATTTATTAGCGGAAGCACTCCGTAGACTGAGCAATGAAGAATCGCTCAGCGCTATGTTTGCCACTTAAATTAAACTTAAAGTTATGGGGTCTGAAAAAATGTCAACCAACGAATTTATACTTGATGCAGAAAGTCGAACCGACACGGGAAAAGCCGCCAGCCGTCGACTTCGACGTCAACTTGAGCAAGTGCCGGCCATTGTCTACGGCGGCTCGAAAAAACCTAAAAACATCGTCATTAAACATAATGAATTCAGTAAAAAACTGGAAAATGAGGCTTTTTATTCAAATATTATTAAATTGAATGTCGATGGCGCAAGCGAGCGGGTGATTTTAAAAGATTTGCAGAGACATCCAGCCAAACCAAAAATAATACACGCTGATTTTATGCGTGTTTCCAGCACCAAAAAATTGACTATGAAAGTGCCATTGCACTTTATCAATGAGGATATCTCTAAAGGAGTCAAACTTCAGGGTGGTTCGGCCTTTCACAACATGACAGAACTCGAGATAAGTTGTTTGCCCGATGCCCTACCAGAGTATATTGAAGTCGATCTCAAAGACGTAGAGATTGGCCAAGTGCTCCACATTTCTGATATTACTTTGCCTGAAGGAGTAGAGTCAGAGGCGCTAAAATATGGGGGCGATCACGATTTGCCCGTCGTAACCATAAAACAGCCTAAAGCCAGCTTGATTGAAGATGAAAGTGATGCCGATGATAGCGTTGATGATGATACAGATGATGATAGCAAAGACGAAAGTTAACTTCTTCAATGAGCACTGCTATACGGTTGATTGTTGGACTTGGTAATCCCGGCGTTGATTATGAATATACTCGTCACAACGCCGGCGCTAACTTTTTAATCAATTTGGCGCATATTTATCAGGTCAGTTTCTCTGTAGAAAGTAAATTTTTTGGTTTATTTGCCAGTTGTGAAATCAATCAAAAAACCATCCGTTTACTGATTCCCACAACTTTTATGAATATTAGCGGTCGTGCAGTGGCCGCCGTAGCCAATTTCTATAAGATTCATCCCGAAGCCATTCTAGTTGTTCATGACGAATTAGATCTACTACCTGGCATGGCCCGTTTTAAACTAGGTGGTGGACATGGAGGTCACAATGGCCTCAAGGATATTATTCGCGCACTTGCCAACAATAATAAATTTGCTCGTTTACGCATTGGCATCGGTCATCCCGGT
>CAZEUZ010000006.1:0-4149 GCA_964515805.1 uncultured Cellvibrionaceae bacterium | reverse complement strand
AATTTCGTAGCGCTCTTTCAGACCTCGCAGGATAGCAATAGTATCTTCTTCAGAAGGCTCATCCACCAACACTTTCTGGAATCGCCGCTCAAGCGCAGCATCTTTTTCGATGTACTGACGGTATTCATTTAGTGTAGTGGCGCCGATACAGTGAAGATCACCGCGAGCTAAAGCAGGCTTGAGCATATTGCCAGCATCCATGGCGCCTTCCGCCTTTCCAGCACCGACCATCGTGTGCAGCTCATCGACAAACAGAATAATACGGCCTTCCTGCTTTCCCAGCTCCTTCAAAACAGCCTTTAGGCGCTCTTCAAAATCACCGCGAAATTTCGCACCAGCCAACAGTGCACCCAAATCCAGTGAAAGCAAACGCTTATGCTTTAATCCCTCCGGTACTTCACCGTTGATAATCCGCTGAGCCAAGCCTTCGACAATAGCCGTTTTACCAACACCGGGCTCACCGATTAGCACGGGATTATTTTTCGTTCGGCGCTGTAATACCTGGACAGCACGCCGTATCTCATCATCGCGGCCAATCACTGGATCCAATTTGCCAGATTCCGCCTGAGCAGTGAGATCGATAGTATATTTCTCTAACGCCTGGCGGTTTTCTTCAGCGTCCGGATTATCCACTGTTTCCCCACCGCGCACAGTTTCCACTGCCTGCTGGAAACGCTCATAACTACCATATTGCAATAACAGTTTGCCCAAATCACTGTTTTGGTCTGCCATTGCTGCCGATAGTAGACTCTCACTGGAAATGAACTTATCGCCTGTTTGTTGCGCGTGTTTATCGGCAAGATTCAGCCATCTGCCCATTTCCTTCGACATGGGTATTTCGCCAGTAGGGTGCTGCAATTTGGGCAATGCATCCAATGCTTTCGCCAATGAATTACGCAATCCGACAACATCAAATCCCGACTGTAATAACAAAGCGTGAATACCGCCACCACTTTGTTGATCCAGCATGGCAGACAGCAAGTGAACAGGCTCCAGATAATTATGATCTCTGCCTAACGCCAACGACTGGGCATCAGACAGTGCAAGTTGCAATTGATTGGTTAAACGGTCGATACGCATGACAAAATTACCCTATAACTATTGTGGTTATCTTTATAATTAGGGACGAAAACTGAGAAATCAAGCGACTTGGGCAATCACTTTAGCGTATCACTGAAGCAAAATGCCCGTATATCGGAGTGACTCTAATCGAGTTAGGGGTATTAAAAACTAGGGTAGGGTGCTAGTAAATTAGAAATGCCAGAAACCAGTATGAACTAGCAACTAATTGAATAAATGATGATCAACCACTAAATCCTGCGGCTTTAACCGCAAGATCCAGTAAAACTGGTTAACGCTTAGAGTATTGAGGCTTTTTCCGCGCTTTACGCAAACCGACTTTTTTACGTTCGACTTCACGTGAATCACGTGTGAGATAACCCGCCTGTCTTAGTGATTGACGATTGGACTCTTCATAGTTGACGAGCGCACGCGTCAAACCATGTCGAATAGCACCCGCTTGACCGAAGCTGCCGCCGCCTTTGACTGTCGCCATGATGTCGAACTGTTCTTGTGAATCCAATAGTTTCAGGGGTTGTCGTACGATCATACGGGCAACTTTACGGCCAAAATAGTCATCGAGAGTACGTCCATTAATTTTTATTTGGCCGCTACCTGAGGTTAAAAATACACGTGCGGTGGCGGTTTTCCGGCGACCAGTGCCATAGTATTGTGTTGCTGTCATCTATCTGTGTCCTGATTGAAAATAGTTGATTTATAAGGTCAATTGTTGTGGTTGTTGAGCCGTATGAGGATGTTCTGAACCGGCATACACCTTCATTTTTTTAAACATTGCCCGGCCAAGAGGTCCTTTCGGCAACATACCTTTTACAGCACTTTGGACAACCCGCTCAGGCGCTTTGTCAATTAGCTTTTCAAAACTGATCGATTTCAAACCACCAGGATAACCTGTATGTCGATGGTATATTTTATCTTTAGCTTTGTTGCCTGTTACTCTGACTTTCTCAGCATTTATGACGACGATATAATCACCGGTATCCACATGAGGGGTATACTCCGGCTTGTGCTTGCCACGCAAACGCACGGCAATTTCAGTGGCCATTCGGCCTAGCGTTGCACCCTCGGCATCGATAACATACCAATCACGTTTGACAGATTCGGACTTGACACTAATAGTTTTCATACTGTTATTCGCTTGTAGAAACATACTTAAAAAGAGCCAGGATTATACGGAAGAAAAATATTCGTCTCAAGCCTAATCATTCAATCTTTTAAGAAAATTGGTTATATCTTGCTGTTCATCAAAGCAAGATATAGCCTCAAATAGAAAATAGTTAGTCAGATACACCAAAATTATTGTTACAATAGGCGGTTTTTTCTTACGGAAGAAACATTATGAATCAGGTTGCCGTCGTTATGGGGTCTCAAAGCGACTGGAAAACAATGTCCTGTGCTTGCGAGATGCTCGATCAGTTCAATATATCTCACCTGGTAGAGATAATCTCTGCTCACCGCACGCCCGACAAATTACAAGATTTTGCTAAAAACGCCAGGGAATACGGTATCAAAATTATCATTGCTGGTGCTGGTGGCGCAGCTCATTTACCCGGCATGATCGCCGCTCATACGACTCTACCAGTATTGGGCGTACCTGTGCAGAGCAAAGCGTTAAATGGTATAGATAGTTTGTTATCTATTGTTCAGATGCCCAGAGGCGTTGCCGTCGGTACTTTGGCCATCGGTAATAGCGGAGCTGCCAATGCAGGAATCTTGGCAGCACAGATACTGGCTGTTAACGATAAAGATATAGCCAGCAAGATTGATGAGTTTCGCAGCCAACAAACTGCCAAAGTATTATCTAATTCTAATCCGCGCAAAGCGTGATCGCTGATTCTCCAATGAAATCGATGCTTATTTTAGGCGGCGGCCAACTGGGTTTAATGATGGCCACCTATGCTGGTCAGCTGGGGCTTCAGGTTGATCGATTAGATATAGATAGCTGTGAACTGTTACCTGGTTGCTCTAAAGCTCGTATCAATACAACCATCGAACATCTGTTGACACAATATGATGTGATTACTGCCGAAATTGAGCACCTACCCAGCACAGATTTTTTTCAGGCGCTTTATCAGTCATCTGCATGGATCAACCATCAAGCATTCATTACATTACCCGACCGCAATCGACAAAAAAGGTTACTTAATGAGTTGTCGATACCAACCGCAGACTGGCAACTGATTAAAAACCGTGAAGACCTAATTAATGCAACAACGACTTTAGGTGAAAAACTCCTTGTGAAGACTACACGAGGAGGATATGACGGTCGTGGCCAGTGGGTACTGCCGAACCAAAAACAACCGCCTGAAGAGTTATATGGTCAGCTTATAGCAGAACAGCACATTACATTTGTAGAAGAAATATCCTTAATTGGCGCGCGCAATCATCATGGAGAATACTGCTTTCTGCCTGTTGGCAGAAATGTCCATCGAGAAGGAATATTAAGGTTTACTATTGCTGGTGATACCTTTAATGAGAATATGCAACAACAGGCAGAATCATTACTAAGACCCATTATGCAACATTTGGATTATGTCGGCGTCATGGCGATGGAATGTTTCGTTACAGACCAAGGCAAGCTGTTAGTGAATGAACTTGCTCCACGAGTGCATAACTCCGGTCACTGGAGTCAACTAGGTACTGAATTAGATCAGTTCGGTCTTCATATCCATGCACAGCTCGATTTGCCATTACCTCAACAACAAGTTTGCTATCCAACGATTATGCTGAACCTTATCGGCTGTAAATTTAATCCCAAATGGTTGGCAATTGCTGGTGTGCAGTGCCACTGGTATGGAAAATCACTTAGACAAAAAAGGAAACTGGGACATATCAATATTGATGCTAAATCGACCCGTCAGTTAAAGGCCAGTACTGGCAAACTGCTTCCATTGCTAGATAGTACACACCGTAATATCCTCGAAGAAGCCATTACATACTTCAAATAACCATCACACCATCGGCTTCTATCAATGCGCCTTTAGGAAGTTGGCCCACGCCGATAGCAGCACGTGCCGGATAGGGTTGGTTAAAGTATTGCGACATCACTTCGTTGACTATAGCAAAGTTATC
>CAZEUZ010000005.1:0-2638 GCA_964515805.1 uncultured Cellvibrionaceae bacterium | reverse complement strand
GCTACTGAATAACGAATCAAATCCAGTATGATAACGAGATCCAATTAGAGCTTCCTAAAGTAGATAAGCTGGATTCTAATGCTTCTTTTTAGCTGCTCTGCGTTTGCGCATTTCTTTTGGATCGGCAGTAAGTGGACGATAAATTTCAACACGATCATTCGGTTGGACAATATACTCACTGGGGCCCAGCATACCTTTAGTACCTAAAGCCTGGCCAAAAATTCCCATCTTAGCCGTTTCTAAATCAACGCCATCAAAATCCTTAGTGACGTCAGATCGCTTGGCCGCCTGCAATGCAGTAGTGCCGGGTTCTACCAATAGACTGTAAATTTTTTGTCTCTGTGGCAATGCATAGGCAACTTCAATAGCAATGGTTTCTATATCAGACATACTTAATCACCAAATAGGGTATCGGCGCGTTTACAAAGCGCATCCGTTTGCTGAGCAACTATTTTTTCAAACCAATTGCCCATCGTTAATGTGAGTAATGGATTCTTAAATACAAAACTTAAATTCAAACTCACTTTACATTCATATTTACCGAGGGAATCAAACTGCCAGCGGCCTTCAAAATGCTTGAAAGGCCCTTCTAACAGATGCATAATCATTGAAGTTGGAGGGCATAATTCGTTGCGGGTAACAAAACTCTGCTCAATATTTGCGTGACTTAGTGTCAATTTTGCTTCTATAAAATCTTCTGCTGAATTGAGCACTTTAGCACCGACACAACCTTGCATGAATTGGGGATAAGCCTCAATATCATTAACCAGGCCATACATCTGCTCGACTGAATAGTTGACTAGCATCGAACGCGAAAATTTCTTCATAATTACCTTCTATAAGGTTTTACTATAGGTTTTATCTTCATCTGTGGAAGCGTCTATATTGAGACAAGGAATTATAGCAAAATAGTCAAGTTGAGATTACAGCCTATACCCCAACATTATGACCGTAGCGTTAGAGTACGGGCAAACCCAATTTTCTGAATCTGGATATCGAGCTATGGTCAACAAACCCCAAAAAGTCAGTCATACTATCGCACAAAATAAAAAAGCCCAGTTTGATTATGAGATTCACGAAAAATTTGAAGCGGGCTTGGCTTTACAAGGTTGGGAAGTAAAAAGCCTTCGGCAAGGCAAGTGCCAACTGACCGACAGCTACGTGATTATCAAAAATAATGAAGCCTGGTTGTTGGGAGCCCAAATTCAGCCATTACCAACAGCATCAATACATGTTGTTGCGGACCCGATTCGAACACGCAAACTACTGTTAAAAGAACGTGAGATCGGGAAACTGAAAACCGCTATCGAACAGAAGGGCTACACCATTGTAGCCACGGCAGTTTACTGGAAAAAGCACTTAGTGAAATGTGCAGTGGCTATAGCCAGAGGAAAACAAAAACACGATAAAAGAGAGACTGAAAAAACACGCGACTGGAACCGTCAAAAACAGCGATTGTTAAGCCAGAATCATTAAGTTATGAAAATCTAGACCTTGGCTGACGTTTTAGTATTTTAAAGTGTACAGCTGGAAGTCTAATTGGATGAACCGAAAAGAAGGGCACGGTACACGCAGAAAACCCAAGGTACTAGAGCACGCTGATGCTTGCAGCAATGTATCTCAGGGCTTGCCCCCACTTTGGCATTTCAAGAGATATTTTTTATCGCTGGAAACGAAATTACAGAAAGCATGGTGATTCAGGGTGCCAAGGTGGCTTTAAAACTGAAACACTACAACTGTTTCAGTAGTTCGTCATAATCTTCATGATCCCCAATCCAAAACCAGATCAAAGTATCGCCATCTTTTACCGATAATGCACGGTATTGCCGACTTACCCTGACGGAGTAAATCGGCTGGCTGGAATGAACAGACTTAAAACGTAAACTGGAATGCTGAGGATTTTCTTTGAATCGCTGATAAGCGGCCCTAGCTTGGCGTTGTACTTGAGATGGTAAGTTGTCAAAGCATTTTCTAAAACGTTCTGTGGTCTTTGATCGAATCATTGATTGAGATCGAGATGCTTTGTCTTTCCGTCTTTGTACTCACTTAATGCTTCATCGGCCAGTGATTTGAGCAGGCCTTGAGATCCGCCAAACTGTTGCTGCCATTGATTTTCTGATGCAAGCTCTTCAAGAACTTGCTGTGCAATAATATCTTGCTCTTGTGGCGGCAGTTTTGATACTTTATTGAATGCTTTTTCTAATAAATGAGTCATGGTTGATACCCTGTTTACGACCAGCATTTAGCATATCAGGTTAAGAGGTCAAGTGTCATTGTGCCTATTGTAACAAGGAGATCATAAAAACAAATCACTGACGCTGATAATAGCCATCAGTATCGACATCACGATCACGGCGATCATCCAAGGTAATGCTCAATGCCGTAATCGCCTTTAATTGTATTCACTGCCAAGTGTCTCATTCGAGCTTCAGACAGTGAGCGGCTAATTTTGTCTCTTTCTTTCTCGGATAAATCAGAGTGCCATCGTAACATTTAATCTAAAATACTATGGCTCGATACCTAACAGTTTTAATATTGATGTTCTAATGTCATCAGAGGCGTTAAGGAGAGTAAGAAATATCTAAGTCACAAACCTATCCACTACGGCTGCCTAAATTCTTAAAAGAGGAAGTGGCAA
>CAZEUZ010000004.1:0-11389 GCA_964515805.1 uncultured Cellvibrionaceae bacterium | reverse complement strand
CGACTACCGTCGCAGGTAACAATCCCCGCCGCATCCTGACCGCGATGTTGTAATAGTAGCAACGCATCATACAACTGCAGATTGACATCCTGTTGCCCTACGATTCCAACAATGCCACACATAATATTTACCCTCGATTCCACTGAGTGGAACTACAAGAACCTCATAATGAGATCATACGCCATCGACACCAATGCAAAAAAATTATCTTCCATAGCAGTGAAATGGGGAATTAACAAGGAGTTCTGCCACCATTCATCGCGGTGCACCGGCAGAATTCTAGGAAGATAAACCACGACTATGACAACCACCAGTGCGCCACGCACTAAGCCGAATAGTACACCGAAAAACCGGTCTGTACTTTTTAAACCGGTCATGTCGACACACCGTCCAAGCAGGTAATTTACCACTCCACCGAGTATTAATACGACGATAAAAACGAGGATGAATGCCAATAGTTGACGCACGGACAGCGCGTCCACCCAGTGGATAAATAGATCGGCAAGGGGCTCCTTAGCCCAGGTTGCAGCTATAAAAGCAGTCACCCATATTATCAGTGACAGAGCCTCTTTGATGAAGCCCCGTTTCATACTAATAAGGCCGGAGACCAAGAAAACAAAAATGATTAGCCAATCTGCCCAATTCATGGTGACACTGTCATAAACGCTTTACCGGCCAAACGATTCTTCAGAACGCGCAGTCAGCACTTCCACGCCTTCAGAATTAACTAGTAGCGTATGTTCCCATTGAGCGGAAAGACGACCATCTTTTGTTTCTACCGTCCAACCATCTTTTTTTAACTTGGTTCGGTGGCTACCTGCATTGATCATGGGCTCAATGGTAAAAGTCATGCCTTCAACCAGCGCCATACCAGTACCAGGTGAGCCATAGTGCAGCACTTGAGGCTCTTCGTGGAAATTCGCACCAATACCGTGACCACAGTATTCACGTACCACCGAATAGTAATTCGATTCAGCATAGCTTTGAATACAGTAGCCGATATCACCTAGCTGCGTCCCTGGCTTTACCAGTGCAATGGCTTTATAGAGGCATTTTTGGGTAATGTCGACGAGCCTTTTGGCATGACTACTGACTTCGCCGACACAATACATTTTACTGGTGTCGCCGTGGTACCCTTCATAGATCACAGTGACATCGATATTTATAATGTCGCCATTTTTGAGTATCTTTTTCGGTGATGGTATGCCGTGACAAACAACGTGGTTTACCGAAGTGCAAATCGACTTTGGAAACCCTCTGTAGTTTAAGCATGCCGGGGTGGCCTGCTGTTTATCTACAATGTAATCATGGCAAATTTGATCGATTGTTTCAGTGCTAACACCTGGCTGCACGTGATCTTCAATCATTTCTAACACTTCAGCAGCCATACGACCGGCAACACGCATTTTTTGGATTTCTTCGGCGGTTTTAATAGTAACTGTCAAGAAAACTGTTCCAAGTGATGAGTTAGAGACCTGATTAATTTTGGACTATATCATAGAGATTGTATTTTCGATAGCAGCCTCAATCCGTTAGGAGTTCATAGGGAAGTTCATAGGAGAGGTGCGATTGTGAAATCAAGTATCTTCAAGGGCACCGCCACAGCTGCTTCCTTGCCCAGCAGTACATCCATAACAATGGTCGCCAATAACAATATTTTGATGGGTTAGCTTATCCTCCAATAAATCCCTCAGATGCCATCGGGTTCTATCCGTAGATATAGTTTGCTTGGTGGAATAGTTGTTGCGGTACTGTAATGGCATATTCAGCATTTGATTAAAATCACAGTCATAAACATACCCTTGCCAATCAATACTCAGTAGCGTTTTGCACATAACCGAATCTAGATTTTGTTCGGAAAAATTGTCTTTTAACAGTTTCATGTAGTCATCGTACATTCCTTTCGATAACAACATGCCGCCAAAACGACTGATTGGCATATTGGTAATGGTCAACAACTGATTAAATACAATACCGTAGTTATCGGCGAGTACCTTCTTGTATTTTTCTTCCAACATATTTTGGCTTGGAGGTAAAAAAGCACCGTTTGGATTGTAGACCAAGTGCAACGGCCGTTCCGGGCGCTTACCATAATCTAACTTATTTAACCGCTGCAAAGCCTCAATAGACAGCTCAAAGACTCCCTTACCCCTTTGCTCTGAAACATTTTGTTCTGAATAACAAGGCAATGATGCTGTAATTGTCACTTGATTTTCAGCTAAAAAATCCGCCAAATCTGCATAACCTGGCTCGCATAAAATGGTTAGATTGCACCGGTCTATAACGGCTACACCCATTGCTCTGGCGGCAGTCACCAAGTCGCGAAAGTGAGGGTTCATTTCCGGCGCACCGCCGGTAAGATCCAAACACTGAATGTGATGTTTATCCATATAAGCTAGCACGTCATCAATGGTTTCCGCCGACATTAGCTCTGTTCGTTTAGGCCCAGCATTGACGTGACAATGGGTGCAACTCAAATTACATAAATAACCCAGATTGACTTGTAAAATCCGCGTTTGCAAACGTTTGATTGGTGGGAAATCCGTATTTAACAACAGCGGTTTGGTATCTAACATAAAGCGATTCTTACTATTGGATTCAGTAAATGACTAGTCCAGGCTGGACTTTTTTGTGGCGAGTACACTTATGACACAGTTTTCAAGCAAAAGTTTGCCTCCGATTATGCCAAGCACATACAATAGTGCCAATTTTTCATAGGTATGCTGGCCCTCGTAGCATAATGGATAATGCAGACCCCTCCTAAGGGTAAGATTGCAGGTTCGACTCCTGCCGAGGGCGCCATTAATATTGTCAGCAAATCCTAATTACTCGAGACACTCACCGTTACAGTATAAGAAAAAACTCTAACAGAGATATCATGCTACGTATAATATTTGTCATTATTATGGTACTGGCGGCTATTTTTGCAATCCGCTACTTGCGCCGTCAACCGGTAGCCATACGCCGCTCACTACTGATGAAATATGCCTTCTACGGTATTATCGGGGTCACTATCACGCTTGCCTTGACCGGTAGAATTCATTGGTTGGGTGCAGCTATTGCTGCAGCGATACCCATTATCGGTAAGTTGGCAGTTCTAGGATTGCGATTTTTACCTTTTCTGCAACAATGGCGAAAATACAAGCCCAATCACTCTAACTATCGCGACAAACCGGGACCCAAATCGACAATGACCTATGCCGAAGCAATGGAGTTATTTGGTTTAACCGCCGCAGCAAATAGAAAACAAATTATTCAGCGTCACCGCGAATTGATGCAAAAAAACCACCCCGACAGAGGCGGTAGCAATTACCTGGCAGCAAAGATTAACGAAGCCAAAAAAGTGCTCTTGGCTACCGCAGAAAAATGACTGTGAACATCGATACTATGAACACAGTCAATCGAACCCATAATTGGAGCGTTTATATTATTCTTGCTGCCAATAATAGCCTCTACACCGGCATCACTAATAATATGAGCAGACGTTGGCGACAACATCGACAAACAGTAAAAGGGGCGACGGGAAGGGGTGCAAAGTTTTTTCGTGGCAACAGGCCATTTGCGCTCTGTTATCAAGAACCCAATCATACTCGGCAAACAGCCAGCCGCAGAGAATATACCATCAAACAATTGTCACGCAATGACAAATGGAATCTCATCTTGGCGAACTATGGGCCAAATAAAAATGATTAGATTGGCCAGCCTGTTAATTATGGATAAAATCATTGCACTATATAACAACAGCTAATTCGGTAGTCGTTGTAGGAAAATCATGCAACATCGCAAACATTCATTGATCAAATCGTTTTTAGAACTGGAATCTGCAGGCGGAATATTGCTTTTTCTATCCGCTGTAATTGCGATGTTGCTGGCAAACTCGTTTGTCGCTTCTTATTATCAATCATTACTTGCGACCCCGTTAGAAGTCCGTGTTGGCGATCTAGGCATTGCCAAACCTATACTGCTTTGGATCAATGATGGTCTTATGGCTATATTTTTCTTTCTCGTTGGTTTGGAATTAAAACGTGAATTGATCGAAGGAGAGCTGGCCAATAAAAGAAATATTGTCTTGCCCGGGGTAGGTGCTATTGGTGGTATGTTAGTGCCCGCTCTGATTTATCTTTATTTCAACCATGAAAACCCTATCGCGATTAAAGGTTGGGCGATACCTGCTGCAACTGATATCGCATTTGCTTTAGGTGTTCTGGCTTTGCTGGGCTCTCGTGTACCTATCTCAATAAAAGTATTCCTGACCTCATTAGCGATACTCGATGATATTGGAGCAATAGCAATCATTGCACTTTTTTATACATCAAGCATATCTGTGGCAGCGCTTGCGATAGTCATCCTATGTTTGATCGTACTTTTCTACATGAATAGGTACAATCTCACATCGAAAAGCCCTTACATATTTTTTGGCATTATCATGTGGGCTGCAACACTAAAATCCGGCATACATGCAACACTTGCCGGTGTTGTACTCGCCATTTTTATACCAATCCGCTCAAACACCACCCCTGAAGATTCACCCCTAAAAAATATTGAAAAGGATTTACATCCGCTAGTCGCTTTCTTTGTCCTTCCCGTATTTGCATTTGCCAATGCAGGCATTAATTTCACGGGTATCACTATCGATCAGGTATTACATGCCGTACCCATCGGGGTTGCCCTCGGTTTATTTATCGGGAAACAAATCGGTATTTTCGGATTTTGTTGGTTGTCGATAAAATTAAAAATTACCGACTTGCCCAGAGGTATGAATTGGTTGACTTTATACGGAACCGCTACACTCTGCGGAATAGGATTCACTATGAGTCTATTTATCGGCTCACTGGCTTTTGAAGAAGCCGGCATTGATCTGCTATTTGATGAAAGATTGGGAATCATGGCCGGATCATTACTGTCAGGCTTACTTGGCTACACCATACTTCATTTGACCCTACCTGCTAAGTCGATTAAAACTGAGCTTCTAGAAAAAACTAATGCATAGATAATGCACGTATCAGGCAACTATCACATCTCGTCACGCTTATCATCTGCAACAAACGATACATGAGTGATAAAACAGCGCACCGCTTTAGCACTGCACCGATGATGAACCTCAGCGATCGCCACTGTCGCTATCTATGGCGGCTTATTACGAAACGCGCTCGTCTTTACACAGAAATGATCACGACAGGCGCCTTATTACACGGGGGCCACAACCGTTTTTTAGATTACAATGTCGAAGAAAGTCCTATCGTATTGCAACTGGGCGGCAGCAATCCCAACGACTTAGCGGATTGCGCCCGATTGGCTGACCAATTTGGTTACGATGAGATCAATCTCAATTGTGGCTGCCCCAGCGACCGAGTGCAAAACAGTATGATCGGCGCCTGCCTAATGGCGCACCCTTCGGTCGTCGCTGAGTGCATCAAATCCATGCAGGATGCTGTCGGCATTGAAGTAACAATAAAACATCGCATTGGTATCGACACCGCAGACAGTTACCAACACTTGGTAGACTTTGTCGGCACTGTCGCAGCCACTGGCTGTAGTACATTTATTATTCATGCCCGTAAAGCCTGGTTGCAGGGCTTAAGCCCAAAGGAAAATCGCGAAAAACCCCCACTAGAGTACGACAAGGTGTATCGCCTTAAACAAGCCTTTCCTCAATTAACGATCATAATCAACGGTGGTATCACGACGATAGAAGGTTGCCAATCACATCTTCAGCATGTCGATGGCGTGATGATGGGACGAGAGGCTTACTATAATCCCTTTAGCCTTGCCGAGGTGGATGCCGGTTTGTTTAACGACTCTGCTCTACCTCCTTCACGTCGAGAAATTGCATTCAACTATCTGAAATATTGTGAAGGAGAACTGAACAAAGGCACTCGTCTGCATCATCTAAGCCGACATCTACTGGGACTTTACCAGGGAGTCAAAGGTGCCAAACAATTTCGCCGATCTATCAGCGAAAATGTACACCAACCCGATGCAGATATTGGCGTTCTCTATAAGGCTTTAGACTATGTGGCTGGTAACTGATGGCACTTACCCCAGTCTTGAAAACGCGCATGATTAGGTTCCGTTGAAAGTGCATGTAATCTGCAATTTTTATAAAAAAACTGCTAGGACAATAAAATACGAATGACTGCCTTAACTGATATTCTCGACCAGTACCGCCAAATCGCCCAAACTGAGCGGGAAAAAGGAACCTACTTTGAAGAGCTAATCCGTACTTATTTTCGCTACGAAGCCAGCTATGCTGATTTATACAGCGACGTCTGGCTTTATAGCGATTGGGCCAAAACTCAAGGGCTAGATGGCCGCGATGTAGGTATCGATTTAGTAGCAAAGACTCGTAGCACTGATGAATACCATGCCATCCAATGTAAATGTTATGCTGAAGATCACCGGATAAGCAAACAGGACATCGATAGCTTTTTTACCGCCTCAGGTAAAAAGCCTTTCACTCAGCGGATTATTGTTACCACCATCAATAACTGGTCTACTCATGCAGAAGATGCTCTACGAGACCAGCAACCCCCAGTCTATAAAATTGACCTGAATGATCTGGAAAACAGTCAGTTAGATTGGGCGAAATTCCAACCCAATCAAACACCAGTATTACGGCCCAAGTATGATCCTCTACCTCATCAGAAAAACGCCATTGATGCCGTAACAACAGGATTACAAGCCGCTGATCGTGGGAAACTGATTATGGCTTGTGGTACGGGCAAAACCTTTACCAGTTTAAAAATTGCTGAGGTATTCGCTGGTAAAGGAGGGCGAATATTATTTTTGGTGCCCAGCCTAGCCTTGCTATCACAGACGTTGACGGAATGGACGCAGCAGAGCAAAACACCCTTGCACAGTTTTGCTGTGTGTTCCGATAGTGATGTGGGCAAAAAGCGCGATAAAGACGATGATGTCGTGCAAACCCTTGTTCACGAACTGCGTTACCCTGCAACCACCCAAGCCGATAAGTTTGCTGCTGAAATCGGCAAACGCCACGATGGCGGCCACATGAGCGTGGTCTATGCCACCTACCATTCCATCGACGTAATCAATAAAGCTCAACAGCAATTTGTCTTGGCGGATTTTGATCTGATTATCTGCGACGAAGCACACCGCACTACCGGCGCCACCTTTGACGGTGAGAATGAATCGGCTTTTGTCAAAGTGCACGATAGTCATTTTCTCAAGGCGCACAAACGCCTTTATATGACCGCCACTCCACGTATTTATGGCGACAGCGCTAAGATCAAGGAAGAGCAAGGCGGTGTCACCCTCTGTTCGATGGATGATGAAGTGCTCTACGGCAAAGAGTTGTTTGTTATTAACTTCTCCGAGGCCGTTCAGCGCGGCTTACTGTGTGATTACAAAGTCGTCGTACTGACTATTGAAGAAAGCTACATCAATAAACGCCTACAGAAGTTACTGGATGACGGCGATAATAGCCTGAAAGTCGACGATGCCGCCAGAATTATCGGCTGCTGGAAAGCATTGGCAAAAATCGGCATAGAAGAAGACTTGAGCACAGACAGCGCGCCGATGCAGCGGGCGGTGGCCTTTTGCCAGGTGATTGAGGCTAACTATAAAGGTAAGCAACATAAAGTCAGCTCCAAACAAATTAAGAAGATGTTTAGTGCTGTAGTTGAAGAATATAAAAAACAGGCGCAAGCGGAAGGCATTGAAGACCGTACGCTGAAGTGTGAAGCTGAACATATCGACGGCGGTATGAACGCCAGCGAGAAAGAAGCCAAAATTCAGTGGCTCAAAGCCGAACCACCCGCTGATACCTGCAAAATCCTTAGCAATGTACGCTGTCTGTCCGAAGGCGTCGATGTACCGGCATTGGATGCCGTGCTGTTTTTAACACCACGCAATTCTCAAGTGGATGTGGTGCAGTCGGTGGGCCGAGTGATGCGCAACGCCACTGGCAAGCAAAAAGGCTATGTGGTGCTGCCGGTGGTTATTCCCGCCGGGATGACACCCGCTGAAGCGTTAAATAACAACAAGATCTATAAAGTCGTGTGGGATGTGTTACAGGCCCTTCGCTCTCATGATGATCAATTTGACGCCATGATCAACAAACTGGATTTAATGGAAAAACGCCCGCCGAAAATGGAAGTCATCGCCATTACCGATCAGTTACAAAAACGTGCGAGCAGTAGTGGCAATATTCAAGAAAAAAATAATCGTGCAAAGGGCCAGCATAATATTGGTGCATCCAAACAGGACACTAGGCAACCCCAACAAACTCAAATGGAATTTGAAGTCGGCGATATCGAACGGGCACTCTACGCCAAAATTGTCAAAAAATGCGGTAACCGGCTGCACTGGGAAGAGTGGGCCAACGATATCGCCAATATTGCCCGCACCCATATCGATCGTATCACCCATATTGTCGAAAACCCGGACAATGTCAGGGCCAAGCAAGCCTTTACAGATTTTGCTGATGAATTGCGCGACGATCTCAACGACAGTATCACCGATGCCGAAGTGATCGAAATGCTGGCCCAGCATTTAATTACCAAGCCGGTATTCGATGCGCTATTTGAAGGCTACAGTTTTGCCAGCCATAATCCGGTATCTCGGGCGATGCAACAGGTATTAGATAGCTTGCAGGAGCACCATCTGGAAAAAGAGCGCGATACTCTGGAGCAGTTCTACGACAGCGTTAAAAAGCGAGCCGACGGTATCGACAACGCCGCGGGCAAACAAAAAATCGTGGTCGAACTCTACGATAAATTTTTCCGCAATGCCTTCCCCCGTATGACTGAACGCCTTGGCATTGTCTACACCCCCGTCGAAGTAGTGGATTTTATTATTCACAGCGTCAATGATCTGCTACAGCAGGAATTTGGCCAAACCTTGGGCAGTGAAGGCGTACATATTCTCGACCCCTTTACCGGCACCGGTACCTTTATCACGCGCCTGTTGCAAAGCGGCCTCATCAGCAAAGAACAACTTCAACATAAATATCAACACGAAATTCACTGCAATGAAATTGTGCTACTGGCCTACTATATTGCCGCCATTAATATCGAAGCGGTCTATCACGCCATTATCAACGAGGGCGAAGCCATTGACGAACAAGGTTATCAACCCTTTGAAGGTATTTGCCTTACCGATACTTTCCAGTTGTATGAAAGGGAGGATCTGGTCAGTAAACTTCTCGTTGATAACAGCGACCGTCGCAATCGTCAAAAGCAACTGGATATACGGGTAATTATCGGCAATCCACCGTATTCGGCAGGACAACAAAGCGCCAACGACAACAACGCCAATATTGTTTATAGCGGCCTGGATAATCGTATTCGTGATACCTACGCGAGACTATCAGTAGCGACAAATAAAAATGCGCTGTATGACTCTTATATTCGCGCTATTCGCTGGGCGAGTGACCGAGTATGTAAAAATCGTTCAAGTAACCAGATTGATTTTGCCAAGAGTGAATGTGCTCATCAATGCCAGTGCAGTGGCATTATCGGTTTTGTCACCAATGCCGGTTTTATTGAGGCGAATACAGCTGACGGCCTGCGAAAATGTTTAATTGAAGAATTTGGCAGTATTTATATTGTTCATTTGCGTGGCAATCAACGTACCCAGGGTGAATTAAGCCGCAAGGAAGGCGGTAAAGTTTTTGGCAGTGGCAGTCGCGCGCCCATTGCGATTTCATTGCTGGTAAAAAGCCCGCGAGCTAAAGATCACGGCAAAATTTATTTTTACGATATCGGTGATTACCTAAATCGTGAACAAAAGCTGGAGAAAATCACCAATCTCGCCAGTGTAAAAGCATTGTCTGCAACTAACCAGTGGCAATTAATAACCCCTGATGAACACGGCGACTGGCTAAATAAACGAGATGACAGTTTTTACGAACATATCGTATTAGGTAATAAAAATAATCCGGAATTGAAGTTATTTGAAAACTATTCAAATGGTTTGAAAACTCAGAGAGATGCTTGGTGTTATAACGCCTGCCATCAAACTGTTAGCAAAAATATGCAAAATATGATTACCTTTTACAATGAAGATCTTGAACGCTTTAATATTGACCACCTCAGTCTACACACCAAAGTCAGAGCAGAAAATATTGAAAATTTTATTAATAATGACACAACTAAAATTAGTTGGACACGTGCTTTAAAAGCAGATCTTTCTAAGAACAATCCTCTAAAATACAACGAAAAAAATATTACCAGAAGCTTATATCGACCGTTTAATAAACAATATTTATATTTTAACCGCCGTTTGAACGAAATGGTTTACCAAATTCCCAAGATTTTCCCCGAAGGCGATAAAACGGAAAATTTAGTAATACAAGTTAATGCCAATTGGAAAAATAATGGTCAACTTGCTGTAATTAGTAACGTAATACCTGACTTGCATTGCAATGGTGATTCACAGTGCTTCCCTCTCTATCTCTACGAAAAAACGGAAGACGACTCAACTAGTGCTGGTAACACCGATGATTTATTTGCCAGCAAAAAAGAAAATCAAACAAACGGCTATATCCGCAAAGACGGCATCAGCGACCAGGGCCTGGCACATTTTCAACAAGCCTGGCCCAGCGAAACGCTCGACAAAAAAGACATCTTCTACTACATCTACGGCCTGTTGCATTCCCCCGATTACCGCCACCGCTATGCCCACAATTTAAGCAAGGAATTGCCCCGCATTCCCTGTGTTAAAAATGCCGAGGACTTTTGGCGCTTCTCCCGCTCGGGCCGTGAACTGGCCAATTTGCATATCCACTATGAAGCCGTCAAAAAATACCCGGTGACGCTGGACTGTGGCAAGCGCACGATTGACCGGCTGGCAGATAAGGACTTCTACGTCACCAAAATGAAACGCCCGAAAATCACCAATGATGAAGGCAAAAAGATCAACGATAACAGCACTATAATTTATAACCACGCCATTACTGTGCGCGATATACCGCTGGATGCCTATAACTATATTGTCAACGGCAAAGCGGCTATCGAATGGGTGATTGATCGCCAATGTGTTAAAACTGACAAGGCCAGCGGCATTACCAACGACGCCAACGACTGGGCCATCGACACTATGAATAATCCCAGATACCCACTGGAATTACTGCAACGAGTCATTACCGTTAGTCTCGAAACGAATAGAATCGTCAGTCACTTACCGCCGTTGGATATTGACTAGAGGAGAATGCCTATGAACGTCTGAGGAATACACATGGATAAAAAAGTGGCTTTATCGCAGTTGATGAGAGCCTTGATCTGAGGTATCCCAAACAATGGAGTTTTAATTACAATATGTCGTTTAATGTTAACGTAGTATGTAGTAAATTGTATCTCGTACCCTCTTGATCAAAAGATAATTGATAAACAAACTAACAGGTGACTTATGGCAGAATTTCGCCCTG
>CAZEUZ010000003.1:0-5837 GCA_964515805.1 uncultured Cellvibrionaceae bacterium | reverse complement strand
TTCTCTGGGCACTAAAATCAATTTCCTGCGCTCTTTCAAAACGACATCAGCCGCGCGCTCAATGAGATTATTACTGGCGCCATGAGCGATTGCCGACAAGATTCCTCCACTGGCAGGACAGATCACCATATTAGTGGGGCTGCTGGAGCCCGAAGCAACTGGAGAGAACCAGTCTTCACGGCCAAATAACTTTAGTTGGCTTTCATCAGCGGCAAAGTAATCACAGAGATAAGTCTGTTGATTGGCTAGTCTTTTATTAAGATCCGTAGTTTGAGGTAGCATCAGATCAGTTTCAGTATCGATAACTATTTCCGCTGCCCGAGATAGCAATAAGTAAACATGACAATCCGCCGCCAACAAACACTGCAGTAGTCGCAAACCGTATTGCGCACCTGAAGCACCAGTCATTGCCAAGGTAATCGAGACCGTGTTTTTACCCATTAGCTATATACCGAAATAAGCTATATACCAACATATTTCTAGTCACCATATTTTTCTTGCAAAGTTTTAATTATCCGTTGATGAACACCTTCGAAACTGCCATTGCTCATAATAACAATATGAGAAGGAATCCTTGCTTGCTCAACAGCTTTGGCAATTAAGCTATCATGAGAACGGCAACTAACCGCAGGTACGGAACTCATTTTAATGACTTGCTCTAAGTTCCATTGAATACCGTCCGGTTGATACCAACAGACGAAATCCGCCGCTGAACAACAACTGGCCAGCTGTGACATAGGGTGTATGCTCATGCGCATGGTATTAGAACGCGGTTCAATAATAGCAATAATGTTCTCTTCGCCAACATTTGCTCGCAACCCTTCCAAAGTTGTTTGGATTGCCGTAGGGTGGTGGGCAAAGTCATCGTAGACCTTGATGTTTTTTATATTGGCCAAACATTCCATTCGCCGCTGAACGCCATCAAAATATGAAAGTGCTTCGCACGCAAGATCGATAGGTACGCCGACATGATAAGCAGCAGCGACGGCGGCCAAGCCATTGGTCATATTGTGTTTACCAAATTGTCGCCAATTAACGACATTAACTTGTTTTTGATATTGCTCCGCTGAGGACTTTTTATCTCTCGCTGATAGCTCCTGATTCCTCACCGAGAGCTCTTTAGATACCTGAAAAGAAGCGTTGTCAGTTGTTAATGGCGTTACATGCCATTGGCTAGAAGAGGTATCGCCGTTAGTGACCGATAATTTTTGTACTTCTGACCAACAACCCATTTCCAATACTTTTTCAATGGCCTGAACAGCTTGCGGCACAACGATCAATCCTTGTTGTGGCAGGGTGCGCACAAGGTGATGAAATTGTTGTTGGATAGCAGCGATATCGGGAAAGATGTCGGCGTGATCGAACTCGAGGTTGTTAATAATTAATGTCCGTGGATGATAATGCATAAACTTAGAGCGTTTATCAAATAACGCACTATCGTATTCATCAGCTTCTATCACGAAATAGGATGTCTCGCCGAGCCGGGCGGAAGTCGAAAAATTTTTTGGTACACCACCGATTAAATATCCTGGGGCCATGCCTGCATAATCTAGAATCCAGGCCAACATACTACTAGTTATCGTTTTGCCGTGGGTGCCTGCCACAGCTAACACCCAGCGGTTTTGCAGGATATGTTCACCCAACCATTGTGGTCCGGAAGTATAAGGCAGTTGCCGGTTAAGAATGGCTTCCATGACAGGATTGCCACGACTAATTACATTGCCGACTATCATTAAATCAGGGTTCAAATCCAATTGACTGGCATCGTAACCGTCGATAACATCAACACCAGCCGCAGTCAATTGATCACTCATCGGCGGGTAAATATTGCTGTCGCACCCCGTGACACGATAACCTTTGGCAACAGCCAGTTGAGCCAAACTGCCCATAAATGTGCCACAGATTCCAAGAAAATGTAGATGCATATTACTGTCTGTCGTGGAGGAAAAATCCGTACAGGAGAAAACGGCATGAAGCTTAACATGAAATTTATATTAGTTTCCCGTATTATCCAGTTGTTTTTATTGTTGACTGACGGTAAACGGGATTGAAAATCAGGAAGTAACTATGGCGAAGAAAAATGCTTTTTATGCACAATCCGGCGGCGTAACCGCCGTAATTAACGCATCGGCTTGTGGAGTGATAGAAACCGCACGTAAGCACAGTGACGATATCGGCACTTTGTTCGCGGGTAATAATGGCATTATCGGCGCTCTGCGCGAGGAATTAATCGATACCAGCAAAGAAAGTGCAGAGACAATTGCGGCATTAAAGCATACGCCCGCAGGTGCTTTTGGTTCTTGCCGCTATAAGCTTAAAAGCATAGAAGAAAATCGCGCCCAGTATGAACGTCTTATCGATGTCTTTAAGGCACACAATATTGGTTACTTTTTCTACAATGGTGGCGGTGACTCCGCTGACACTTGTCTTAAAGTCTCACAGCTGTCAAAAGAGTTAAATTATCCTATTCAAGCTATTCACGTCCCTAAAACGGTCGATAATGATCTTCCTCTAACGGATAACAGTCCCGGTTTTGGTTCAGTGGCCAAATATGTCGCGGTATCCACGAAAGAGGCAGCGCTCGACGTCGAATCTATGTGCGCCACTTCCACCAAAGTATTCATTCTCGAAGTGATGGGACGCCACGCAGGCTGGATCGCTGCCGCTGCCGGTCTGTCTGTTGAGAAAGAAGGCGATGCACCGCATATTATTCTGTTTCCCGAAATTGCTTTTGATAAAGCATCGTTTCTACAGCGAGTTGACGCGACGGTAAAAGCGCGTGGTTACTGCGTTATCGTTGCTTCTGAGGGAGCTCAATACGAGGATGGCGCTTTTATCGCTGATGCAGGCACTGTCGATGCCTTCGGTCATAAGCAACTAGGCGGTGTGGCACCCACGTTAGCTCAGATGATCAAAGCTGAGCTAGGCTACAAGTATCACTGGGCTCTTGCGGATTATTTACAGCGAGCGGCGCGTCATATTGCTTCCGCCGTAGATGTAGAACAGGCTTATGCTGTTGGTAAAGCCGCTGTCGAAATGGCTGTCGATGGAAAAAATGGGGTGATGCCAGCGATTATCCGCAAGCCGGGTGATCATTATAGTTGGACTATTGAGGAGGCTCCGTTAAGTCAAGTGGCCAATGTCGAGAAAAAAATGCCCCGAAACTATATATCCGCCGATGGCTACGGCATTACCGATAAGGCGCGCGACTATCTTGCGCCATTAATCAAAGGAGAAGATTATCCTCCCTACAATGAAAATGGGCTACCTGCTTATGCAAGGCTGAGGAAGCAACTAGCGCCAAAAAAAACAGGTGTTGAGTTCGATGCGTAACTCTTTCAATTTATAGAAAACATATTAAAACGGAAGCGACGCTTTTATACTGTCGGCATATTGTGAAACGGTAACTTCCAATGTACCTTCTATTTCTTGTTGATTGGATGAATTATACGTCATTGAAACTGCAACCAATGCACCGGAACCCCTCCCGCCTGAGATAACATCGGCCGTCTGGTAAAGTTTCGTCTTGACACGGCTGGATTCTCGACTATTAGGCAACTCATACCAGTAGGCCACAAGGCGTTTGTAACCTCTCGACGTTGTTATTTTGAGAATGTTAACAGAGTAAGAAGTTTCGCCTGAGTTAATAACACGAACTTGTGGAACGCCGACTTGCGACCACTTATCAACATCGAACAGTCTGTTTTGCAATGAAACCAATTCCGCATCATCAGCCATAACGCCGTACCAGAATACATTGATATCGGCCCGTGTATCACCTTCCGTAATATAACCGAAGTAGCTATCGGCTGAATTGGCGTACTTTGCTTGCCAACTAGGATCTTTTTCGCTGACTTTTGAAAATTCTGCCAGCTCAATGTCGTCAATGCTGCCTGAAACTCCCTGCTTGCTAAATAACATAACTAATTGCCAACCAAGTACTAGGATGAGCGAAATTGATGCAATTGTTACCGGTCTCTTGTATTTAAAAGTGGCCCAATCCTTGTGAGTTTCCACTGATTGTTCCTCAGGTATAGCCGCTTTATCAGACTTGGTTCGGAGCATCTCTCCGGTTAAAAATAAAAGTATGAGTACACATGCAAAGAAAACCCAACCAAACGTTAAATGATCGGCACCTGAAGCATGTTCCATACCAAAAAAGTGACCCACTAATATGAGCCCTACAACTCGCAGTGCATTAGCAATAATGGGAACAACAAATGACAAAGCAAAAAACAATAATTGTCGCCATACTTTGACATAACTGATATAGGCATATATAGAGCCAAATACAATAGACGCAATAAGAAAGCTGATACCGGAGCAAGCTTCGGCTACAACAAATGTGCCGTTAGGTATCTCTATGTAGAGACCATTGCGAAAGGCAGGTATACCGATTAACTGCAAGATCGGGAAAGAAAGATCAGCGGCAATTTCCTGAAGATGGGGAGTTAATTCCTCCCCAATAGGAATAGAAAACATGACGAATAACAGAGGAAACCATAATATGAACGCCGCCTTTGTGCCCAATAAAAACCAAATGAGTAAAGGCAGTGTTGCGAATGCAGAAAAGTGGGTGAATATAGCAATATCACCGGCAAAGCCGAAAACTCCGATCAATAAGACGCCTGCAAGAGGTAACAGCGCCCAGTAGTTGGTTTTAGGTGGTATCTGCAGAATCCTGGGCTTTAAGCGCCAAATGATGAAAATCGAACCAGGGAGAACAAAAAAACAGTGAAAGAAAATATCGTTGATATACCAAACACTTGCAGCGGAGTATATAGCCTTAAAAAAGGCCAGTAACCACAGGATAGCCAGTAATGCGATTACTCTGTATTCTTTTTTACTTAACCAATTGACGCTAATATTACTCAATTAAACCACCATATTGCATTAATGTTTTTGTAATTCCATTGAACTGCCATGCTTGATATTTAATCTAGCGGGAATTCCTCGTGCGCAAGCGCGAGGTTATTTATTTACAAATCAAAGTATTTTTTACTTTGCGTCCCATCTGCTCGAGCTGAAATTTTAATTTGGGTTTCTGCAACGAAATTTTATACAAATTGGAACCCATTTCACCGAGATTTGCCTTATAACGTTCGTCACCACCCATAAAGTCATAATAATCGAAGCCTTGAGCGAGGTATCGCTCTACACATAAACTGTGTCCGAGGAGACCTGGCCTTAGTTTGTTGTCCTGCTCTTTGACCAACCCCGATAGGTAAAAGTACACTTGGCTCTGATAAAGAAAGTCATAAAAAAAACCAATCGCTTTTGTTCCAGCGCTCAGTTTCCATATATCAATTTGTTGTCTTGGCCAGGCTGTCTTTATCAAGGCTTGATGAAAGTTAACGAAATGTCTATTGGTAAAACCACTGTCGCCGGACTTTTTACCCCACCGTTTGATATGCAGAGGAGCAATTTGTTCAAATAAATGTAATGCTTCACTGACACTTTCAGCCCTTTCAAGCGTTATCGCTCCCTGCTGATTATAGCCTTTAGCTGACCGTCGAATTTGATAGCGAGTATTTTTTGATAAAGTGGATAAATAGTTTTTTTCATTTTCGCGAAGTTCGGCAATGTTGACGCCATAGCTAGGGGCTTGCCACAGCCCTACATAAGTAAGATCGGTCAACTCAGAGAACCTATTGGCCTCTTTCTCCGTTATGGCGCCGACAATAAACTCGTCCCAATCACTGTATTCCGACAAAATATAATTGATCGCGCTCTTTGCAACAGCTTCACTGTGTTGTTTATCTGTCAGAAAGTTATTGTATTCGATCCATATCTGGTCTTTCTCAACATCTCCCAATTGGTGCATCAGTAGTACGTTT
>CAZEUZ010000002.1:0-4115 GCA_964515805.1 uncultured Cellvibrionaceae bacterium | reverse complement strand
AGTTTCTCCGCCCAGGTTGCCAATGCTGTCGGCGCCAGTGCCGCCAATAATGTTTGGTAATGATGGAGCATGGAATGGTTGCAGACGCCAGTTATTGTTGATGCCATTTATGAGTATAAAAATTTTATTGCAATGAATAATTCTAGACAGTAGTATCCCATCACATCAGTGAAAATAAAACGTCAACTATTGTAATGTTATCGACTGCGCAGTTTTTGGCGTAGTAATCATAAATTAAATTACAGCGCATAGAATTTAACTGTTTGAATCTAATTGGAGACATTTATATGAAAAAAACAGCAGCAGTCATACTGTTTTTATTGTCAGCAACTGCTCATGCGCACCATGCCAACCCTTTTTGGTATGCGGGTGTCGCTTATTCTACCCTCAATGTCGATTTAAAAGCAGCTGGCGCCCAAGGAGATGGGGATAGTGAACCCAGCGCGATAAATTTTGTTGTGGGTCGTGAATTGAATAAATATTTTGCCGTAGAAGGCCTGTTGAACAAGGGCATTTATGACGATAAGGTGTCAGGTGCAGGAGCAAATTTTGCCTTTGAATTAAACTATGCGATAGGTGCGTCCGCTGTTGGCATATTACCTATCTCAGAAACTTTCAATGTTTATGGGAAGTTAGGTTTAGCCCGGGTTGAATATGAAGATGACGCAAGGGGTTCTGCAGATGCTAGTGGCGCCATTTATGGTGCTGGCGCCACCTTTGATATCAATAAGCAGTTTAGCCTTAATGCGGAATACATCCAATATCCAGATGGAGATTACGATGGTTCTAGCGTGTTTGATGATGTAGAAACAAGCGCTTTCAATATTGGTGTCAGCTTTAAGTTCTAAGTTACTACACACCGATTTACAGTGTAATGATTTCTAAGCCCAATCTAGTCGCTTCCTCTTTACCTACAGCGCCAGTAATAATAGCCGTATTAGCTTTTTCTGGCTGTAGGTAGGTATTGGCGACGCGGCGTAGATCATCTGCGTTAACGTCGATAACCCGCTCACGATATTGTTGATGTTTCTGCTGAGTGCGTCCGGTCAACTCACCGTGAAAAGCGGATTTCGCCTCTCCGGCCGGTGAACTCGGTTTATCCAGTGTGCTGATTAGGCCCAGGATTGATTCTTCCACTTGTTGCCGAGATATAGGTTGATCAAACAGCCAGTGGACAGCCTTGTCAAAGTCATTTAATGTGCCTGTCATTCTAGGGTCGCGGTAAGAATAAAAACGGAAACAGCCAGTCTCGTTATCTTGACTGGCACCACCACCGTAGGCGCCACCCTGTTCGCGGATGGCACGGTGCAAGTAACCATTACGCAGCGTGCCACCAAGTACACTCAGCGCCGCGGCATCGGGATGGTCCATGGGGACTGTGGGGAAAGCTTTTGCACAAAAATGCACTTGAGAATTAACGATCCAAGCCTGTTGAATGGTTTGTAGCTCTCTATCTGCCGTCAATGTTTCATGACTCGTCGCCGTATCATCGGCATTACTAACAAAATCTCGCCAGACTGACTTTATAGCGTCTATGTACTGTTGATTTTGTTGTTTTTCGCCAATCAATAACCACTGTCTATCTGTCTGTAAAAGTCGCTGATGTAATGCTTGCAGGCATCCTAACAGTTCATCCAGTCTGTCGTCGATTGACTGATCCAACTTTTTCAGAGATTGTAATCCGCCGAGTCCAGTTAGCTGATGGATGAGTTGTGCAGTGGTATTAACGCCGGCACTGGCTACTTGCATGGCCAATATATGGCCATTGCTAGTGATGCTTTGTTCCCGGCTGGTGCGTGTTTGAGCAATTAAGTCTTTGATCCGCTGCCTTTCATCAAAACGCGCGGTTGCTAGTGTATCGCGCATGAGTTCATTCATTGCCGATTGATTATTGCGCAGTGCTTTGGCTGAAAGCGTCATATAACTGCATATTTCACCGTTGTCGTCGACACGATTGCGCAAACTGTAGTAGCTGTTGATGCCACCGACGACTTGTGATTGTCTGCGTTGGGTATTCAGATAGTTTTGGTTACCCAAGCCGACTTCAGTTAAGCAGAGGACATAGTAGGGCAGTGTCTCCAGCAATTGGCTATCCATGACTGACAGTGGACAAATACACTGTTGATAAACCAGGCCGTTGGTTCCAGCGTTGTAGTAGGTTAACGGACGTTGTCCAATGGTTGACTTGAACCCGGTAGGGAAGGGTGTCTGCCGAGGAATATCCTCGATACTGACTTTCGGTAAAATGTCGGTATCATCAGTTTGTTGTTGTCTTTGTTCCAGAGCTTCGGCTCGTTCAGCAATAGTTTGTAAATCATTGTTATCGAGGCTTGCCTTCAGTGACGCTAAACGGTTTTTTTCGTAGGTTTGCTGCTGTTCTTGAAAATCCTCATCCGGTCTCAGAGTAAGCGTTACGCGGTGATTGTTTTCTAATAACAATCGTTTCACTAACTGTTTTATATAATCCGGTGATTGAATATCGCGGCGCAATTCATTCAGTGCATTTTCCAAATCCAGTAGGGCAATAGCATCTCCCCGATGAGTCGCCGCAGGCAATGCATTAAGTATCAATTGCAAACCGTAAGGGTAGCTATCACCACCGATTTCACGTTGTTGTAATTCCAATTGATGAAGTGAAGCTTCTACCTGATCTTGAGGTAGTCCTGCCGTTGCTACGTCGTTGAGTTTCGATAATACGGCTTCTTCCAAGGCTGAGGCACTGTCCGCTGCGGTCCCTGCCAATCCGCAGACGAACAGCATTTCTAACTGAGAATCGTCGATACCGCACAGTGGAGAGGGAGAAGCACCCAATTCAGACGTTTCGAGCATATGTAGCAACGGCGAAGCACTGTTGTCATACATCAGGCTTGAGAGTAAATGGGCTTCGAGATTGCTTTTCAGGTTGGTGCTGGGCCCCAGTAACCAACCGATCACAATATGGCTTTGATTCTCGATATCGTCATTTTTATCCATCCGTGTGAAAGGATAGGCTTCTTCTACGCGAATGGGTGCGTGGTAGCGTTTCTCGGGTAACACGCGAATGGTTTCTTCGCGTTTCTTAAAACGGCCTAGCGCCAACGCTTCAAACTGAGCGTGCAGTTCTAACGCAGGGATATTGCCAAATGTCATAAAGATGGCGTTACTGGGATGGTAATGAGTTTTATAAAAGCGCTGCAATTCATCGTAGCTGAGATTAACAATTGCTTCCGGGTCGCCGCCACTATTAAAATGGTAGGAACTTTCAGGAAACACATACCTGGATAAACACTGCCATAACTGAGCGGTCACGGAACTCATGGCGCCCTTCATTTCATTGTAGACGACACCTTTGTAAACCAGATCACTGTCGAGGTTGCCGGGTTCCGCAAAATCTAGTCGGTGGCCTTCTTGGGCAAAGTCTAATGGATCGAGACGGGAGAAAAATACAGCATCCAAATAGACGCTAAGCAGGTTGTCAAAATCCTTGCGATTTTGACTAGCAAAAGGATAGGCCGTCCAGTCTGAACTGGTAAAAGCATTCATGAAGCTGTTTAATGAGCGGCGGATCATCATAAAGAAGGGATCGCGAACCGGGTATTTCTCGCTGCCGCAAAGCGCCGTATGTTCAAGAATGTGGGCAACGCCGGTGGAATCTTCCGGTAGTGTCCGCAGCGCCACCAGAAACACATTTTCCACATGATCAGTGGCTAGATGAATATGCTGAGCGCCAGTTTTACGGTGTTGATATTCGGTTACTTCGATATTTAAACTGCTGATGGTATGGTTGCGAATGGTAGCAAAACCAGGATGGGCGTTATTTACTGAGGGCATACTCGGCATCTCGATGGTAGTCTTGTACGGTTAACGGATTAAACTGCCGCAAATGATAGCAAATAACGCCAGGGTCTGTTGGTATGAATGGCAGGAAATCCCTTCTAATATCAAATCGGGGATTCCCGATAATATTGTTATTGAGGCTTCCTCAATAACATACTGTTATGTGTAAAGGGGAAATCAAGAAGTAAATGTATGCGGTTATCTTCAGGGCACAAATCAGAGAATTCGACGAGTCGTATTCAAAAATGGCTGATCGTATGAGAGAGTTAGCCATTAATGAATATGGTTGCATTGAATTT
>CAZEUZ010000001.1:0-4535 GCA_964515805.1 uncultured Cellvibrionaceae bacterium | reverse complement strand
TTTTTAATTCAGCCATTGATTCCCGATTCTCGGGAACTCGAGCTACACTTAAAAATAATTTGATTTACCCTTTTACCACTTTACGTCGAGGTGCAAAGATAGAGGAATCCGCCACTGTCAAGGCAAGAGCAAGCTGGTTTAAAAGCATAAAAAAACATCCTGGTTTATTAGAAAATCATCCAGAAGTGGATAAATTCGTTAAAGGGAAAGGCGTTGCAACTAAGACTAACATAGATTATTTTTCTAATAGTAGGAATAAAAGTACCGTTGATGTTGGGGCAGCAACAGTAACTCCTCGTTAGCTCTACATTGGCATGCTTCGAAGTCTTATTTTAATCAGATAGGCGGCCTCTGTTACAGATCGCTAAATAATGCTTTAACGCATGACTATAACCCATTTTCAGGGCATCTACAGTCAATCCATGGCCGATGGAAACCTCTTGTATTCCAGGTATTTGTAGAAATTTGCCAAGGTTGTCCAAGTTCAAATCATGGCCGGCGTTGACTCCCAGCCCAAGTTTTTGTGCCATTTCAGCTGCTTGATAATAGCGTTGATAGAGTATATCCAAATCTTTCGATTGCTTTGCATAGGCCTCTGCATAAGGTCCTGTGTACAATTCAATTCGATCGACGCCAATATCACTAGCCAATTTTATTTGTTGAATATCTGCTTCCATAAATAGGCTGACGCGTATATTCCATCTTTGGATCTGTTTGATTATCGGAGTCAGTTGTTTATGAGTTAGTGTCAAATTAAAACCGTGATCAGAAGTTAATTGTTGTTCATTATCTGGCACCAGGGTGGCTTGATGAGGACGTGCTTGTTCGATGAGGGTCATAAACCCAGGATAATGATCGTTGCTTTGTGAGAATGGATTGCCTTCTATATTAAGGTCTAGCTGATTGTGGTGAGGTTCAATTAAATTGGATAATTCCAGCACGTCCCGAGGATGAATATGACGTAAATCTGGGCGCGGGTGTACAGTGATTCCATGGCAGCCAGTGCGAATACATAATTCGGCGAACTCTATAACGGAAGGGTAGTTGCCTTCACGTGAATTCCGTAGCAGGGCGATTTTGTTTAGATTAACACTCAGTGCTGTGGGCATATACGCAGATTTTCTAACTCCACTCCGAATAGCGTCTTTTTAAACGCAGCTTTGGTATGACAATGGCCACTATTACTCCCGATAACACTGCGCAGGCTCCATAAATGAAGAAGGTATTGCGTTCACTTTCTCTAAGTTTTTGGTTTTCAGCTTCAAGTATATCCAGTGCAGTTTGTTGCAGCTGTAATTCAGTGGTTAGCCTTTGCAAATGATTACTCATTTCAATGGCTTCTGATGAAATCTTTTTAATTTCCTGTAATTCATTGACAGCATTTTGTGAACGCATTATCTCATTGGTGAGTTGTTGTTTATTTTCCTCTAACTCGATAATCGCTTGATTATAAGCTTGTCGTAACTTTTCGTATTTTGTCTGATTGTTAGTCAGCTCGGTTTTTTGGAGCTTCGATACTTCATAAGTAGTTGTACTTGTAGCCCATGAATTGTATGAAAAAATGCACCAGAGAATAGCCCAGGTAACGATTTGTAGAATTTGCTTGCATTGTCTCATAGCGCTTTCTATGGTAGGACCTTTTTAAAAGGTTTAACGATGACTTGTCGGTAGACTCCACCTTTTAGGTAAGGATCAGTATCAGCCCATTGCCGCGCCTCTTTAAGATTATTAAATTGAGCAATAATCAGACTACCAGTGAATCCATTTTCGCCCGGATCTTCATTATCAATTGAGGGGAAGGGGCCTGCTACTAACAGTCGACCGGCTTCTTTAAGTTTCTCCAATCTTGCCAAATGCGCTGGCCTCGACTGTTTACGTAAAATTAAACTGTCTTCGTTATCTTCGCAATAGATCGAGTACCACACGGTTTTATTAGAGTCTATTGTTGAATGAGAATTTCATCTAAATCTAGTTGCGTTAATTGCTTGATTTGTTTGAACAAGTAAAACAAAGCGAACAACATGACGGCTGTTGCTGGAATGGCAATTATTGGAAAACTAAGTGCATTCATTTTGCCCAATTCAGCATTGAATGCCTCGGTGCCAGGCTCACTAACCAGTATAACGGTAGCCAGGATATAATTTAGAATCGAAGATAATATAAATGACCCAGCCAATAAATAGGACGCATTGATTAGAACGCGCTCAAAAGCGTGCTGGTTGCCCAATTGATCAAGGGCGGCAGTTACTTTATCGACCTGCATAATTTTCTCATTATAGAGAATCACTTTAACTATCGGGTAGCGTGTTCTTAGTGAAATGATGGTTATCAGTGCGAACAAACCTGGTATAGCAGCTTCTTTGATAGCAATATATTGCGGGGGTAGCTCCAATAGCGTCATGGTGCCTGTAAGCAGAATGCTAATTACACCTATGATTGAAAAGATGTTTAGTTTCTTAGTATCGATAAATTCTTTTAATCCGTATACTAAGGGAAAGCTTAAAGCAATAACGATGGCTGCTTTAATACCTAGATACTCTTCACCACTTAGGTAGATAAGTACTAATGTTGGTATTACAATGTTAAGCAGTAAATTTAGTAATGCATTCTCTTTTGGGGCAGGCTTTGTTTCTGTCATTTCAAATCTCAACAACAACTTAATGAGAGTGATTTTACAAATCCTGTTTGTAAAAGGCAAAGATTTATTGTGGACGGATTCTAGAATGAATACTGATTTTCAAACTCCGATTTTTATAGCAGATATTCATCTAATTAATTATCGTAAAGCAGTTTTTAAAAAATTACAGTGGCTCAGTTTCTAACCATACACCCCAAAAATCCTCAGGCTAAGTTTGTCCACCGTGCGGTAGAAATTATTCGAGCGGGCGGTCTAATTGCTTATCCAACTGATTCCGCTTATGCATTAGGTTGTCATATTGGTGATAAAACAGCACTGAATCGGATACGAGACATCCGTAAGATGGACAAACAGCATAACTTTACTTTGATGTGTCGTGACTTGTCGGAGATGGCAGCTTATGGCAAGGTTAATAATCAGATTTTCCGTTGTTTAAAAGCTCATACTCCTGGCCCGTTTACCTTTATTCTAAAAGCTACTTCGGAGACGCCGCGTCGACTCAAACATGTCAAGCGTAAAACGATTGGTTTACGTATCCCCGATAATCCGATTGTTCTGGGGATGTTGTCAGAGTTAAATGAACCGATAATGACAACGACGCTAATTTTGCCCGACGACGATATGCCATTGACCGATCCCTATGATATCCGAGATACCCTAGAGCACCAGTTGGATTTAGTCATTGATGGTGGTTTCTGTGGTATAGAGCCGACTACAGTTGTGGATTTCACCCAAGATGAACCGTATATTCTCAGACAGGGTTGTGGTAATTTTTTAGTTGATCCTTGATAAGGAAGTAGTTTTCCCAAGGTAAGGATGGAAAAACAACAAAAATTGTTTAAATTTATCATGATTATCAAATTAAACAATTTTAACTATAGCAAGCTTTCTTATATTCTGTGTTCTGTGAAAGGTGCTTATTAATTGTAAGCGCCGCTAACTAACGCCATAACGAGGGAATTATTATGTCAAGTTATAAGATGAATATTGGGCTTAGCAAGGATGATTGTGAAATAGTTGCGACAGGGTTGAAAAAATTGCTGGCCGATACCTATACACTGTACCTAAAAACCCATAATTTTCATTGGAATGTCAAAGGACCACAATTTCGCGAATTGCACTTGATGTTTGAAGAGCAGTATACCGAGCTTGCTACGGCAGTAGACGATATTGCCGAACGAATTCGCGCTTTGGGTTCGCCCGCGCCAGGTACCTACAGTGAGCTAAATCAGTTAACTGTTATCGAAGAAACTCCCGGCGTACCCTCTTCAGGCTCCATGATCCAAATTCTAACGGAGGATAACGAAATAGTAGTAAGAACAGCGCGCAAAGTATTGGAACAATCCCAAGAAGCGGGTGATGAATCTTCGGCAAGCTTGATTGGTGACCGGATGGTCATTCATGAGAAGACTGCGTGGATGCTGCGGTCATTAATGGCGTAATTTTACTTTAATTAAAGTATCTGATCGGCCTCACCTTTTCCAATCAATGCGACGGGTTTTCCAGTTATGTAACCGTAAATTACTGCGTAGGTTAATACATTTTGGACATACTTGCGTGTTTCTTTGAAAGGAAGGACTTCAATCCAAACGTCGTAAGGCAATTGTTGATCAGACTCAGTTAACCAGCGGTCGACGCGGCTTGGTCCGGCATTGTAGGCAGCGACAGCCAACAATCGGTTGCTTCCATATCGGTCCATTAAGCTGCGAATATAACGACTGCCTATAGTTATATTGTATTGAGGTTGAAATAGACGTTTTCTGTCGTAGTTGAGCCCGATTTTTCTAGCAGTTTGTTTTGCCGTTGCGGGCATTATTTGCATCAGGCCAACAGCGCCCGCAGACGACAGGGCGTCAGTTGCCCACGCACTTTCTTGTCTGGCGACTGCATAAATGAG